>NZ_CP162006.1:3822919-4141495 GCF_040822085.1 Rhodoferax sp. WC2427 | reverse complement strand
TGACCTGCCGCAGTGCCAGGCTGGAGTGGATTAGGCTGACCCCCGGCATGCTGCGCAGCACGGTTTCCACGAAGTCGCTGTAAGCATCCAGGCTGGGTGCGACCACCTGCAATAGGTAGTCGGCCTGGCCGGTGACCTTGTGGCAGCTGAGTACCTCGGGGCGCTGCTGGATGGCTTCTTCAAAGTGTTGCACCGATGCGCCGGTAACCACGCCGAAGGTCAGTTGCACAAAAGCCAATATGTCCAGCCCGAGTTTGCGGCGGTCCAGGTTGGCCTGGTAGCCGGTGATAAAGCCCGCGTCTTCCAGGCGCTTGAGCCTGCGCCAGCAGGGCGTGACGCTGAGGGCGACCTGCTCCGCCAACTGCGGCGTGGACAGCGTGCCGTCTTTTTGCAGGAGTCGCAAAATAGTGCGGTCTGTGCTGTCTAGTGCGTGTGTGGAGATGATCGTACCCATTTGAGGCCCTTAAATGCGCTTTTCATTGCGCATGGTAGCCCTGTGCGGTGCGATAAAGCAAAGCTATTTCAGCGGCCTGGCGGCATACTTTGGGCTCTTTGGCATGGAAAGAAACCCCGCATGATTACCGTCTATAACCACCACCACGCCCTGCACCAGGGCAAGCTGGAAATGTTCCGGGGCCAACTGGTCCCTTGCTTCGAGGTGCCCGCCCGGGCCGACGATGTGCTGCAAGAGTTGCAGCGCCGCCAACTCGGCGAGGTGCTGGCACCGCAGGACTGCGGGTTGGCTCCCCTGGAGCGCATCCACAGCCCGCGCTACCTCGATTTTCTGGCCGGGGCCTGGGCCGAATGGGTGGCGTTGGACCCGGCCAATGCCGAGCGCGATGCGCTGCCTTCGGTATGGCCGGTGCGCAGCTTTCGCAGCGATGTGCTGCCCGCCAACTTTTCGGCACGCATGGGGCTGTTCTCAATGGACGCGGGCACACCGCTGACCTCGGGCACCTGGGCTGCGGCCTACGCCGGGGCCTGCTGTGCAGTGACGGCCGCGCAAATGGTTAGCGGTGGTGCGCGCAGCGCGTTTTCGCTGAGCCGCCCGCCGGGCCACCATGCCGGGGCCGACTTTTTCGGCGGCTACTGCTTTTTGAACAACGCGGCCATTGCCGCCCAGGCGCTGCGCGACGCGGGTATGGCCAAGGTGGCGGTGCTGGATATCGACTACCACCACGGCAACGGCACCCAGGCCATCTTTTACGACCGTGCCGACGTATTCTTTGCCAGCGTGCACGGCGACCCGCACACCGAATACCCTTTTTACCTGGGCTACGCGGATGAGACAGGGCAGGGCGCGGGGCTGGGGGCGAACCTGAATCTGCCCTTGCCGCGCGGCACCGGCTTTGCGCGCTGGCGCGAGGCGCTGGCCCTGGCACTGCAGCGGATTGCGCTGAGCGGTGCGCAGGCCCTGGTGGTGTCGCTGGGGTTGGATACGTTTGAGGGCGACCCGATTTCGGGCTTTCAGCTGCGCAGCGAGGACTATTTCCGCGTGGGCGAAGACCTGGCGGCTACCGGCCTGCCCACGGTGTTTGTGTTTGAGGGCGGATACGCGGTGAACGCGCTGGGCACGAATACCGTCAATGTGTTGGAGGGTTATGCCCAGAGGGCATGAGGCCGTGGACTTTTATACACCCTATTTCACGCCCGGACTGGTAGAGTGATCTCCTTAGTGGTTTCCACTGTTGCACTCTTTTCAGGTTACTTATATGCGCCAACTCTCCCCCGCAGGCCAGCAGGCCGTCAACGAAATTGCCCAGCGCCAGGGTTTTAGCACCAACGCGGTGGAATCCATGCTGGAGTCGGTCATCAACGGCAATGGCAGCATGGCCCAGTTCAACCACCCGGAATTTGGCGGCGGCGGGCAGTGGATGGCGGGCGGCATGACCATGATTGGCGACATGTTCAACGGCTATCTCAAAGGCCGGGTCGACAACCTGTGCGGAGAGCTGGCCCGCCTGATCAGCAACCAGCCCGACCTGCTGCGCAGCGGCAGTTTCCAGAGCCAAAGCCAGAACGGCAGCACCCAATACAACGGCTCTAACGCCTCCTATGGTTCGGGCGATGGCAATAGCCTGTTTGCCCCCGCGCCACCCGACTGGTGGGGCGCAGACTTGCGTTTCCCCAATAGCACCGGCGGCCAAAATGACATGCGCTACGCTTACTTTGCGCAAGCCCATCGCCTGGCGATCGACTTGGGCGGCCAGGTCACTGTGTACGACACCCTGGACCACAGCATCGGTGGCGTGTCGCAGCAAAGCAGTGGCTATGCGCCCCAGTTCAGCAGCCAGTACGGCTACGTGAACCTGTCGCAGTTGCCCGTGGTCAGCATCAACGGCATGGCTCCCGCGCCAACGCCCGCGCCTGCGCCCCTGCAGGCTCCGGCTTTCACTGGCAACAACGACAGCAGCTACAGCAACAACAACGTCGGTTCCGCCAACGCAGGCGACGTGTTTGCCAGCATCGAAAAACTGGCTTCTTTGCAGGCCAAGGGCATCCTGACCCCGCAAGAGTTTGCGACCAAAAAAGCCGAGCTGCTGAGCCGTTTGTAAATCCCAATCCCGGCCTCCGCAGACCCTTGCCAGGGCTTGCGGGGGCTTTTTTTTATGGGCACCGCAAACCCATACCCAGTACGGCCAGCACGCGGCAAGCCTGCGGCAGCGGGGGAGGCATCCGCCCTAACCCTTAAATACAGATACTTTTATCTATGGAATAAGGGTTTTTACTAGACTTCTATCGCATCAAAGTACAAGAACTAGCCTTTTGGGTATTGTTGTTTGCACGGGCGCACTCCTACGATAGCGGCACCGATCAAGTGCATCGCATGTGCTTGCGGAATTCGTCTAAAACCCCAGGAGACACTCCATGAAATTGAAATACTGCGCTGCCCTTGTCACTGCGATGTTCGCTTCCGCCAGCGCATTTGCTGCCACGGAATTGGTCATTGCCACCGTGAACAACGGCCACATGATCACGATGCAAAAGCTGACCAAGCACTTTGAAGCCGCGAACCCCGGCATCACAGTCAAGTGGGTGACGATGGAAGAAGCCGTGCTGCGCCAGCGCGTTACCACCGACATCGCCACCAAGGGCGGCCAGTTTGACGTGATGACCATTGGTCTATACGAAGCACCTATCTGGTCCAAAAAGGGCTGGTTGGCTCCCATCGTGACCGATGCGGCCTATGACGTGGACGACATGCTGCCCGCCATCCGCAACGGCCTGTCCATGGAAGGCAAGCTGTACGCAGCGCCGTTCTATGGCGAAAGCTCGATGACCATGTACCGTGCCGACCTGGTCAAGGCGGCCGGTCTGACCATGCCAGCCAACCCCACCTGGGCAGAAATGGCCAACATCGTGGCCAAGATCAACGACCCAGCCAAGGGCGTGTATGGTCTGTGCCTGCGCGGCAAGCCAGGCTGGGGCGACAACATGGCTTTCCTGAGCACCATGGTCAACACCTACGGCGGTCAGTGGTTTGACATGGCCTGGAAGCCACAAATCGACACCAAGCCTTGGCACGATGCCATCAACCAGTACGTCGACCTGATGAAGAAGTACGGCCCCCCCGGCGCTTCGGCCAACAGCTTCAACGAAAACCTGGCTTTGATGAACGAAGGCAAGTGCGGCGTGTGGATCGATGCCACCATCGCAGCTTCGTTCGTGAGCGATCCCAAGCAGTCCAAAGTGGCTGACAAGATGGCTTTCACCCAGGCGCCCCAGGCTGTGACCGCCAAGGGTTCCAACTGGCTGTGGTCGTGGAACCTGGCCGTGCCTGCGTCCAGCAAGAAGCCAGCGGAAGCACAGAAGTTCATCACCTGGGCCACCTCCAAGGACTACGTGAACCTGGTGGCCAAAGAAGAAGGCTGGAACGCAGTGCCCACCGGCACCCGCAAGTCCACCTACGCCAACCCCGAGTTCCAGAAAGTGGCCAAATTCGCCACCGAAGAGCTCAAGGCCATCAACAGCGCCAACCCCAACGACAGCACTTTGCCCAAGTCGCCGTACGTGGGTGTGCAGTACGCTGCCATCCCTGAGTTCCAAGCCATCGGTATCGCTGTAGGCCAGCAAATGAGCGCGGCTTTGTCGGGCAAGGTCACGGTCGATGCGGCGCTGAAGACCTCGCAAACCGCGGCCGAACGTGAAATGACCAAGGGCGGTTACTACAAGAAGTAAGGCTCTGACCGGGTGCGTGGAAGGGTAGCGGCCCCGGCGGCTACCCCCCACTGCCCCATGGACCGGCTTGCGCTGTGTACGCCTGGCGGGGTTGTCGGCTGATGGTTTTCAGACCGCCAACTTCGTTCCGCTGGACCGCAGGTAACCCGAAAAATGGGCTTCGACCATGGCTCCTCCTGGGGATGTCGGGGTTGCGGGCTCGCTCTTGAAAGCTACTACCATGAGTCGATTTCTTCCCCGTGCACTGATGGCTCCCTCCATCGTCACGCTCTTTCTGTGGATGATAGTTCCACTGGTGATGACGCTGTATTTCTCCGTCATCCACTACAACCTGATGCAGCCCGACGAAACCGGTTTCGTGGGCCTCGAGAACTTCCGCTACTTCATGTCCGATCCCGACTTCTGGCCGTCGGTGATGCACACCCTGCAATTGCTGGGCTCGGTCGTCGTGATTACCGTGGTGCTGGGCGTGGGCCTGGCGGTGCTGGTGAACGAGCCGTTCCCAGGCCAGGGTATCGTGCGCGTGCTGCTGATTTCGCCCTTCTTCGTCATGCCCACAGTGAACGCACTGCTGTGGAAGCACATGATGATGAACCCGATTTACGGGGTGATGGCGCATGTTTGGCAGTTCTTTGGCCTCACGCCCATTGATTGGATGACCGACTTCCCGCTGCTGTCGGTGATCATCATGCTGTCGTGGCAATGGCTGCCGTTTGCCTGCCTGATCTTCATTACCTCGCTGCAGTCGCTGGACCGCGAGCAGATGGATGCCGCCGGCATGGACGGCGCCACCGGCCTGGACAAGTTCTACTACCTGGTACTGCCCCACATGGGCCGCTCCATCGCGGTGGTGGTGATGATCGAAATGATCTTCTTGCTGAGCGTGTTTGCCGAAATCTTCACCACCACCGGTGGCGGCCCCGGCAACGACAGCACCAACCTGGCTTTCTTGATCTTCAAGCAGGCGCTGATGAACTTTGACGTGGGTGTGGCCTCTTCCGGAGCCTTGTTTGCGGTCATTTTGGCCAACATCGCCTCGGTGTTCCTGGTCAAGCTCGTTGGCAAGAACCTGGACTGAAGGGGACCCCTATCATGATGAAAAAAGTACCATTTCCGCTGTGGCGCACCGTGTTCTCCTGGGGCATTGCGCTGTTCCTGTTCTTCCCGCTGTTCTGGGTCGGCATCACCGCGTTCAAGACCGAAGGCCAGGCCATCGCCGGGCACCTGTTCTTCTCGCCCACGCTGTCCAGCTTTGCCGAAGTGCAAGAGCGCAGCAACTACTTGCTGTTTGCCCGCAACTCGCTGATCACCAGCCTGGGTTCGACCATTCTGGGCATTCTGATTGCGGTACCCGCCGCCTACTCGATGGCCTTCTTCCCCACCAAGAAGACCCGCGACATCCTGCTGTGGATGCTGTCGACCAAGATGATGCCCGCCGTGGGCGCCCTGGTGCCGGTGTACGTGATGGCGCAGACCGTCGGCATGCTGGACTCGCTGACCGCCCTGGTCATCGTGTTCACCCTGTCCAACCTGCCGATCATGGTCTGGATGCTGTTCAGCGCCTTCAAGGAAGTCCCCAAGGACATTCTGGAAGCTGTGCGTCTCGACGGTGCCACCGTGTGGGAAGAGTTCCAGCACGTGATCCTGCCACTCACCATGGGCGGCATTGCCTCCACCGGTCTGCTGTGCCTGGTGCTGTCGTGGAACGAAGCCTTCTGGGCCCTCAACCTGACCTCGGCCAACGCCGGTACGCTGGCTTCGCTGATCGCCTCGTACTCCAGCCCTGAAGGCCTGTTCTGGGCCAAGCTGTCGGCCGCCTCGCTGATGGCCATTGGACCCATCATTGTGTTTGGCTGGTTCAGCCAGAAACAACTCGTCCAAGGTCTTACCTTCGGCGCCGTGAAATAGAGAACACCCCCAGGCTACACGCTTCGCGTTTCCTCCAACCCCCTTGCAGGGGGCGATACCAGAGGCCCGGCAAAGCCGGTTCCTCGGTATCGCTGGAAGGGAGCGTTGCGTTCTGTCTTTGAATATTTGTCAGTCTATTAAGGATTCGATCATGTCTTTTCTGCAACTCCGCGGTGTTGAAAAATTCTTTGGCGAGCACCGCGCCATCAAAGGTATCAACCTCGATATCAATAAAAACGAGTTCATCGTTTTCGTCGGCCCCTCGGGCTGCGGCAAGTCCACCCTGCTGCGCATGATCGCCGGGCTGGAAACCACCGACGGCGGCACCCTGCATGTCGACGGACGGGACATCACCCACCTGCCGTCCAGCCAGCGCGAGCTGGCCATGGTGTTCCAGAGCTACGCCCTGTACCCGCACATGACGGTGTTCGACAACATGTCCTTCGCCCTCAAGCTGGCCAAGGTGGCCCCGGACGAGATCAAGAAAAAGGTCGAGGCCGCCGCCGACAAGCTCAACCTCACCGCCTACCTCAAGCGCACCCCCAAAGAGCTCTCGGGTGGCCAGCGCCAGCGTGTGGCCATTGGCCGCGCCATCGTGCGGGCACCCAAGATCTTCTTGTTCGACGAACCCCTGTCCAACCTGGATGCCGCCCTGCGTGGCCAGACCCGTGTCGAAATCCACAAGCTGCACCGCGCCCTGGGTGTGACCACCATCTACGTGACCCACGACCAGGTGGAAGCCATGACCCTGGCCGACCGCGTGGTGGTGCTGCGCGACGGTGCCATCGAGCAAGTCGGCGCACCGCTGGAGCTGTACGACAAGCCCGCCAACCAGTTCGTGGCGCAGTTCATCGGCATGCCGTCGATGAATATCGTCAAGGCCGCCCAGCTGTCGCAGTTTGGTGCACTGGCCGGCCAGGCGGCGGGCCGGGTGCCCAAGGACGGCCTGATCGGCGTGCGCCCCGAAGGCGTGAAGGTTCTACCCGTGGGCAGCGCCGGTGTGCCCGGCAAGGTGGAGCTGATCGAAGCCCTGGGGGCCGACACCCTGATCCACGTGGACGTGATGGGCACGCAAATGATCTCCCGCCAGGCCGAGCGCACCAACCTGCAGATCGGCGACCCGGTCACGCTGGAGTTCGACCTGAACACCCTGCATTGCTTTGACAGTGCGGGCCGCACGGTCGCGCTGTCCTGAGGAGTTGCCCAAAATGTCTGCTACCCACTACGTCATGCTGCATCTGGGCGTGGGCTCGTTCCACCGCGCCCACCAGGCCGTTTACATGCACAAGCTGCGTGCTACGGGCGATACCCAATGGTCGCTGGCCGGGGGCAATACCCGCCCCGACATGGTTGACACCATGGCTGCGCTGGCCGCCCAGGGCGGTGCCTACACACTGGAAACCGTCACCCCCACCGACGAGCGCAGCTACGAGCGCATCGAGTCCATCCGCCAGATCGTGCCGTATACGCCCGACCTGGCCGGTTTGATCCAGGTGGGGGCCGATGCCAACACCCGCATCATCTCGTTCACCGTCACCGAAGCCGGTTACTACCTGGATGCCAACGACCAGTTGGACCTGGGTTCGCCCGATCTGGCCGTCGATCTGGAGCGCGCCAAGCAAGGCCAGCCCGGCAGCTGCATCTACGCCGCACTCACCGCCATCCTGCGTGCGCGCATGGCCAGCGGCGGCGGCAAGGTCACGCTGCTGAACTGCGACAACCTGCGCCACAACGGCGACCGCGTACGCAAGGGACTGCTGTCCTTCATCCAGTTGGTCGGCGACACCGCCTTGCACGCCTGGGTGCTGGCCAACACCACCTGCCCCAACGCCATGGTGGACCGCATCACGCCGCGCCCCGCGCCCGAGCTGCGGGGCCGCGTGCTGGCCGCCACCGGCTGGGACGACGGTGCCGCCATCATGGGCGAGTCGTTCATCCAGTGGGTGATCGAAGACAACTTCTGCAACGGCCGCCCCGCATGGGAAACCGTGGGCGTGCAGATGGTGGATTCGGTTGCGGCTTTTGAAGAGGCCAAGATCCGCCTGCTCAACGCCACCCACAGCTGCATTGCCTGGGCCGGTACGCTGGCGGGCTACACCTATATCCACGAGGGCACGCACGACGCACGCATTCGCAAGATGGCTTATGACTACGTCACCTCTGACGTGATCCCGTGCCTGGATACGCCCGAGCACCCCTGCCCGCTGGACCTGCCCGCCTACCGCGACGTGGTGCTGGACCGCTTTGGCAACGCCGCCATTCTGGACACCAACCAGCGCGTGGCTGCCGACGGTTTCTCCAAGATGCCTGGCTTCATCGCACCCACTGTGCGCGAGTGCCTGGCCCAGGGCCGCAGTATCGACGCGGTGGCTGTTCTGCCCGCGCTGTTCCTTGCCTTTTTGCAGCGTTGGCACCGGGGTGAACTGTCGTATGTCTACCAGGACCAGGCGATGGACCCCGCCGTGGCCCATGCCATGTGCGATGCCCCCGACCCGGTGGTGGCGCTGGCCGCCAACGTGCCGTTCTGGGCCGAGCTGGCGGGCGATCCGCGCCTGGTCGCAGCGCTGCACAAAGCCAGCGCCCAGGTGCAGCAGTTCATGTTGAAAGTTTGAGCCTGCAGACCACCACCATCCATGCCTGAGCAGCGATGGTGGTACTGTCACAGGTTCACAAGGAGATCACCATGGCCAGCGTGCGACAACGCGACCGCGAACCAGAGCTGGAACACGACCTGGGCCGCCATTTGACACTGGGTTACGAGCCGCTGGAGATGCCCGGCAGTCTGCGCTATCTGGAGCACGGCATTCCCACGCCACTGGTGCGCTGGCACCAGCACGAGGAGTGCGAGCTGCACCTCATCGTCGAGACCAGGGGCAAGCTGTTTGTGGGCGACTACATTGGCCACTTCGAGCCCGGCAATCTGGTACTTACCGGACCGCGCCTGCCGCACAACTGGATCAGCAGCGATGGCTCCGACGAAGTGGTCCATCTGCGCGACATGGTGCTGCAATTTTCAGAAGCCCCACTGCGCCAGGCCGGAGCCGAAGTGGGCGAACTGCACAGCGTGCTGCCCCTGCTGGAGCGGGCCCGCCATGGCATTGAATTTTTCGACATGAGCGACATCGCGCGCGATGCCCTGGTGCGCATCAAAAACAGCCATGGCATGGCCCGGTACGGCGAATTCCTGATTTTGTTGGACCAGTTGGCTGGATGCACCGACTACCGGCTGCTGTCCACGGTGCAAATGCAAAGCTTTGACGACGATGCCTCGCTGGCGCAGATCAGTGGGGTTGTCAGCTACCTCACCGAGCACAGCGCCGACCAGTTCACCATGGCCGAAGTGGCATCCCGCGTCAACATGACCGAGAGCCAGTTCTCCCGCTACTTCCGCCGCGCCACCGGCAACACCTTCACCGACTTCGTGAACCGCCTGCGCATCAACCGCGCCTGCCAGCTGCTGATGGAAACCGACCGCTACATCAACAACGTCTGCTACGACGTGGGCTTCAACAACGTCGCCAATTTCAACCGCCGTTTCATGCAAATCAAAGGCATGACTCCCAAAGACTTCCGCCGCCAGGCCGAAGCAAGATTTGGCAACAAGAACTGAAAAGACCCCCCATGTATTTAGGACTCGATCTCGGCACCTCCGAACTCAAAGCCCTGCTGCTGGCCGACGACCACCGTGTGGTGGCGGTGGCACATGCGCAGCTCACCGTGCAGCAACCCCAGCCCCTATGGTCCGAACAAGACCCGCACAGCTGGTGGCGCGCGCTGGAATCGGTGATGGACCAGCTGGCCGCCAGCCACCGGGCCGATTTGTCAGCCGTGCGGGCCATCGGCCTGTCGGGCCAGATGCACGGTGCGGTGCTGCTGGACGCGCAAGACAAGGTGCTGCGCCCGGCGATTCTGTGGAACGATGGCCGCAGCGGTGCGGCCTGCGTAGCCCTGACCGAAGCCGTGCCCGAGGTGGCCGCTATCACCGGCAACCTGGCCATGCCCGGTTTTACCGCGCCCAAGCTGTGGTGGCTGCGCGAGCATGAACCCGAAATATTTAAGCAAACCGCCCGCGTGCTGTTGCCCAAAGACTATCTGCGCCTGCTGTTGACTGGTGAGGCCGTGACCGACTGCTCCGACGCCTCCGGCACCCTGTGGCTGGACGTGGGCGCACGCGCCTGGTCGCCCAAGCTGCTGGCGGCCTGCGGCTTGAGCGAATCGCACATGCCCCGCGTGGTTGAGGGCAGTGAAGTTTCCGCCGGTTTGTCGGCCAACATTGCCATCCGCTGGGGGCTGCGGGCCGGTCTGCCGGTCGCCGGTGGTGGCGGTGACAACGCCGCCAGCGCCGTGGGCATGGGCGTGGTGTCGCCAGGGCAGGGGTTTGTGTCGCTGGGCACCTCGGGTGTGGTGTTTCTGGCCACCGACACGTTCCGGCCCAACCCGGCGCAGGCGGTGCACGCGTTTTGCCATGCCTTGCCGAACCGCTGGCACCAGATGTCGGTGATGCTGTCGGCCGCCAGTGCGGTGAGCTGGGCTACCAAGCTGCTGCGCTATGACAACGAAGCCGCGCTGCTGGCCGCAGCCGCCCAGGTGTCGCCCAGCGCGCGCGCCAACGCACCGCTGTTTTTGCCCTACCTGTCGGGCGAGCGTTCGCCGCACAACAACCCGAACGCCCAGGGCGTGCTCTTCGGCCTGACCCACAGCCACGACACGGCGGCCATCGCTTATGCGGTGGTGGAGGGCGTGAACTTCGGCCTGTGCGATGGCTGGCGTACCCTGGCCACCGACCAGCCGATCGGCGCGCTGTCGGTGGTGGGTGGCGGTGCCCGCAGCGCTTGGTGGTCGCAAGAGCTGGCCAACACCCTGGGTGTGCCGCTGGTCACGCAAGAGGGCGGCGCCACCGGTGGTGCCCTGGGCGCGGCCCGTCTGGCCTGGCTGGCCGATGGTGGCGTGGAGGCCAATGTCTGCCTGAGCCCGCCCGTAGCGCAGCGCTTCGAGCCGGTGGCCCAGCCCGCCGCCGTGGCCGCGCGCTACCAGCGCTTTGGCGCGCTGTACCAGGCACTGAAGGCCAGTTTCTGAAAATAGGGGTCTTTTGTGCCTCTAGCGCTTATTCCATAAGCGTAAGAAGCTACTTTATCTGTAGCAAATGTCTTGGGGCCACAATGGCGCATGCCCCATCCCTCTGCCCACGACTGGCAGGTGCTCCATATCCACCCCTCCGCCCCGGCCAAACCCGCCGTGGGCGCGCCCTGCAACGGCTGCGGCGTGTGCTGCCTGTCGGCTCCATGCCCGCTAGGCATCCTGTTGTCGGGGCGCCGCACGGGAGCGTGTGCGGCTTTGCGTTGGGACGGTGCGCAGGCCCGTTATCTGTGTGGTGCCATCGCCCAACCCGCCGAGGTGCTGGGTCCGCGCTGGCGTTGGGCGGCTCCTCTGCTGGGCCGCTGGGCCCGGCGCTGGGTGGCGGCGGGCATCGGCTGCGATTCGACGCTGGAAGTGGAGCGTCAGGCCTGATGCTTTTGCTTGAACACCAGGTGCCGGGCCGTCAGGTAGTTGGACAGCAGGCCCGCGCAGCTACCCAAGGCCACGCCTAGCGCCGCCTTGCCGGGCAGGTCGATCCAGTGCAGCGTGGCCACATAGGCCGCATAGTTCAGCACCGCCCCGCCCAGCATTGACACCATGTAGCGCAGGTACTGTTGCCCGGCCGATGTGCTGCCGGTCCCCTCGGCCTGGAAGGTGAAACGCCGGTTCAGCCACCAGGTGGCAGTGGCCGCCGCCGTAAACGACAGCACCCGCGCCCCATACCAGCCCAAGGCCCAGGCCGTGGCATACAGAACCGCCATGTCCACACCCAGGCCGACGACGCCAACCACGCAAAAGCGCAAAAACTGGGGCGAGGGCTTCATGCGTGTGAAGCACTGTGGCTTGGAGGGATGCTGAGATATACCAGGTGCTTCATTTCTTGCCTTCCAATGGTGACGGTGTTGAGCACGGCACCACAGACTAGTGACAACAGAGCACTAACCATGCCACCGGTGGCCAATACCGCGGTGGGTAAGCGCGGGACCAGACCGGTGTGGAAGTATGTAAGCGCCAGGGGAATGGCCAGCATGATGGACACTGTGGCTAAAACGGCTGCTGCAGTAGCGAAAAAAGCCAGTGGCCGTTCGCTGATGAAAAGTTGCAGAATCGTTTTCAAAATACGCCAGCCGTCACGGAATGTCGAGAGTTTGCTTTCCGAGCCCACCGGTCGGGATTGGTAGGCGGTGGGAACCTCCGCATAGGGCATGCGCAGTTCCAAGGCATGAACCGTAAGTTCGGTTTCGGTTTCAAAGCCTTGTGCTACCGCTGGGAATGATTTCACGTAACGGCGAGAAAACACGCGGTAGCCAGACAGCATGTCGGTGAATTGCCCCCCAAAAATCCGAAGCACTGAACCCGTCAGTAATTGGTTGCCAAGGCGATGTCCTGGGCGGTATGTGGCTTGGTTGTGGCGGTCATCCACACGGCAACCTACGACCATGTCCAACATGCGTTCTCGCAATAAGGCCACCATGCGAGGGGCTTGAGTCGCGTCATAAGTCGCATCTCCATCCACCATGAGGTAGATATCTGCGTCCACATCGGCAAACATGCGTCGTACGACATTGCCTTTGCCGCGCAACGCTACGTGCGTCACCATGGCTCCATGTCTCTCTGCGACCTCGGCAGTTTCATCGGTGGAGTTATTGTCAAACACATGGATGTGGGCCTGCGGCAAACTCGCTTGAAAGTCTCGGATGACGCGGGCAATGGCGATGGCCTCGTTGTAGCACGGGATGAGCACGGCGATACGTGGCTCTGGTGAGGCGTTATTCATGGCGAGTTACCGATGACGCGGTAGATCGAGTAATTTTCTGTGCGGTGGGCTTCTGAAAAATACTGCGGAAAATCGGGACTTGATACCAGGCTGCGGTAAGAAGGGCTATGCAATACCAGTGTATTGAACTGTTGCCGTGTCAGTTTGGCCGCGAGTGCTTTGGGCTCCAGGCGTAGAAAGTCCTGGTTGCGCCAGGGGCCAAAAGAGTCGCCCCATATCGGCTGGGGGGCATAGTAAAGAGCGCCTTCCATGCCGCTTTGGTAAATCTTCCCCATGTCATGTGTATTTAAATATGCCAGGGTGTCGCCATAGGTAAGCAAGGCCGTGCGTTGCAAAAAGGCTTGGCGCGCCTCCGGTGTTGTCGCCAACTGGGGCCATTTACGGGCGACACTGTCAAAGCAGGCAAGCGTCAAAACCGCCAGTAGTACAGCCCACCCCCCGCTCTGGATGCGGTTGTGTGTCGATGGGTTCAGCCTATGCCATGCCGTGCCGCCAAGAAAATGCAGAGCACCCTGCAGCAACTGGCACCATACACAGACCGCCAGCAGCGCCAATAGTGGGTAGGCTGGCATCAAATAACGTGGGTAGTGGGAGGTTCCGGCCCACACGAGCGTTGCATAGATGCAGAACACCATAGCGGCCCGCAAACCATTGATTTGGCGCAACGACGGCAGGCAGGGGGCTAATAAGGCGGCCCAGAATGCGCCGTGGGGCCAGCCATAAACGCGTCGGATATCGGCAAACTGGTATTCATAGTCGGCAAGGTTCCAGTCGGTGAAGCCAAAGATCTTCCCGCCCAAAGGGTTGAACGGATCACCCGTCATCCATGTGTTGCGGGCATACCAATACAAGCAGGGAACCAAGAGGCATAGACTTGCCATTGCAATGGTGCTGGCCCGCCGATCTCGCCATAGCACCGCACAACCGAACAGCGGGAGAAAGCTCAGGGCCTGGTATTTGGAGCCGACCGCTAAGCCCATCACAAACGCCGACAGCGCCAGCCAACGGCGCTGCTCGGGATTCTCGAACCAATATTGAAGCGCGATGCACGCTGCCAGCACGAACAGGGTGACCCCCATGTCAACGTATGCATTGCTAAATTCGGCCCGCGACAAGCGCAGCCATAGGATGCTGGCGAGGCATGCCTCTAAAGTAGATGCATAGCGCACCCCCAGACGAAACACCATCAATGCAATGGTCCAACCTGCCAGCGCGTGCAGCAGGTGGGGAGCGATATCGTCCAGCACCACAAGGCTGCCGGCATAAAGCAAGTCGTAGTTATACGGAAACCAGGGGTAACGCAGCCATTCGTTGGGTTGTAGATGGCCGCTTTGCGCCCATTGCTGGGCATGGGGAAGGTGGTAAGCCAGTTCATCCCACTCATGCGGAGGTTTGAGGGGGTCGAGCAGCACAAAACAGCCGACCAGGATGACTGCAACCGCGGCTCCACCGCGGTGGAACGCCAGCGCACGCCAGGATGGCATTCCTGCATCGATGGATTTCTTAAAGACCGCCTGTAACGGCGCAGCCGCGCATAACGCGCCGAGAATGAGCAGGCTGTATATCCATGGAGCCTTTAGTGCACCAGCGACCCCTAGCCATTGCAACGCACAGATGAAAATCCCCAAGCCCAAGGTGGTAGACAGCGCATGCCCCATCCACGGGTCTACCTTCGATTCTTGCAGCAGGCTGTGGATGGCCGTGCGTCCCAAACCCCAGCAGGCAATGACAAAAACGGCCAATGCTCCGTAGTGGCTAGCGGCAAAGCTCACTTTTTGTAGCAATTCTGTTCAGCCCGCGTTTTGCAGCGCCAGGCCCGCGTGCTCGCGTAGCGGGTGGAAGTGGATCTTCGGGAAACGCTCTTGCGCCAGCCGCACGTCGTAGGGCGAGGTGCACAGGTAGGCCAGCGTCTCTGCCGCGTCGTTGGCCATGCGCATGGGGTAGGCATCGGTGAAGGCGCGCAGCTCTGCAGGGGTGTCGGCGGTGATCCAGCGCGCACCGGTGTACTGGCAGCCTTCCAGCCGCACGTCGGCGTCGTATTCAGACTTCAGGCGGTGCTGCACCACTTCAAACTGCAACTGGCCCACGGCACCCAGCAGCATCGGCCCGCCCACATTGGGGCGGAACACCTGGATGGCCCCTTCTTCGCCCAGCTGGGCCAGGCCCTGCTGCAACTGCTTGGTGCGCAGCGGGTTCTTCAAGATCACGGTCATGAACAGCTCGGGCGCAAAGAAGGGCAGGCCGGTGAACTGCAGGCTGGCACCGTCGGTAATTGTGTCGCCCAACTGCACGCCGCCGTGGGTGGTAAAGCCGATGATGTCGCCCGCATAGGCCTCGTCCACTGCTTCGCGGCGCTGGCTCAGAAAGGTCACCACGCTGGTGGGGCGCAGCTCTTTGGCGGTGCGCTGCACGCGCAGCTTCATGCCGGGCGTGTACTTGCCCGAGGCCATGCGCACAAAGGCGATACGGTCGCGGTGTGCCGGGTCCATATTGGCCTGCACCTTGAACACCACACCGGCAAAGGCCTTGTCTTCGGGCTGGATCTCTTTGACCACCGGCTGGCGGTTTACCAGCGTGGTGCTGGTGCGCGGCTGGGGCGGCGGGGCTAGGTCGACCAGCGCGTCCAGCACTTCCATCACCCCGAAGTTGTTCACCCCGGAGCCAAAAAACACGGGGGTTTGCTTACCCGCCAAAAAGGCCTGCAGGTCCCAGGCAGGGGAGGCCCCGGCGGCCAGTTCCATGCTTTGCTCGGCCGATTCAAATTCGGCCCCAAAACGCTTGAGCAGTTCGGCGCGGTTGTCCAGGGCGATGGTTTCAAACTCTTGCGGCAGGCGTTCCTTGCCCGAGTCGAACACCGTCATGGTCTGGGTGCGCAGGTTCATGATGCCGCCAAAGCTCTTGCCCTGGCCCACCGGCCAGGTCATGGGCACGCAGGGCATGCCGAGTTCGCGTTCGATCTCGTCCAGGATGTCCAGTGGCTCGCGCACTTCGCGGTCCATCTTGTTGACGAAGGTGATGATGGGCGTATCGCGCTGGCGGCAGACCTCGATCAGGCGGCGGGTTTGTGCTTCCACGCCGTTGGCCGCGTCGATCACCATCAGGGCCGAGTCCACCGCGGTCAGCACGCGGTAGGTGTCTTCCGAGAAGTCTTTGTGGCCGGGCGTGTCGAGCAGGTTGATCACGTGGTCGCGGTACAGCATCTGCATGACCGACGAGGCCACCGAGATACCGCGCTGCTTTTCAATCTCCATCCAGTCGCTGGTGGCGTGCCGAGTAGCCTTGCGCGCTTTCACCGAGCCCGCAATCTGGATCGCGCCCGAGAACAGCAGCAGCTTTTCGGTCAGCGTGGTTTTACCCGCATCCGGGTGGGAAATGATCGCAAACGTGCGGCGGCGGCGGGTTTCGGAGGCGTAAGACAAGGTGGTTTCCAGAGCAAAACGGGGCGCTACCAGGCAGGTAGGCAACCCGCGATTTTAACCAGGGCTGCCCAAAATCGGCAGGGAGCCGCAGGCATGGTGCCGAACTGGGCAGCTCGCGCCCGCTAGCACCCCTCGCAAGTTGGCACACTGTTTGCATCTCGTCTTGGATACAAGATGGGATGTTTCAACATGGTGCAAACTGAATCACCGCTCAGCGGTACCGCTGCTGCAGCCTGGCTGTCACGCGCTGACGCGCCCATCGTGGGGGCGACGCACGGCCCTTTGGCGGGTTTGCGCTTCGCGGTCAAGGACAACATCGACGTGCTGGGCCTGCCCACCACCGCCGCTTGCCCGGCCTTTGCCTATCAACCCACGGCGCATGCCGGTGTGGTGCACAAGCTGCTGCAAGCCGGTGCATCGCTGCTGGGCAAGACCAATCTGGACCAGTTTGCCTGCGGCCTCAACGGCACACGCTCGCCCTATGGCGCGGTGCCCAATGCCTTCAACCCCGCCTACGTGTCGGGCGGCTCCAGCGCGGGTTCGGCCTATGTGGTGGCCACCGGGCAGGTGGACTTTGCGCTGGGCACCGACACCGCTGGGTCGGGCCGCGTGCCCGCCGGGCTGAACAACATCGTCGGCATCAAGCCGTCCAAGGGCCTGGTCAGCGCTCGGGGGGTGCTGCCTGCGGCGCAAAGCGTGGACTGCGTGTCCATCTTCGCCCGCAGCGTGGGCACCGCCGCCCAGGTGCTGCAGGCGGCCATGGGCTACGACCCGCTGGACCCGTTTTCTCGGCCATTGGCTTTGGCCAGCAGCCCTTTTCCTGCGCAGTTTCGCTTTGGGGTACCCGACACCCTGGCTTTTTTCGGCGATAGGGCGGCCGAAGCGGCCTTCCAGCAGGCGATCCAGAGGCTCTGCGACCTGGGCGGCACACCCGTCACCATTGCCTACGCCCCGCTGGCCGCCGCTGCCGCGCTGCTGTACGACAGCGCACTGGTGGCCGAGCGCTACGCCGCCGTGCGCCGTTTCTTCGACGCCCACGAGGCCGAGGTCATCGAGCCGGTGCGCAGCATCCTCGCCAGTGGGCGGGCCTACAGCGCCGCCGATCTGGTGGATGCCCAGGTGCGTTTGCGGGCCTATGGCCAACAGGCCGCCGCCATGTGGGACGGCATCGACGTGCTGCTGGTGCCCACCGCGCCCACGCACTACACCATTGCGCAGATGCAGACCGACCCGGTGGTGCTCAACCGCAACCTGGGCGCGTACACCAACTTCGTCAATCTGCTGGACTACGCCGCCATCGCGGTGCCCAGCAGCCTGCGCGCCGACGGCTTGCCGTTTGGCATCACGCTGATCGGCCCCTGCGGCAGCGACTGGCAACTGGCCGCGCTGGGCCAACGCTACCACCACGCCAGCGGCATGCTGCAGGGCGCGCTGGAGTGGCCTTTGCCCGAACTGCAGGCGCTGCCGGGTCTCCGGCCGCAGGCGGTGGTCCGGGTGGCCGTGGTCGGCGCGCATCTGTCCGGTATGCCCTTGAACAGCCAGTTGACCGAACGCCAGGCGCGCCTGGTCGCCAGCACCACCACCGCGCCGGACTACCAGCTGTTTGCCTTGCCCGGCACCGTGCCGCCCAAGCCCGGTCTGCTGCGCGTCGCGCCCGGCCAGGGCATAGGCATTGCCGTGGAGGTGTGGGAGATGCCCGTGGCCCACTACGGTTCTTTCGTGGCTTTGATTCCCGCGCCTTTAGGCATTGGCACCCTGGCGCTGGCCGACGGCAGCAGCGTGCAGGGCTTCATCTGCGAGCCGCAGGCGCTGGCGGGGGCGCGGGACATCAGCCACTGGGGCGGATGGCGTGCCTATGTCCAAGGGGAGTTGCAGAAATGACCGAACAAGAGCTGGAAACCTACGTGGATGCGGCGGCGGCCGCCATCGGCCTGTCGCTGGGCGAATCCCGCCCCGGCGTGCTGCGCTACTTTGCGCTGGCCGCGGGCTTTGCCGACATCGTGCAGGCCGCGCCCCTAACCGTGCACGACGAGTCGCCCATGGCCTTCATCCCCGTCTCCCCCGCATCCTCTCGGAGCAAGCCATGACCGCCGACTGGTGGCCGCTGGACGCATCCCGCATGGCCCGCGCCGTGGCGGCCCGCGAGGTGACGGCCACGCAACTGGTGCAGGCCTGCCTGGACCGCATCGCCGCCACCGACAGCCGCGTCAATGCCTTCACCGATGTGGTGCAAGTCCGGGCTCTGCAACGTGCCGCGCAGATCGACGCGGGCCTGGCAGAAGGCAGCCAGCCCGCACTGCCTTTGTTGGGTGTGCCCTTCGCGGTCAAGAACCTGTTCGACATTGCCGGGTTGCGCACGCTGGCGGGCTCCAGGATCGAGCGCGACAGCGCCCCCGCCACGGCCGACGGCCTGCTGGTGCAACGCATGGAAGCCGCAGGGGCCATCCTGGTCGGCGCGCTGAACATGGACGAATACGCCTATGGCTTCACCACCGAAAACACCCATGAAGGCGCCTGCCACAACCCGCACGACCTGGCCCGTACCGCAGGCGGCTCCTCGGGCGGCTCGGGCGCGGCCGTGGCGGCGGGGCAGGTGCCGTTGGCGCTGGGCTCGGACACCAATGGCTCCATCCGCGTGCCCTCGTCGCTGTGCGGCGTCTTCGGCCTCAAGCCCACGTTTGGCCGCTTGCCGCGCACCGGCAGCTTCCCGTTTGTCACCACTCTGGACCACCTGGGCCCGTTTGCCCGCAGCGTGCGCGACCTGGCCCTGGCCTATGACGCGATGCAAGGGTTTGAAGAAAATAGCCCGTTTGTGGACGCTGGATGCGCACAACGTGCTACAGAAACGGTAGTGAATGAGCTGGACCTGGGCATTGCCGGTTTGCGCATTGGCGTGCTGGGCGGCTACTTCTTTGACAACGCCTTGCCCCCCGCCCGCGCTGCCGTGGCCGCCGTGGCGCAGGCGTTGGGCGCGCACGACACGGTGGAGTTGCCCTGGGTCGAGGCGGGCCGTGCTGCCGCCTTCCTGCTCACCAACTCCGAAAGCGCAGCCCTGCACCTGGACAACCTGCGCCGCCGCCCGCAAGACTTTGAACCCCTGTCGCGCGACCGCTTTCTGGCCGGAGCGCTGATACCTGCCGCCTGGGTGGCCCGCGCCCAGCGGGTGCGCCGGCGCTACGCCCAGGCCGCCGCCCAGGTGTTTGAACAGTACGACCTGCTGCTGGCCCCCGCCACGCCCTGCGCCGCCACCCCTTTGGGCACCGAGCGGCTGGACCTGAATGGCCGCGACCTGCCGCTGCGCCCCAACATGGGCGTGCTGACCCAGCCCATCTCCTGCATCGGCCTGCCGGTGTGCGCCGTGCCGGTGTGGGGCATGGACCCGCAACTGCCGCATCTGCCCATCGGCGTGCAGGTGATTGCCGCGCCCTGGCGCGAAGACCTGGTGCTGCGCGCCGCCGCCGTGCTCGAGGCCGCAGGCGTGTGCCGCGCCCCGGTCGCCCATCTCTGAAAGGTACCCATGGACTACGCCATCAACCTGCCCGATGTTTTGGCCGAAGTGCAGGCCGTGTTCGACCGCTACGAAGATGCCCTGGTGCACAACCGCGTGGAGGTGCTGGACGCACTGTTCTGGGACAGCCCGCACACCCTGCGCTATGGCGGCACCGAAAACCTGTACGGTTTTGAAGCCATCCAGGCCTTTCGCGCAGGCCGCCCGGCCCAGGGCCAGCAGCGCCGCCTGCTCAAGACCGTCATCACCACCTACGGCCACGACTTCGCCACCGCCAACGTGGAGTTTTTGCGCGACGGTGGCACCCGCACGGGCCGCCAAAGCCAGACCTGGCTGCGCATGCCCGCGGGCTGGAAGGTGGTGGCCGCCCACGTCAGTCTGCTGGAATAGCGCCTAGGCACGCAATTTGCATCCTCTCTTGTATCCAAGAAGGATTCTGTTTTACGCACCGTTTTGATCCAACCCCACGCTGTCACCACCGAAAGGACTGCCATGACCACCTTCAACCGCCGCGACTCCCTGAAAACCATCGCCGCCCTGGGCGCTGCCAGCTCGCTGGGTGGCTTGGGCAGCCTGGCCCGGGCGCAAGCGCCATTGACCATCGGCGTGATCTACGTCGGCCCGCGCGACGACTACGGCTACAACCAGTCGCAGGCAGCGGCCGCCGCCGAAGCCAAAAAGCTGCCCGGCATCAAGGTGGTGGAAGAAGAGAACGTGCCCGAGACCTCGGCGGTGCAAAAAACCATGACCGGCATGATCGCCCAAGACGGTGCCAAGCTGCTGTTTCCCACCTCGTACGGCTACTTCGACCCGCATGTGCTGGCGCTGGCCGCCAAGTACCCCGACGTGCGCTTTTCGCACTGCGGTGGCATGTGGACCGAGGGCAAGCACCCCAAGAACGTGGGCAGCTTTTTTGGCTACATCGACGAATGCCAGTTTTTGAACGGTGTGATCGCCGGGCACATGAGCAAGAGCGGCAAGATCGCCTTTGTGGCCGCCAAGCCGATTCCGCAGGTGCTGCGCAACATCAACGCCTTCACCCTGGGTGCGCGCTCGGTCAAGCCCGGCATCACCTGCAGCGTGATCTTCACCGGAGACTGGTCCATGGCCGTGAAAGAAGCCGAGGCCACCAACAGCCTGGCCGACCAGGGCTGTGACGTGTTCACCATGCACGTGGACGGCCCCAAGGTGATTGTGGAAACCGCCGCCAAGCGCGGCAAGATGGTCTGCGGCTACCACGCCAGCCAGGCCAAGCTGGCCCCCAACGCCTACCTCACCGGTGCGGAGTGGAACTGGTTTACCGCCTACAAAACCGCCATCGACGCGGCCCAGTCCGGCAAGCCGCACCCCAACTTTTTGCGCGGCGGCCTGAAAGACGGCTATGTGAAAACCTCGCCCTACGGCGCCATGGTGACCGACGCCGCCAAGAAGCAGGCCGACGGCACCAAGGCCCAGATGCTGGCCGACAAGTTCGACATCTTCAAAGGCCCGCTGAAGGACAACAAGGGCAAGGAGGTCATCGCCGCAGGCAAGGTCTTGAAGCAGACCGATCCGGTGCTGGAGAGCATGAACTATCTGGTCGAAGGCGTACAAGGCAGTTTCTAAGCCACCGCCATGAAAGACATCCTGCTGCCCACCTCAGCCATTGCGCTGGCGCTGCTGCTGTTCGGTGTGTTCGTCTGGTTCGCCGGGGTCAACCCAGCGGACATGTGGCTGACCCTGTTCAAGGGGGCGTTTGGCGACTGGTTCTCGTGGCAGAACACGCTGCAACGCGCCGCACCGCTGATGCTCACCGCCCTGTGCGTGGCGCTGCCCGCGCGGGCCGGGCTGGTCATCATCGGCGGGGAGGGGGCTTTGGTGCTGGGAGGGCTGGCCGCTGCTGCGCTGCCCAGCCTGTTGCCGCTGCCTGCCAATATGGCGGGCACGGTGCTGGTGTGCGCAGCGGGCGCGCTGGCCGGGGCGCTGTGGATTGTGCTGGCAGGCTGGCTGCGGCAGGCGCGGGGCATCAATGAGACCATCAGCAGCCTGCTGCTGGCCTACATCGCCATCGGCATCTTCAAGCACCTTGTGGAGGGCCTGCTGCGCGACCCGGCCAGCCTGAACAAGCCCGCCACCCATTCCCTGCCCGAAGGCATGCTGATCACCGGCATTGCGGGCTCGGACGTGCACTGGGGGCTGGTGCTGGGCGTGCTGGCCTGCGTGGCCCTGGGGCTGTGGTTGCGCTGGACGGCATCGGGCTTCTCGATCCGCGTGGTGGGCGGCAACCCGCGTGCGGCCCAGTTGGTGGGCCTGCCCGCCACGCAACTGATCTTGACGGCCTGCGCCCTGGGCGGGGCCGGTGCCGGGCTGGCCGGTGCCGTGGAGGTGGCGGCGGTGCATACCAATGCCAATGCCTCGCTGATCTCGGGCTACGGCTACGCGGGCATTCTGGTGTCGTTTATCGCCCGGCACAACCCGGTGGCCATCGTGCCGGTGGCCATTTTGTTCGGCGGCTTTGGTGCCGCAGGCAGCCTGCTGCAGCGCCGCCTGGGCCTGCCCGACGCGTCGGTGATGGTGCTGCAAGGCATTGCCTTTGTGCTGATTCTGGCCAGCGAAGCGCTGCGCGACGTGGACTGGAAAACGGTGTTTGCCAAGATGCGTAAACCGGTGGAGGCTGTATGAGCGCCGTGCCGGGCCGTCCCAAGCAAGCTCGCGGCCCCCTCGGGGGGCAGCGAGTACATGCAATGCCGAGCGTGGGGGTAACTTTATGACTGCAGACCAATGGGTAGCCTTATTCGCCGGAATTATTGGTGGGGCCTTGCGTGTCGGTACGCCGTTCCTGTTCGTGAGCCTGGGCGAATGCCTGACCGAAAAATCCGGCCGAATCAACCTGGGGCTGGAAGGCGTTCTGGTGCTGTCGGCCATGACGGCTTTTGGCGGGGCTTACCTCACCGGTTCGCCTTGGCTGGGTGTGCTGGCCGGAGCCATGGCGGGTGCGCTGCTGGCCACCTTGCACGGCGTGCTGTGCTCACTGCCACGGGTCAACGACGTGGCCACCGGCATTGCGCTGATGCTGCTGGGCACGGGACTGGCCTTCTACCTGGGCAAGCCCTTGATCCAACCCCAGGCACCGCAGATTCCAGCCATTGCGCTGGGTGGCTGGAGCAGCTCCACCGTGGTGCAGGCGGCCTTGCAGATCAATGCGCTGCTGCCCATCGGCATCGCTCTGGCGATTGCGATGTGGTGGGCGTTTGCGCGCACCCGCTGGGGCCTGCTGGTGCGGCTGGCGGGTGACTCGGCCAATGCCACGCGGGCGCTGGGCTATTCGGTGTCGGGTATCCGTATCGCGGCCACGGCGGCGGGGGGATTCATGGCCGGTTTGGGCGGTGCGTCGCTCACCTTGTTTTACCCCGGTAGCTGGAACGAGGGCATCTCCAGCGGCCAGGGGCTGATCGCGGTGGCGCTGGTGATTTTTGCGCGCTGGAGCCCGCTGCGCTGTGTGGGCGCGGGCCTGCTGTTTGGCGGTGCGGGGGCGATTGGGCCGGCCATGCAGTCGGTGGGCATCGGCTGGGGCTACCACCTGTTCAACACCGTGCCCTATGTGCTGACCCTGGTGATTTTGGTGCTGACCTGCAAGCCTGGCAGCGTGGCGGTAGGCAGCCCGGGTGAACTGTCTTCGGTGCGCTGAGATGGCCATGTGTTATTTGATGCAACGCTGTGGGAGGCATTCGGGGTGGGCTCGCGACGATGGTGTGCTCTGCTCCGCGAATGTCCCCCGCCCGGCCTATGGCCGAGGCTCCTCCTTTATTTCGCTGCGCAGAGCACACCATCGTCGCGAGCCATCAGTGCGGTGGTGGATCGACAGGCATGGCACGGCGAGTCCTGTGTTGAGGGTATCGGGTGCCTCCTGCAGCGAAATAAAGGAGGAGGCGCAGCCGGGGGACATTCGCGGAGGGAGGTGCCCGGTGCCCTCGGCCCGTTCACTGAACAGCGTTCCGAACGCATGCGAGTACTCGGTATGACGCCTCTCTTCGTGCAAGCCAACCCCTACGCCTGGCCCTATAACGGCGACCTGCGGCCCGACAACACGGCGCTGGTCGTGATCGACATGCAGACCGACTTTTGCGGGGTCGGCGGGTATGTGGACGTGATGGGTTACGACATCGCGCTGACCCGCGCGCCTATCGCTCCGATTGCCGCCGTGCTGGCCCGGCTGCGGCCCTTGGGCTACCACATCATCCACACCCGTGAAGGGCACCGGCCCGACCTGGCGGACCTGCCCGCCAACAAGCGCTGGCGCTCGCGGCAGATTGGTGCGGGCGGTGTCGGCATTGGCGACCCCGGCCCCTGCGGGCGCATCCTGGTGCGTGGCGAACCGGGCTGGGAGATCATTCCCGAGCTGGCCCCACTGCCCGGCGAGGTGGTGATCGACAAGCCCGGTAAAGGCTCGTTCTATGCCACCGACCTGGACATGGTGCTACGCCTGCGCGGCGTGCAGAACCTCATCCTGGCGGGCATCACCACCGACGTGTGCGTGCACACCACCATGCGCGATGCCAACGACCGGGGCTACGAGTGCCTGCTGCTGTCCGACTGCACGGCGGCCACCGACCCCGCCAACCACCAGGCCGCGCTGAACATGGTGACCATGCAGGGCGGCGTGTTCGGTGCACACGCCACGTCCGCCGCGCTGCTGGCCGCCGTCTAACCCAAGGAACCCCATGGCACCCGAATCCACCCCGATTGGCGCGCTCCCCGCAGGCACCGGCGCGCTGGCGTTAGACACCTATTTGCTGACCAAGCGCTTCGGCAGCTTTACCGCCATGGACGGCGTCACCATGCGGGTCGAGCCCGGCACGGTGCACGCCCTGCTGGGCGAAAACGGCGCGGGCAAAAGCACCCTGGTGAAATGCGTGGCGGGCTTCCAGCGCGCGGAAGAGGGCAGCATCCTGATCGACGGGCGCGAGCAGGACATTGCCAACCCCATCGTGGCCCGCAGCCTCGGCATCGGCATGGTCTACCAGCACTTCACGCTGGCGCCGGGCATGACCGTGGCCGAGAACCTGCTGCTGGCGGGAGGCACCCTGCCTGCGGTGATCGACTGGACCGCCAAGCGCGCCGAGCTCAAGGCCTTTCTGGCCACCACCCCGTTCAGCCTGGACCTGGATGCCCGCCCCGCCGAGCTGGCGGCGGGCGAAAAACAAAAGCTGGAGTTGTTGAAGCAGCTGTACCTGAAGCCGCGCCTGCTGATCCTGGACGAGCCCACCTCGGTGCTCACCCCGCAAGAGGCCGATGAGGTGTTGGGCCACGTGCGCGCCTTCGCCCAGAGCGGCCAGTGCAGTGTGCTCATCATCACCCACAAGTTCCGTGAGGTGCTGGCCTACGCCGACGGCGTGACCGTGCTGCGCCGGGGCAAGGCGGTGCACCACGACCGGGTGGCGGGCGCTGCGCCGCAGGCACTCACCCGCACCCTGGCCCAGGCCATGATGGGCGAGAGTTCAGAGCCAAATACGGCCCTAACGCCCATGGATAAAGCACGAAAAGCTATAAAAACAGTAGCTGACGATGCCCCCGTAGCCCTACTGGTAGACCAGCTGCAAGCCCAGGGCGATCGCGGCACTTTGGCGCTGCACGGCCTGAGCCTGCAGGTGCGCAAGGGCGAGGTCCTGGGCGTGGCCGGGGTCTCGGGCAACGGCCAGCGCGAGCTGGTGGAAGCGCTGGTGGGCCAGCGCGCGCGCCTGGGCGGCACGGTGCAGGTGATGGGCGAGCCCTACGCCGCCCGCCGTGCCGACAACCGCCGCCTCAAGGTGCGCAGCCTGCCCGAAGAGCCCTTGCGTAACGCCTGCGTGGGGGATTTGTCGGTAGCCGAGAACATGGCGCTGCGCGACTTCGACCAGCCGCCGCTGAACCTGGGCGGCCTGCTGCGCTTTGCCACCTGGCGCAAACGGGCGCGCGACTGGATCCAGGAGTACGGTGTGAAGACGCGGGGCGAGGGCGCGCCCATCCGCAGCCTGTCGGGCGGCAACGTGCAGCGCGCCGTGCTGGCCCGCGAGCTGGCGGGCGAGATCAATGTGCTGATTGCCGCCAACCCGGTGTTCGGCCTGGACTTTGCCGCCGTGGCCGAAATCCACAGCCGCATCCTGGGCGTGCGCGACCGCGGCGGCGCGGTGCTGCTGATCAGCGAAGACCTGGACGAGCTGCTGGAGCTGGCCGACCGCATCGTGGTCATGAGCGAAGGCCGCATCGTGTTTGAAACCCCCGCCGCCACCGCCGAGCGCCACGTGTTGGGCGCACACATGGGCGGCGGCCATGACCACCACCAGGAGGCTGCATGAATATCCCCGCACTGCCGTTCGATTACCCGCTGGACGTTTCCCGCGCCGCCCTGGTCATCATCGACATGCAGCGCGACTTCATCGAGCCCGGTGGCTTCGGGGCCACCCTGGGCAACAACGTAGCCCTGCTGGAGGCCATCGTGCCCGCCTGCCAGGCCATGCTGGCCGCCTGGCGCGCCGCGGGCGGCCTGGTGGTGCACACCCGCGAGGCGCACCGGCCCGACCTGTCCGACTGCCCCCCGGCCAAATTGAACCGGGGCAACCCGGCGCTGCGCATCGGTGATATGGGCGCGATGGGCCGCATTCTGGTAGCGGGCGAGCCGGGCAACCAGATCATCCCGGCGCTGGCTCCGATAGACGGCGAAATCGCCATCGACAAGCCCGGCAAGGGCGCGTTCTACGCCACCGGCCTGCACGAGATGCTGCAACAGCGCGGCATCGGGCAGCTGTTGTTCATGGGCGTGACCACCGAGGTCTGCGTGCAGACCAGCATGCGCGAGGCCAACGACCGGGGTTACGACGGTCTGTTGCTGGAAGACTGCACCGAAAGCTACTTCCCGCAGTTCAAGGCCGCCACGCTGGAGATGGTGCGTGCCCAGGGCGGCATCGTCGGCTGGACGGCCCCCAGCTCGGCGGTATTGCGGGCATTGGCAGGTCCGTGACGGCCAGTGCGCTGCAACTGCTAAAGTTTGCCTGGTGCACTCCTTGACTCCCACCCCCATTCCCCCCGCAGAACCCACCGTATACCGCTCGCGCGCCGACGAGGTCTATGCCCAGCTCAAGCGCGACGTAGGCGAATTCACCCTGGTCCCCGGCGACCGATTCACCGAAAACGAGATCAGCGAGCGCCTGGGCGTATCGCGCACCCCCGTGCGGCAGGCGCTGATCCGGCTGCAGCAAGAGGGCTACGTGGAAGTGCTGTTTCGCAGCGGCTGGCGCGTGCTGCCGTTCAACTTCGAGCAGTTCGAGCAGCTTTACGACCTGCGCATGGTGCTGGAAACCACCGCCGCCCACCGCCTGTGCGAAGGCGGCGCGGGCGCCGGGGCACCGCACATCCAGATCAACCATGCCTTGCTGGACGAGCTGGTGGCCATCTGGCTGGTGCCGGTGGCCCAGCGCAGCACCGACGGCATTGCCGTGGCCCGCTGGGACGAAGAATTCCACTGCGCCCTGGTGCGCGCCGCAGGCAACACCGAGATGGCCCGGGTGCACAGCGACGTGACGGAGCGCATCCGCATCATCCGTCGCCTGGACTTCACCAAGCAGGCGCGCATCACTGCCACGTATGAGGAGCACGCCAAGATCCTCAAGGCCATCCGCAGCCACCGCGGCGACCAGGCCGCCATGCTGCTGCGCGCCCACATCCAGAGCAGCCAGGCCGAGGTGCGCAAGATCACCCTGCACCAGGTGCACGTGGCGCGGCAGGCGGCTGCTGCTTAGGTTGTACTAGGGGTGCGCAGTTCGCGGCGCAGGATTTTGCCCACATTGGACTTGGGCAAATCTTTGCGGAACTCGATGAACTTGGGCATTTTGTAGCCGGTGAGGTTCTGCTTGCAGAACTGCAGCACGTCGGCTTCGGTCAGGGCCGGGTCGTTCTTGACGATGAACACCTTGATGGCCTCGCCCTGCTTTTCGTCGGGCACGCCGATGGCCGCGCACTCCACCACGCCGGGGCAGAGCGAGATCACGTTTTCCAGCTCGTTGGGGAACACGTTGAAGCCGCTGACCAAAATCATGTCTTTCTTGCGGTCCACGATGCGGGTGTAACCGCGCTCGTCCATGATGCCAATGTCGCCGGTGCGCAGGTAGCCGTCGGCGGTGAAGGCGCGGGCGTTTTCCTCGGGCTGTTGGTAGTAGCCGGTGGTGACGTTGGGGCCCTTGATGCAGATTTCGCCCGCGGCGCCCAGCGGCAGGTCGTTGCCGTCGTCGTCCTTGATGGTGAGGTCGATGCTGGGCAGGGGCAGGCCGATGGTGCCGGTGAAGCTCTTGCTCAGCACCGGGTTGTTGGTGCCCACGGCGCAGGTTTCGCTCATGCCCCAGCCTTCCACCATGGGGCTGCCGGTGACATCCAGCCAGCGCTGGGCCGTGCCCTCGGATGCGGCCATGCCGCCCGCCTGGGTGACGCACAGGTGGGAGAAGTCGATGGTCTTGAACGTGGGTTGCAGCAGCAAGGCGTTGAACAAGGTGTTGACGGCGGGCAGGATGTGGAAGGGCCGTTTTTTCAGCATGCCGATGAAGGCTTTGAAGTCGCGCGGGTTGGGCACCAGGGTGATGTGGGCGCCCAGGCGTACGCACATCAGGCAGGTGGTCAGGGCGTAGATGTGGTACAGCGGCAGGGCGGCCACCATGTTGACGTTGCGGGCGGACCCCACCCGCGCCAGCGCAGGGGTGAACCAGGCCTCGGTCTGCAGCGCGGCGGCCACGATGTTGCGGTGGGTCAGCACCGCGCCCTTGGACAGCCCGGTGGTGCCGCCGGTGTATTGCAAGAAGGCAATCGAATCCATGGTGCACCGGTGCGGCTGCAGCGCGCGGCCCCGGCCATCGGCCAGCGCCTGGTTGAAGGCCGTGACGCGCAAGGTGCCGTTGCGTGGCAACTGGAAGGCAGGCACCAGCTTCTTGACCCGGCGCACCATGAAATTGACCACCCGGCCATACACCGCGCCCAGCAGGTCGCCCATGTGGGCCATCACCACGTGCTGCACCAGGGTGCGGCCCACCACCTCTTGCAGCGTGCGGGCAAAGTTCTCCAGGATCACGATGGCGGTGGCCCCCGAGTCCTTGAGCTGGTGCTCCAGCTCGCGCGGGGTGTACAGGGGGTTGACGTTGACGCAGGTGTACCCGGCGCGCAGCACGGCGGCCATGGTGACGGCAAACTGTGGAATATTCGGCAGCATGATGGCCACCCGTGCACCGGGCTTGAGCCCCTGGGCCTGCAGCCACGCGCCCAGCGCGCCCGACAGGTGGTCCAGCTCGCGGTACGACATCCAGCGCTCCATGCACACCGAAAAGGGGTTGTCGGCGTGCTTGGTGAACGACTCGTCCAGCAGTTGGGTCAGCGAGCTGTAGGGGGTGACGTCGATTTCATGCGCCACGTCGGCGGGGTAACTCTTCAACCAGACCTTGTCCATGGAGGCTCCTTGTAGGAGCGATTCTGGGTGGCAGCCGGGCTGGGGCGTTACCGGGCAAGTCCCTAGATTTGGTCGCTTGGGAGACAGCGGGTCGCGGGTATGCCAGACAATACCTGTCCTACCCAAAGAGCCACCATGTCCACTATTGCCCCTGCCTGCCCCCAATGCACCCTGACCAACACCTACCCCGACGGGGCCCATTTTGTGTGTGCCGACTGCGGCCATGAATGGCCCCAGGATGCTGCCATCGATGTGGAAGATGATGCCGAACCGCAGGTGAAGGATGCCAACGGCAACCTGCTGGCCAACGGCGATGCCGTGGTGCTGATCAAGGATTTGAAGGTCAAAGGCTCATCTACCGTGCTCAAGGTGGGCACCAAGGTAAAAAGTATCCGCCTGGTTGGCGGCGACCACGAGGTGGACTGCAAGATGGACGCAGGCAGCTTCATGCTGAAGGCCTGCTTTTTGAAGAAGGTTTGAGTCTTTTCGGCTGCTAGCGCTTATGGAATGGGCGTAAGAAGCTATTGATTCAATAGCATTTTTTGTTTATCGGCCCCAGCGCAGCACCAGCGGATCGAGCCGCCGGGCGGTTTCGATCAGCCCCTTGCGCACCTCGGGGTGCATGTCGGGAAACGGGTGGCGTGGTGCGGCGCAGGCGATCACGCCGCCCTCGGCCATCAGTTCCTTGGCCGTCAGGATGCCGCCCTGGCGGTTCTCGTAGTTGATCAGCGGCAGCCAGCGGGTGTAGGCGGCCACGGCGTCGCCACGGCGGCCTGCGGTGTAGGCATCCATGATCTGGCGGATGCCGTCGGGGTAAGCCCCGCCGGTCATCGCGCCGGTGGCCCCCGCGTCCAGGTCGGGCAGCAGGGTGATGGCTTCTTCGCCGTCCCACGGGCCTTCGATGGCATTGCCGCCCAGGCGGATCAGCTCGCGCAGCTTGCTGGCTGCCCCGGCGGTTTCGATCTTGAAGTAGCTTAAATGTTCGATGTCTTGCGCCATGCGCGCCAGAAAGGCGGCAGACAACACCGTGCCGCTGGCCGGTGCGTCCTGGAGCATGATGGGGATGCGGATTGCGTCCGACAGCCGGGCGTAGAACTCGTAGATCTGCACCTCGGGCACGCGGAACGTGGCCCCGTGGTAGGGCGGCATCACCATCACCATGGCGGCACCCCGGGCCTGGGCGCGCTGGCTGCGGGCAATGCACACATCGGTGCTGAAATGCGTGGTGGTGACGATCACCGGCACCCGGCCATCCACATGCTCCAGCGCGGTGCGCGTCAGCACTTCGCGCTCCTCGTCCGACAGCAAAAACTGCTCGGAAAAATTCGCCAGGATACAGATGCCGTGCGAGCCCGCGTCCACCATGAAGTCGATGCAGCGCTTCTGGCCGGGCAGGTCCAGCGTGCCATCGGGGTGGAAGATGGTGGGCGCGACCGGGAAGACGCCCCGGTAGCGGGCCGGCAGGGCGCTCATTCGGTGACCACGAACTGGTCGAGGAACTCGGTGTTCAGGGTCAGGCCCAGGCCTGGCGTGTTGTCGTCGAGCTGCACAAAGCCGTTCTCCGCCACCGGCTCGCCTTTGAAGATGTAATAGAACAGCTCGTTGCCGACTTCCACGTCGAACATCGGAAAGTACTCGCTCATGGGGCTGGCGATGGTGCTCATGGTCAGGTGGTAGTTGTGCATCTGGCCAGCGTGCGGAATGACCGGCACGCTGTAGGCCTCGCACAGGGCGTTGATCTTGTGCGCGGCGGTGATGCCGCCCACGCGATTCGTGTCGTACTGCACCACGCTCACGGCTTTTTTGTCCAGCAGCTGCTTGAAGCCGTAGAGGCTGAACTCGTGCTCGCCGCCGCTGATGGGGATGATGTTCATGGCGTTGAGTTCGGCGTAGCCGTCGATGTCGTCGGCAATCACCGGCTCCTCCAGCCAGCGCGGTTCGAACTTCGCCAGTTTGGGCAGCATGCGCTTGGCGTATTCCAGGTTCCAGCCCATGTAGCACTCCAGCATCAGGTCGTTGTCATAGCCAATCACTTCGCGGATGGCGGCTACCGATTTCAGGTTCTCGGCCACACCGTGTTGCAGGTGCGCCGGGCCGTAGCCAAAGCGCATCTTGAAGGCGGTGAAACCCTGGTCCTTGAAAGTCTGGGCTTCCTTTTGCATCTCCGCCAGACCGGTGCGGTACAGCTTGCTGTAGTAGCAGGGGATCTTCTCCTTGGTGCGGCCACCCAGCAGCTTGAAGACCGGCTTGTTGACCGACTTGCCCAGGATGTCCCAGATGGCCAGGTCGATGGCCGAGATCGCGCCCATGGTCACGCCCTTGCGGCCCCAGGCGTGGGTGGCGCGGTACATGCGCTGCCACAGGTATTCATAGTCCCAGGGGTCCTGGCCAAGCACCAGCGGCGTGAGGTATTCGTCGATGATTGCCTTGGCGATCTTGGGGGCCAGGGCCACGTTGCCCAGGCCGACGATGCCGCTGTCGGTTTCAATCTCCACCACCGTCCAGGAATGGAAGCGGAAAGTGCTCATGCTTTCGGTTTTGGAGTAAACCAGGTCCATGGCGTTGGAGCAGAAGTTGCCTTGCGGGGGCACGGTCTTGCCCTTCCATTCGAAGACGCGGGCGCGGACGGCGGTGATTTTCATGTTGCTGCTCTTTCAGTTCTTTGGGGATGCCAGGCCCATGCGGGCGGCGATGCGCAAGGCGTTGTAGGTGGCGTTGACATCGGCTTGGCCGAGCCCGGCGATGTCGTAGGCCGTGCCGTGGGCGGGCGTGGTGATGGGCACGGGCAGGCCGCCCTGCACCGTCACGCCCTTGCTGAAACCCATCAGCTTGATGGCGATCTGGCCCTGGTCGTGGTACATGGTGACGATCGCTTGGTATTCGCCGTCGCGGGCTTTGAGGAAGATGGTGTCGGCGGGAAAGGGCCCTTCCACCGCGATGCCCTGCGCCTGCAGTGCGGCCACGGCCGGGATGATGGTGTCGATCTCTTCGCGCCCGCAGGTGCCGCCGTCGCCGCCGTGCGGGTTGAACGCCGCCACCGCCACTTTGGGCGCAGCAATGCCGCTGGCCTGCAGCGAGCGGTAGATCAGGGCGGCAGCCTGCTGGATGCGCTCTTGCGTCAGGTAGCTGGCGGCATCTTTCAGCGGGATGTGCGAGGACACCCGCGAGGTCCACAAATCGCCCAGGGTGTTGAACTCGCAAAAGTAGGTTTTTACGCCCAGGTACTCGGCAAAGTGGTGCAGCTCGTCCTCATGGCGCAGGCCGCCTTGCTTCATGGCGAACTTGTTCAGCGGGGCAAAGCAGATGGCGTCCACCTCGCCGCGCTGGGTGGCGTCCATGCAGGCATTCAGTACCTGCAGCACCGACGCTCCGCCCACGGCCTGGGCCTGGCCGCGCTGCACCTGCGCGGCGGCCACAGTGTCCATCGGCAGCCAGGCGGGCAGGGAGGTGTCGGTGCGGGCGCGCACTGCGGCAAAGCTTTGCACCGGCTGGGTGGCGACCTCTAGGCCTGCAATCTTCTGGCCGTCGGCCCACAGCCAGGCATCGCCCACCAGCACGATGTTGGCGTGGGTGGTGGCATCGGTCTGGCCCAGCAGGCGGGCGATCAGCTCTGGGCCGATGCCCGCGGGGTCGCCCAGGGTGAGGGCCACCACAGGTTTTGTGTGTTGCATGGTTTCGCTCAGTCGAGTTTGATGTTTTTGCGCTTGATGAGGTCGCCGAAGCGCTGGTATTCGGCGTTGTGGAATTCCTGGAACCTGGCCTGCGCCATGGGCGTGACCTCTGCGCCGATACCGTCGAGCCGGGCCAGGGTTTCGGGCATGGCCAGCACCTTGTTGACCTCGGCCAGCACCCGTTCCTGCACCGCCTTGGGCGTGCTGGAGGGCATGTAGATGCCATACCAGGCGCTCATTTCCACACCCTTGACACCCGCTTCGGCCAGGGTGGGCACGTCGGGCAGTTGGCTGTTGCGTTTGGGCGCGGCCACGGCCAGCGCCTTGATCTTGCCCGCCTTGATTTGGCCGATCACCGAGGGCAGGGTGTCAAAGCTCATCTGCACCTGGCCACCGATCAGGTCGATCATGGCCGGGCCGCTGCCCCGGTAGGGGATGTGGGTGATGAACACCCCCGCCGCTTCCTTGAACAGTTCGGCCGCAATGTGCTGCGTGCTGCCCGATCCGCTGGTGGCGTAGTTCATCTGGCCGGGTTTGGCCTTGGCCATCTTGACCAGCGACTGCACGTCGGTGAGCCCCAGCCCGGTGTTGACCACCAGCACATTCGGCACCGAGCCCACAAAGGCCACCGGCACCAGGTCCTTATTGCTGTCGTAGTTGAGCTTGAGCAAATGGGGCGCAATCGCCTGGGCGGTGGACACGCCCATCAGCAAGGTGTGGCCATCGGTGGATTTGGCGGCCACATCGGCGGCCAGGGTGTTGGAGGCACCGGGTTTGTTCTCCACCACCACCGGTTGCTTCAGCAGCGGGCCCAGCCGGTCGGCCACGGCGCGGGCCATGGCATCGGTGCCGCCGCCGGGGGCCGAGCCGACCAGAATTTTGACCGGCTTGCTGGGCCATTCCTGGGCCTGGGTGGCAAAGCTGGTGCAGGCCAGGACGGTGGCGGTGGCCAGCCAAAAGGGGGTGCGCATAGGGGGCTCCAATTCGTTGTATGGGCTGGATCTTAGGAAGCCAATTGATTCCCGTATAGTGAAAGTATTTGATGTATTGATTGCCTGGGGTTATCAAATGACAACGACGACAGACACCACCGCCCAGCTGCTGAACCGCCTGCGCATGCGCCAGGTGGCCCTGTTGCTGGCGATTGACGCGCACCGCACCCTGCACGCGGCCGCGCAGCAGCTGGGCATGACCCAGCCCGCGGCCACCAAGATGCTGCACGAGCTGGAGGACGCGCTGGGCCAGCCGCTGTTTGACCGGGTGGGGCGCGGCCTGCAGCTGAACCCGGCGGGGCAGGCGGTGATGAACACCTTTCGCGGCATGCGCGGCACCATGGAGGCCCTGAACCGCGAGCTGCAGGAGCTGCGCCTGGGCGGCGCGGGCAAGCTGTTCATCGGCAGCATCATGGCGGCGTCGCCGGTGCTGCTGACCGACAGCCTGATCCGTCTGAAACAGGAGTACCCGCTGCTGGCCATCGAGATTGCGGTGGACACCAGCGACCGCCTGGTGGAGCAGATGCGCGAGGGCGCGCTGGACGTGGTGATTGGCCGCATGCTGGGCCCGGCGCGGCAGAACCACCAGTTCCGCCCCATCGGCGAGGAGCCGCTGTCGGTGGTGGTGGCGGTGGACCACCCGCTGGCGGGCCAGGCCCAGGTGTCGTTTGAGGACATGCTGCAATTTCCATGGATCTTGCAGCCCCATGGCAGCCCCATGCGCGAGGTGCTGGAGCAGGAGTTCCGCGACCACCATGCGGGCCTGCACCGCGGGCTGATCGAAACCTCGTCCATCCTCACCACCACCAACCTGATCTTCAAGACCCAGATGATCGCGGTGATCCCCGAGTCCAGCGCCAGCCGCTACCAGACCCACGGCCTGCTGAAGATCCTGCCCTACACCATCAAGCACAAGCTGGCCGCCTACGGCAGCATCGTGCGCAGCGACCGACCGGTGGGCGTGGCGACGGCCCGGTTCCTGGAATTGCTGCATGCCTGAGGATTTAAGTCTTTTATGCCCCTAGCGCCCATTCCATCAGCGTGAGCAGCTACTTATTTTGTAGTGCCTGGCGCATCCAGCCCAGCCCTTCCGAGGTACCGCGCCGGGGCCGGTACTCGCAGGCTACGGAGCCGGTGTAGCCCAGGCTGTCGAGCAGGGCGAACAGGTAGGGGTAGTGCACTTCGCCCGCGTCCGGCTCGTGCCGATCGGGCACCCCGGCGATCTGGATGTGGCCGACCCGGCCCGTGGGCAGGTACTGGCGCAGCCGCGTGGCCAGGTCGCCTTCCATGATCTGGCAGTGGTACAGGTCCATCTGCACCTGCAGGTTCGGCGCGCCCACGGCCTGCACCAGGCTGTGCGCCTGGGCCTGGTGGTTCAGGTAGTAGCCGGGCATGTCGCGGGTGTTGATGGGCTCGATCAGCACCGCCTTGCCCGCGGCGGCGGCCTGCTCGGCGGCCCAGGCCAGATTGGCCTCCAGCACCGGGCGCAGGCTGTCACGGCTCTGGCCCGCAGGCACTATGCCAGCCATCACGTGGATGCGCGGGCAGTCCAGCGCGTGGGCGTAGTCCAGGGCCTGGGCAAAGAGCTGGCGAAATCCGGCCTCGCGCCCCGGCAGGCAGGCCAGGCCGCGCTCGCCCGCATCCCAGTCGCCGGGCGGGGCGTTGATCAGCACCTGCTGCAGGCCATGCGCGCGCAGTTGCGCGGCCAGATCGGTGGCGGCATAGGCGTAGGGGAACAGGATTTCGACGGCGCTGAAGCCATCCGCAGCGGCGGCGGCAAAACGGTCCAGAAAGTCATGCTCCTGGTAGAGCATTGTCAGGTTGGCGGCAAAGTGGGGCATGCCGCCATTTTGCAAGCTTTTCAGGCCGCTGGCGCTTATTCCATCAGCGTGAGAAGCTCATGAATTCATAGCACGCGGTCGCTGGCCAGCCGGGCATCTGCCGCCAGCTCGCCCAGGGTCTGCACCTGCGCATACAGCGGCGTGAAGTCGGGGGCGGTCATGTCGAACAGCTGCTGGAAGCTGTCGATCACGAAGTAGGTCTGCTGGTAGCTGTCGATCTTGTAGCGGGTGCGCATGCAGCGGGTCACGTCCAGGGCAATGCGCTGTGGCTCCGGGCTGCGCACGCTGTGCTGCAACTCGCCGGACGAGCTGAGGATGCCCGCGCCGTAGGCCCGCAGCCCGTTGGCCTGGCGCACCAGGCCGAACTCGATGGTGTACCAGTACAGGCGCGACAGCAGCTCGCAGGCACCCAGGCGGTGCGCTTTCAGGCCGCCCGCGCCGTAGGCCTGCATATGCTCGGCAAACACCGGGTTGAACAGCAGCGGCACGTGGCCAAACAGGTCGTGGAACACGTCGGGTTCGACGATGTAGTCGTACTCGGCGGGCGTGCGGATCCAGTCGGTCACCGGGAACTTGCGGTTCGCCAGCAGGGTGAAAAACGGCACCTCGGGGATCAGCCCGGGCACGGCCACCACCTCCCAGCCGGTGGCCGGGTAGAGCTTGTCGTTGATCTCCTCGAAGCGCGGAATCCGGTCTTTCACGCCCAGCGAGGGCAGGGCGGCGATGAATTCGTCGCAGGCCAGGCCCGGCAGCAGGGCCGACTGGCGCTCGAACAGGCGGCGGTAGGTGTCGTGGTCCTGGGGCGTGTAGGCCGTGTAGTTTTGCGGGCAGGTGTAGTCGGCCAGCACCAGGCCGTCGCGGGTGTAGTCGCCTCGGGGTGGTCGGTCGCTGCTACCGTAGACGGCGGGTTCTGTGGCCATGGCGGGTCTCCTTTGTTCACCGTGCACTGTAGACCGCAGGCGATTTAGCTTTACTGCATGTTTGGACATTCTGCGCAGGAAAGCTGCAAAATCCAATCCATGCAAACACTCGACAAGATTGACCGCCTGATTTTGCGCAGCCTGCAAGCCGACGGACGGGCCACCTACGACCAGCTTTCAGAGCAGGTGAGCCTGTCGCCCAGCGCGGTGCTGCGGCGCGTCAAGCGGCTGGAAGACACGGGGGTGATCGACCGCTACGTGGCCCTGGTCAAGCCCGAGGCCGTGGGCCTGGGGCTCACCGCCTACCTCAACGTGCGGCTGGAAAAGCACACCGAAACCCACAAGCGCAACCCCATGGACGTGTTCCGTGCCAGCGTGCAGACCTGGCCCGAGGTGGTGGAATGCGCGTCGCTGACCGGCGAGATGGACTACCTGCTGCGCGTGGTGGTGCAGGATATGGCGGCCTACTCGCGCTTCATCATGGACACGCTGCTCAAGCACCCCAGCGTGGAGGACTGCAAAACCAGCTTTGTGCTCGACCACGTCAAGGCCACCACGGCCTTGCCGGTCTAAGAGACTTGACGATTCAGGCCACGTACGCCGCGTTGCGCAACCGCAGGCCAAAGGCGATGACCAGCACGCCAAAGCTGACAGAAAAGCCGATGATCAGCCAGTCGATGGCCTTGGTGAATTCACTGGGGATGATCAGCAGCAGCACGCCGAACAGCACCGCCAGCGCACCCGACAAAATCAGGCTCCACTCGCCCTTGATGGACTGGCGCATGCGCAGCGCCGCCACAATCTGGAACCCGCCCATGGCCAGCGACCACAGGGCCACCAGCGACGGCAGACCCATGGTTTTGCCCGGCAAGGCAAAGATGAACCACCCGGCCAGCATGCCGACCAGCCCCACCACCGCCAGCGACCACCAGGGACGGTTTTTTTCGCGGATCTGGTAGGCCGTGAGCAGGGCCAGAAAGCCGTCGGCCACCACATAGCCGCCCCAAATCGGGGCCAGGGCTTCGAACTCGCGGTTGGATACCAGCAAAGCCAGCCCGCCAAAAACAATCGCCACCAGCCCGCGAAATACCACCCAGCCCCATTGGCGGCCCATCTGGGTCAAAAAATAATCGGTGTGTATGCGCATCTTGCACCCCCTGTCTGTGAAAAATTACCGTAATCGCTATTTACCTTGGAACTGAATGCAAAGTTTATGCCGTCCTGGCGGTGCGTGCAGGGGAAATTGTTGTTTTTCCACCGGTTAAAACGGCACTATTTGGCGCGGAGGCGGGGGGTGGGCGCTAGTCCACAAACCCAGCAGGGGCGGGGGCTGGTGTTTTAAGGGAAAACCCGTATATTCCAGGGATGTCAGATTTTCAAAAACCGTCTCCTGCACCCCTGGCCCTGGTCGTTCCCCATGCGGCCACGCCCGTTTTGGTGCCCATTCGCTCCCTGGGCGAAGGCCACCGCGAGCGCATTGCTGCCCACCTGCTGGCGCTGGACCCCCGCGACCGCTACCTTCGGTTTGGTTACAGCGCCGCCGACCGCAATATCCGGGAGTACGTGGACAGCCTCAATTTTGCGAAAGACGACATCTTTGGCATCTACAACCGCAAGCTGGAACTGATTGCCATGGCACACCTGGCGTACTCGGTGAATCCGCAGTTCAAGTCCTGCGCCGAATTTGGCGTGTCGGTGCGGCCCACCGCCCGGGGCCGGGGCTATGGCGCGCGGCTGTTCGACCGTGCCACCGTGCATGCCCGCAACGAAGGGGTCGAGCTGCTGTTTGTCCATGCCCTGAGCGAAAACACCGCCATGCTCAAGATTGCCCGCAAAGCCGGGGCCACGGTGGAGCGTGAGGGCTCCGAAGCCGAGGCCTTCCTGCGCCTGCCGCCCGCCACGCTGGACAGCCGTGTCACCGCCATGGTGGCCGAGCAGATCGCCCAGACCGACTACCAGTTCAAGACCCAGGCGAAAAACTTCTGGGACCTGCTCAGTGGCCTGCAAAGCGTGCGCCGGGGTGTGCGCGATGCCCGGCATAAGTCGGCCGCCTGAAGTTTTCGGGTCGCCGCCATGGCGATCAGCTATCCTAGGGGCTCCTTAACAACCGCACGTCCTGCATCCAAGGCTGTGTCAGACCCTTACCCCGCGCGCTCGTCTTCATCGCTCCCTGAACGGGAAGACAAGCGTGGCTTTCTGCAAAAACTCGCCGAATTCATCCACCCCGGACCCGATTCGCGCGACGAACTCCTGGAAACCCTGTCCGAAGCCGAGGGCAACCACATCATCGGTGCCGAGTCGCGCGCCATGCTGGAGGGGGTGATCCGCATGGCCGACATGGCTGCGGGCGAAGTGATGGTGGCGGCCACGCGCATGGACCTGCTCAACATTGCCGCACCGTTCGACGAGCTGCTGCACATCGTGATCGAAACCGCCCACTCGCGCTTTCCGGTCTACGAGGGCGAAAAAGAAAACATCATCGGCATCCTGATGGCCAAGGACCTGCTCAAGCTGCAGCGGGCCCCCGAGCTGAACATCCGCGCCCTGCTGCGCCCGGCGGTGTTCGTGCCCGAAACCAAGGGCCTGAACGACCTGCTGCGCGAGTTCCGTGGCAACCGCAACCACCTGGCCATCGTGGTCGATGAGTTTGGCCGCATTGCCGGGCTGATCACCATCGAAGACGTGCTGGAGCAGATCGTCGGCGAGATCGAAGACGAGTTTGACATTGCCGAGGACGAAGGCGACATCTTCGGCCTGGCCGACCGCACCTACCGGGTCAGCGGCGACACCTCCATCGAGCGCGTCAACGAAGCCTTTGGCGTGAAGCTGGCCAGCACCGACCCCGACGACGCGTTCGACACCATCGGCGGCCTGATTGCCCACGAAATGGGCCACGTGCCCAAGCGCGGCGAACACCACGCCATGGCCGGGCTGAACTTTGTGGTGCTGCACGCCAAGGGCGGTGCGGTGCGCTGGTTCAAAGTGTCGCCGGTGGCCGATACCGACCTCACCGGTTGATGCGCGGCCTGTTCCGCAGCCCCCGCCCCACCGGGCTGGGAGGCCTCTTGCTGGCAGCAGTGTTCGGCGGCGCGCAGGCCCTGTCGATTGCCAACCCCTGGAACGGCCAGCCGCTGTGGTGGCTGCAACTGCTGTCCATGGGTGGCCTGTACTGGCTGGTGGAACGCGCCGCTTCGCCCCGGCATGCGGCCCTGCTGGGCGGGCTGTTTGCCTGGGCCTGGCTGGGCGGCACCTTCTGGTGGCTGTTCATTTCCATGCACACCTACGGCGGTTTGCCAGCCCCTTTGGCCGTGATGGCGGTGGCCGGGCTGGCCGCAGCGTTGGCTATGGTCTATGCACTGGCATGTGGGTGTTTTAAGGCCTTGGCGCCCACCAATAGGGCGTGGCGTGCTATTGTTTTTGCATTTTCCTGGTTGCTGGCCGAACTGGCACGCGGGCAGTGGCTGACCGGCTTCCCCTGGGGGGCGGGCGGCTATGCCCAGCTCGATGGGCTGGCGCTGCTGGCCCCGTACGTGGGCGTGTACGGCGTGGGCTGGGTGGCTTCGTTGGTGGCGGCGTGCGTGGTGCTGCGCCAGTGGCGGGTGCTGGCGCTGGTGGCGCTGCTGGTGGCCACGGCCGACTCGGTAGTGCAGCCGCCCAACGACCCGGCGGCCCGCCTGGCTGTCACGCTGCTGCAGGGCAATATCCCGCAGGACGAAAAGTTTGAGCTGGGTGCCGGTGTACCCGTGGCGTTGAACTGGTATGGCGAGCAGCTGGCCCAGGCCAAGACTGTGCTGGTGGTGGCCCCCGAGACCGCCCTTCCCATGCTGCCGCAGCAGCTGCCCGCAGGATACTGGCCGGGCCTGTTGCAGCGCTTTGCCAGCGGCGAACAAACCGCCCTGGTCGGCGTGCCGCTGGGCAACGCCCAAGAAGGTTACCTGAACGCCGTGGTTGGCCTGCAACCCGGCAGCCCCCAGCCTTACACCTACGCCAAGCACCACCTGGTGCCGTTTGGCGAGTTCATTCCGCCGCTGTTCAAGTGGTTCACCGAGATGATGCACATCCCGCTGGGCGACTTCAACCGCGGCGCGGTGGGCCAGCCGTCGCTGGTGGTGGCGGGCCAGCGCCTGGCGCCGAATATCTGCTACGAAGATTTGTTTGGCGAGGAGCTGGGCGCACGCTTCATCGACCCGGCGCAGGCCCCGACCATCTTTGTCAACATCAGCAACATCGGCTGGTTTGGCGACTCGCTGGCGATTGACCAGCACTTGGGCATCTCGCGCATGCGCACGCTGGAATTCGAGCGGCCCATGCTGCGCGCCACCAACACCGGCGCCACCGCCATCATCGACCACCGGGGCCGCGTGGTGCAGGCGCTACCCCGGCTGACGCGCGATGTGCTGGTGGGCGAGGTGCAGGGCCGGGGGCTGAATGCCACCAGTGGCTGGCGCATCACCCCCTACGCTTGGTGGGTGGCCCGCATGGGGCTGTGGCCGCTGTGGGGGCTGGGGCTGCTGGCGTGGGCGCTGGCGTGGATGGGCGCACGCAGGGCGCGCAGGCTATAGTGCTTCTGGCCCGCAGAGGCCCGGCTTCCACCGGCGGTGGACGGCTGCACAGGAGACAAGTCCATGCATTCTTCCCAGCAGCAGCACATCGCCCAGGTCATGCGCCTGTCCAGCGGCGGCCACGCCATGGTCGGCACCGAGGGGCACGACAGCATCATCCGCAACTCGTGGACGCGCTGCGTGCAGCAGCACCAGCTCGACCCCACCCGCATGCAGGAAGCCATCATCCTGCCGCACGCGCGGCTGCGGGAGCGGCAGGACCAGATGGAGGCGTTTTTGCAGATTGCCCGCCACGGCATGGAAACGCTCTACCAGCAGGTGGCTGGCATGGGCTATGTGGTGCTGTTGACCGACGCGCGCGGCATCACCGTGGATTTCATTGGCGACCTGCAGTACGACCAGCCCATGCGCAAAGCCGGGCTGTGCCTGGGCGCAGACTGGAGTGAGTCGGTGGCCGGTACCTGCGGTGTGGGCACCTGCATCAGCACCGGCGAAGCCCTGACCGTGCACCAGGGCGACCATTTCGATGCCACCCATATCCCGCTGACCTGCACCACCGCGCCGGTATTTGATGCGCTGGGCCAACTGACCGCCGTGCTGGACATTTCGGCGCTGCGCTCGCCCCTGCCCAAGGACAGCCAGCACCTGGCGCTGCAACTGGTGAAGGTGTATGCCCAACATGTAGAGAACGCCAGTTTTCTGCAGCGCTTTAGGCATGACTGGATCTTGCGGTTGAGTGCGGCCCCGCAGTTTCTGGATGCCAACCCCGAATACCTGCTGGCCCTGGACGCGGGCGGTCGCATCATCGGCCACAACCGGCGCGCCCAGCTGCTGCTGGAGCCGCTGCACACCGCCCCGGTGCTGGGCCAGCGCCTGGACCGCATTTTCCACCTGGATTTCAACGACCTGGGCCGCTTTGTGCAGGGCCATCCCACCGACCAGCGCGCCGTAGCGCTGGCGGGCAGTGCCCGCCTGCTTTTTTTGCTGGCCACGCCGCCGCCCACCCGCTGGCCCAGCGTGCCGCACACGCCAGCAGAGAACCCGCTGCCTGCGCCCCTGGCCCGTTTGTCGGGCGGCGACGCGGCGCTGGACCGGCAGATCGAGCGCGCCGCCCGCCTGCTGAACTCTCCCGTCAGCATGCTGCTCACCGGCGAGACCGGCACCGGCAAAGAGGTGCTGGCCAAGGCCTTGCACGCCAGCAGCGCGCGGCGCAGCCGCCCGTTTGTGGCGGTGAATTGCGCGGCGATCCCCGAGAACCTGATCGAGAGCGAGCTGTTTGGCCACCTGCCGGGTAGCTTCACTGGCGCGGGCAGCAAGGCCAAGCGCGGGCTGATCCAGGAGGCCGATGGCGGCACCCTGTTTCTGGACGAGATTGGCGACATGCCGCGGCTGCTGCAGGCGCGGCTGCTGCGCGTGCTGTCCGAGCGCGAGGTGCTGCCTATCGGTGCCACGCGGCCGGTGCCGGTGAACCTGCGCGTCATCGCCGCCACCCACTGCGACCTGGAAGTGCTGGTGCGGGAAGGGCGGTTTCGCGACGACCTGTACTACCGGTTGAACGGCGCACACATCCGCCTGCCCGCGCTGCGCGAGCGGCAGGACCTGGGCTGGATGCTGGACCATATGCTGCAAACGGCTGCCGACGGTGCCGAGGTGCCCGTGCTGGCCCCCGATGCGCGGGCCTGGCTGCTGGCCTACCGCTGGCCGGGCAATCTGCGCGAGCTGCACAACGTGGTCGAGTACGCCCGCAGCGTGTGCCGCCAGGGCCGCATCACCCTGGCCGATCTGCCCGACCGGCTGGGCGGCATGCCCGGCCCGCACACCGCGCTGGCACCCCCGGTGGGCGATGGGGATGCGGCTGCGCTGGCCCGCCAACTGCGCGCCGCGGGCTGGAACGTGACGGCCGTGGCCCGCCAGCTCCAGGTGTCGCGCATGACGGTGTATCGGCGCATGCAGCGCTGGGGCATCACCTCGCCCAACCATGGGGGTGAGGGGCCGCCGCCGGTGTGACAGCTGTCACGCAGCGGCCTGTGGCAACTGTCACGGTGTGACACCCGCACGGGGCGGCCCTTGACCCGTGCGTGCGGAAAATAGTGAATAGGATCAACAGCTTGCATTCTGTGGGCAGCGGCAGTGCCCGCGGGCACGGCGTTTGCGGTAAGAGCCTGCCGGGGCGACCCGGTGACGAACTACCCAACGATAACGGAGACAAGCTGTATGACCGATTCTGTGCATTCCCCCCACCAGCAGGTGCAAGCCTGGCTGGACCGCTTTGGCGCGGCGCTCACGGCGCATGACGTGGACGGCGCGCTGGCCCTGTTCGCGCCCGAGAGCTATTGGCGCGACCTGGTCGCCTTCACCTGGAACATCAAAACCGTGGAGGGCCGCGACCAGATCCGCGACCTGCTGGACAGCACGCTGGCCCGTGTGCAGCCCGGCCACTGGCAGGTCGAGGGCGAGGCCAGCGCCACCGGCGACCTGACCGAGGCCTGGTTCACCTTCGAGACCGCGGTGGCGCGCGGGCGCGGCCAGATCCGTTTGAAGAACGGCCTGTGCTGGACGCTGCTGACCACCATGACCGAGCTCAAGGGCTTCGAAGAGAAAAAGGGGCCACGCCGCATCAAGGGCGCGGAGCACGGCGCGCAGAAAAACCGCCAGAACTGGCTGGAACGCAAGACGCAGCAGGAGGCGGCACTGGGCAGCACCGAGCAGCCCTACGTGGTCATCATCGGCGGCGGGCAGGGCGGCATCGGCCTGGGGGCGCGGCTCAAGCGGCTGGGCGTGCCCACGCTGATTATTGAGAAGAACCCGCGTGCCGGGGATTCCTGGCGCAACCGCTACAAGTCGCTGTGCCTGCACGACCCGGTCTGGTACGACCACATGCCCTACCTGCCGTTTCCCGACGACTGGCCGGTGTTTACCCCCAAGGACAAGGTGGGCGACTGGCTGGAGATGTACACCAAGGTGATGGAATTGAACTACTGGAGCTCCACCGAGTGCCAGAGCGCGCAGTTCGACGAAGCCGCCCAGGAGTGGACCGTGCACGTGCTGCGCAACGGTCAACCGGTGGTGCTACGGCCCCAACAGCTGGTGTTTGCGCTGGGCGTGTCCGGCTTTGCCAATGTGCCCAAGGTGGCCGGCGCAGAGACGTTTCAGGGCGTGCAACACCACTCCAGCCAGCACCCGGGTGGCGAGGCGTATGCGGGCAAGAAGGTGGTGGTGCTGGGCTCCAACAACTCGGCCCACGACATCTGCGCCGACCTGTGGGAGAACGGCGCCGACGTGACCATGGTGCAGCGCTCCAGCACCCACATCGCCCGGTCGGACTCGCTGATGGAGCTGGCCCTGGGCGGGCTGTACTCCGAGGAAGCGATTGCCAAGGGCGTGACCACCAACCAGGCCGACCTGACCTTCGCCTCGGTGCCCTACAAGATCATGCACACCTTCCACATCCCGGTGTACGACGCGATGAAGCAGCGCGATGCCGACTTCTACGCCCGGCTGGAGCGCGCGGGCTTTCTGCTCGACTTCGGCGAAGACGGCTCGGGCCTGTTCATGAAGTACCTGCGGCGCGGCTCGGGCTACTACATCGACGTGGGCGCGTCGGAGCTGGTGGCCGATGGCCGCATCAAGCTCAAGAGCGGGGTCAACATCGAGCGGCTGAATGCGCATTCGGTCAGCTTTACCGACGGCTCCGAGCTGCCCGCCGACCTGGTGGTTTACGCCACCGGCTACGGTTCGATGAACGGCTGGGTTGCCAAGCTGGTGTCGCAGGAAGTGGCCGACCGGGTCGGCAAGTGCTGGGGGCTGGGCTCTGGCACCACCAAGGACCCGGGTCCGTGGGAGGGCGAGCTGCGCAATATGTGGAAGCCCACGGCGCAGCCGCAGATGTGGTTCCACGGCGGCAACATGCACCAGTCGCGGCACTACTCGGAGTTTTTGGCGCTGCAGCTGAAGGCGCGCATGGAGGGTATTCCCACCCCTGTGTACGGCATGGGGCCGGTGCACCACCTCAAGTAAAACGGGCGGTAGCGGTGCGCAACATAAGCTTATGACCGAAGTGTGACGGGGTTATACGCACAAGGCATGGGACTTGCATACCCAATTCTGGTGCCCATCGCTACCATCAGGCACCTCGAAAACGAGGTGCTTTTTGTCATAACCCTTTCACCTGAGAACCTCCCATGCGCGCCCATTTCAAGATCGAAAAATTCGTCGCCGGAGCTGCCATCGCGGCCCTGTCGGCTCTTGCCACCCTGGCCCATGCCCAGGCGGCCAAACCCAATGTGGTGATCCTGGCCACCGGCGGCACCATCGCCGGTGCCGGTGCGTCGGCCCTCAACAGCGCCACCTACGCCGCGGCCAAGGTGGGTGTGGAAAAGCTGATCGCCGGTTTGCCCGAGCTGGCCAATGTGGCCAATGTGCGCGGCGAGCAGGTGTTCCAGGTGGCCTCTGAAAGCCTGACCAACGACAACCTGCTGACCCTGGCCAAGCGCGTCTCGGCCCTGGCCAAGCAAGCCGACGTGGACGGCATCGTCATCACCCACGGCACCGACACCGTGGAAGAAACCGCCTACTTCCTGACCCTGGTGGAGCACACCAACAAGCCCATCGTGATGGTGGCGTCCATGCGTCCGGGGACGGCCTTGTCGGCCGACGGCGCGTTGAATCTGTTTGACGCCGTCAGCGTGGCGGGCAGCAAGGACGCCATGGGCAAGGGCGTGCTCCTGACCATGAACGACACCATCGACAGCGGCCGCGATGTCAGCAAGAACGTCAACATCAAGACCAATGCGTTCTCCAGCCAGTGGGGCCCCTTGGGCATGATCGTGGAAGGCAAGAACTACTGGTTCCGTGCCCCCGTCAAGCGCCACACCATGAACTCCGAGTTCGACATCGACACCATCACCAGCCTGCCCAACGTGGAAATCGCCATGGGCTACGAAGGCGTGGCACCTACCGCCATCGAAGCCCTGGGCAAGAGCGGCATCAAGGCGCTGATCCACGGCGGCCCCGGCAACGGCTCGGTGGCCGACCGCATCGTGCCCTACCTGCAAAAAGTACGTGCCGACGGCGCCATCGTGATCCGCAGCGCCCGCGTGCCCGACGGCTTTGTGCTGCGCAACGCCGAGCAGCCTGACGACAAGTACGACTGGGTCGTGGCCCACGACCTGCGCCCCCAGAAGGCCCGCATCCTGGCTATGGTGGCCTTGACCAAGACCAGCGACACCAAGGAACTGCAGCGCATTTTCTGGGAATATTGAACACCCCCAGGCTCCCATTGCACGGGTGTCCTGGCAGGGCACACGTCTGGCTGAGGGACTGTTCGCTATAAAAAAAAGAGCTGTTCGTGCTTGTTATATAAGCGCTAGCAGCTCTTTTTGCTTTAGCCCCACCCCCTCGCACCACCTGGCAAGCGGTGGGCCCTGGGCCGGTGGTGGTGGCGCCGCAGCGCCATGCTTCTGTTCGTGGGTGGGTTTTGCTATTGAATGAGGAGCTTGTCGTGCTGATGGAATAAGCGCTAGGCGCCTTTTTTATGCTCAAGTTTGGCTTGCTGGGAGGGGGTGGGCTTGCCATCGCGCCAAGCCCGTGCGCGGGCCCGGGCCATGCGCGCCGTCGTTCGCCGCTCGCGTTTTTGCTTGCGGTACTGCCACAGCATGAGCCCCGCCGCCACACCCATGATCAGCAAGATGCTGGCGATCAGGTACGCCATAAACCAACTGAAATTGCTGCCTGCTTGTTCCAAGTCCATTGTTTTTCCTCTGCGCAACCTGTGTGAATGTAACGAGTGCGAGCCACACAATGGGCGTGCCTGGCGGTATTACGTGACATATTCCACAGCCCCGTAAAATCAAAGGTTAAATTGCCGCCCCCGGCGATCCCCCTTTGCAGACCTCCATGAAGACATTCCAGCAAATTATTTTGACACTGCAGTCCTACTGGGCTGATCAAGGCTGCGCGCTGTTGCAGCCCTACGATATGGAAGTGGGCGCGGGTACGTCGCATACCGCTACATTTTTGCGAGCAATCGGCCCGGAGCCCTGGAAAGCCGCCTACGTGCAGCCCAGCCGCCGCCCCAAGGATGGCCGCTACGGCGAGAACCCCAACCGCCTGCAGCACTACTACCAGTACCAGGTGGTCTTGAAGCCCGCCCCGGCCAACATCCTGGAGCTGTACCTGGGCTCGCTCGAAGCGCTGGGCTTTGACCTCAAAAAGAACGACATCCGCTTCGTCGAAGACGACTGGGAAAACCCCACCCTGGGTGCCTGGGGCCTGGGCTGGGAAGTCTGGCTCAACGGCATGGAAGTCACGCAGTTCACCTACTTCCAGCAGGTCGGCGGCATCGACTGCAAGCCCGCCACCGGCGAAATCACCTACGGCCTGGAGCGCCTGGCCATGTACCTGCAGGGCGTGGACAACGTCTACAACCTGGTCTGGACCGACGGTTTGAGCTATGGCGACGTGTACAAGCAGAACGAGGTGGAGCAATCCACCTACAACTTCGAGCACAGCGACACCGACTTCCTGTTCACCGCCTTCACCGCCCACGAAAAGCAGGCCAAGCACCTGGTGACCGAGAGCCTGGCGCTGCCCGCCTACGAGCAGGTGCTCAAAGCCGCGCACAGCTTCAACCTGCTGGACGCCCGCGGTGCCATCAGCGTGACCGAGCGCGCCGCCTACATGGGCCGCATCCGCAACCTGGCCCGCAGCGTGGCGCAAAGCTACCTGGATAGCCGCGCCCGCCTGGGCTTTCCGATGGCCCCCAAAGACTGGGCCGCCGAAGTCCTGGCCCAGATTGAAAAGAAAGCCGCTTAAATGTCAGTACCTATGAGCGTTCAAAATTTACTGGTGGAGCTGTTCGTTGAAGAGCTGCCACCCAAGGCCCTCAAGAAACTGGGCGACGCGTTTGCCGCCGTACTGCTGGAGCAACTCAAGGCCCAGGGCCTGGCCAGCGTCGAGTCGCAGCTCACCGCCTTCGCCTCGCCCCGCCGCCTGGCCGCGCACATCACTGCAGTGGCCCCCTTTGCCGCCGACAAGGCCGTGTCTGCCAAGCTGATGCCCGTGGCCGTGGGCCTGAGCGCCGATGGCCAGCCCACGCCCGCGCTGCTGAAAAAGCTGCAGGCCCTGGGTGCCGGGCCAGAAGCCGTTGCCGGTTTGAAGCGCGCCCTGGACGGCAAGGCCGAAGCCCTGTTTTTTGAGCGCACCGTGGCCGGTGCCCGCCTGCAGGAAGGCCTGCAGAAAGCCCTGCTGGAAGCCATCGCCAAGCTGCCCATCCCGAAAGTGATGACCTACCAGCTGGCCAGCGGCTGCGCCCAGCCCGGCTGGACCAGCGTCAGCTTTGTGCGCCCCGCGCATGGCCTGGTGGCGTTGCATGGCAGCGACATCGTGCCCGTGGAAGCCCTGGGCCTGCAGTCTGGCAACACCACCCACGGCCACCGCTTTGAAGCCAGTGTCGATCCTGTGGTGCTCAAAGATGCCGACAGCTACGCCGAAACCCTGGCCCGCGACGGCGCGGTGATTGCCAGCTTTGCCGACCGCCGGGCCGACATCGTGCGCCAGCTGAATGCGGCTGCTGCGCTGATTGGCAATGGCGTGCGTGCTATCGAAGATGAAGCGCTGCTGGACGAAGTGACCGCCCTGGTCGAGCGCCCCAATGTGCTGGTCTGCAGCTTCGAAGAAGAATTCCTCGGCGTGCCGCAGGAATGCCTGATCCTGACCATGAAGGCCAACCAGAAGTACTTCCCGCTGCTGGACGCGGCGGGCAAGCTGACCCACCAGTTCCTGATCGTCAGCAACATCAGCCCGGCCGATCCCAGCCAGGTCATCGGCGGCAACGAACGCGTGGTGCGCCCGCGCCTGGCCGATGCGAAGTTTTTCTTCGACCAGGACCGCAAGAAGACGCTGGAGTCCCGCGTGGCGGGGCTGGACAAGGTGGTCTACCACAACCAGCTGGGCTCGCAGGGCGAACGCGTGGTGCGCGTGCGTGCCATTGCCAAAGCCATCGCCCTGCAACTCGGCGGCGAGGCGCTGGCCCTGCAGGCCGACCAGGCCGCGCTGCTGGCCAAGACCGATCTGGTCACCGACATGGTGGGTGAATTCCCCGAGCTGCAAGGCACCATGGGCCGCTACTACGCGCTCAACGACGGCCTGGGCGTGGACGTGGCCGATGCCATCGAAGACCACTACAAACCCCGTTTCGCAGGCGACACGCTGCCGCGCAATCCCGTGGGCACCGCCGTGGCGCTGGCCGACAAGCTGGAAACCCTGGTCGGCATGTTCGGCATCGGCAACCTGCCCACCGGCGACAAGGACCCGTTTGCGCTGCGCCGCCACGCGCTGGGCGTCATCCGCATGCTGACCGAGCAAAACCTGCCGCTGGACGTGACCGCGCTGGTGGAAGCCGCGTTCGCCGTACTGGGCGACAAATGCACGGCGCCACGCGAAGCTTCGGTGCAGGCCTTGTTGACCTTCATGTTTGAGCGCCTGGGCGGCAGCCTGCGCGAAGAAGGCTACAGCCCCCAGGAAGTCGATGCCGTGCTGGCCCTGCGCCCGCAGCGTCTGGCCGACATCCCCAAACGCCTGGCCGCCGTGCGCGCCTTTGCCGCCCTGCCAGAAGCCGCCGCGCTGGCCGCCGCCAACAAACGCATCGGCAACATCCTGAAGAAGGCCGATACGGTGGACCCCCATGTCAGCACGGTGTTGCTGCAGGAGCCTGCCGAGATTGCCTTGTTCGCCGCCATGCAGCAGGTCACCCCTGCCGCCCAGGCCCAGTTCGAAGCGGGTGACTACACCGCCAGCCTGCAGTCGCTGGCCGCCCTGCGTGCGCCGGTGGATGCCTTCTTTGACGGCGTGATGGTCAACGCCGAGGCCATCGACGTGCGCCTGAACCGCCTGGGCCTGCTGCAAAGCCTGCACAACGCCATGAACCGCGTGGCGGACTTGTCCAAGTTAGCTTCCTAGGAAACACCGCATGAAACTCGCCATCCTCGACCGCGACGGCACCATCAATGTGGATAGCGACGAGTTCGTCAAGTCGCCCGAAGAATGGCTGCCGCTGCCCGGCGCGCTGGAGGCGATTGCCAAGCTCAACCATGCGGGCTGGCATGTGGTGGTGGCGACTAACCAGTCAGGCTTGGGGCGGGGCCTGTTTGACATGGCGGCGCTCAATGCCATGCATGCCAAGATGTTCAAACTGTTGGCGGCGGCGGGCGGCAAGATCGACGCGGTGTTCTTTTGCCCGCACGCACCCGACGACGGTTGCCACTGCCGCAAACCCGCGCCAGGGCTGTTCGAGCAGATCGGCGAGCGCTTTGGCATCGACCTGCACGGCGTGCCCACGGTGGGCGACAGCCTGCGCGACCTGCAGGCCGGGGTGGCGGTGGGCTGCGAACCGCACGTGGTGCTGACCGGCAAGGCCGCACGGTTTCGCGGACCGGGTGTGTTGCCGCCGGAGTTTCCGGTGGGCACCTGGATCCACCAGGACCTGCTGGCGTTTGCCACCTTTCTGATCCACCGCGAGCTGGCGGCCAAAACGCCGGCGGTCTGATACTCCTTAATTTATAGCTGCTCGTGCTTATGGAATAAGCGTTAGCTGCCAAAAAGACTAAAAAATGCCTTTCATCCGCTCTGTTTTGCACATGCTGTTTTTGGCGGTCACCGTCATCCCCTGGGCCTCGGCCGTGTTTGTGATCCGGCTGTTTGCCGGACCCACGGCGGTGTACTGGGCGTGTGCGCGCTGGCTGAAGCTGGCGGTAGACAGCGGCACTGTGATACTGGGCATCCAGAACCGCATCACCGGCATGGAAAACCTGCCCACCGGCGCGCTGGATTCGGCCGTGCTGCTGGTCAAGCACCAGTCCACCTGGGAGGCGCTGCTGATGCCCGCCATCATGCCGCGCCCGCTGGCCTACGTGTTCAAGAAAGAGCTGCTGTACGTGCCGTTTTTCGGCTGGGCCATGGCCTGCATGGACATGATCCACATCGACCGCAGCCAGGGCACGCAGGCGTTCAAGAAGTTGGTGGCTTCGGGCAAGCGGCTGGTGGGGCAGGGCACCTGGATCATCATGTTCCCCGAGGGCACCCGCATCGACCGTGGCCAGGTCGGCGAATACAAGACCGGCGGGACCCGCCTGGCCATCCAGTGCGGCGTACCGGTGATCCCGATCGCCGTCACCTCGGCCAAATGCTGGCCGCGCAAGGCCTTCATCAAGACGCCGGGCATTGTGGACATCTCCATCGGCAAGCCCATCCCCAGCGTGGGCCGCCGCCCGGACGAGCTGATGGCCGAGGTGCAGGCCTGGATCGAAGCCGAAATGCGCCGCCTGGACCCCGAGGCGTACCGCTAACCTCTCGCTGCTCGCAGCGCTGATGTGGCGCGCGTTGTCGGCGTTTTGCGGATGGCCGCTGGGGTTGTTGGTATGGTAAATGGGGGCTGCAGGCGACACCACGCTAAACTTTCCGCCTATGTCCAGCCTCTTGAAGTTCACTCGGGATCTTTTGGGTCTCGAACCCAAGGCTCCTGCCGCACCACTTGTTTCTAAAGGACGCCCACGTCCCACAAGAGACCCTGCAGTGGCGCCCACCGATATCGCGCTGGTCGCACCCGAAATGGATGCGCATGGGCCCGTGCTTCCTGCCATGGTGTGGGGCACGGTATCTGAACCAACCCAATTTCGGCATCCCGCCGCCAACCGCGAAGCCCAATTGCCGGGTGCCTTGGTGGCTTACGCGTTCAAACGCAGCAAGCGCCGCAGCATCGGCTTTGTGGTGGGTGCGCAAGGTCTGGTGGTCAGCGCCCCGAAATGGGTGCCGCTGGCGGAGGTGGACGCGGCGGTGCGCAGCAAGGGCGGCTGGATCGTGCAAAAGCTCGGCCAGTCGCAGGAGCGCCAAGCGCAGCAACAGGCCACGCGGGTGGCCTGGCAAAACGGCTCGGCGTTTCCCTACCTGGGCCAGCCGCTGACGCTGGTGCTGGAGCCCGCACTGCACCGCGCGCACAAGGGGGCGCTGGTGATCGACAACACATTGCGCCTGGGCTTGCCGCTGGATGCCGCGCCCGCGCAGATCCGCGCTGCCGTGCACAAGTGGCTGCTGCTGCAGGCGCGGGCCCTGTTCGTGGAGCGCCTGAACCACTTTGCGCCGCTACTGGGCGTGCAGTGGAAGCGCCTGGCCTTGTCCAACGCCACCACGCGCTGGGGCAGCGCCAGCACCCTCGGGTCGATCCGGCTGAATTGGCGGCTGCTGCACCACCGCATGGCCGTGGTGGACTACGTGGTGGTGCACGAGCTGAGCCATCTGCGCTTTATGGACCACAGCGCCCAGTTCTGGGCCACGGTGGCTTCTATCGTGCCCGGCTATGCGCCGCTGCGTGCCGAGTTGCGCAGCGTGGTGGTTCCCAGATGGGATGAGCTGTAAAACCGTGTTTATGCGCTGACGGGTACGGCCTCGCTGGGCTCCAGCAGCGCGCTGTCGGGATAGGCCAGCGCGGTCGGGCCAAACCGGTACACGCCATCTGCTCCGCGCACGCGCTGCAGGTAGCCATCGACCCACAATTTGTGCAAATGCGCCACCGCCTCGCCCATGGCGAAGGTGGTCTGGTGCAGGTCGAGCACGCGGGTAAACAGCACGGGCAGGATGTCGGCTGCGCTGCACGGTTGCTGTTGGGCGAAAGCCATCACGCGGGCCAGGTGGTCGCGGTGGTGGTCGTGCAACTGCTGGATGCGGGTGTGCAGACCCTGGAAGGGCTTGCCGTGGGCGGGCAGGGTGAGGGTGTCGGCGTGCAGGGGCGTGAACTTGTCGATCGAGTCCAGAAACTGCTGCAGCGGGTTGCTTTCGGGCTCTACATCGAACACGCTCACATTGGTGGAGATGCGCGGCAGCATCATGTCACCGCCGATAAGCACCCGGGTCTGCGCACAGTACAGCGCAATGTGCTCCGGCGCGTGGCCATAGCCGCTGATGCAGCGCCAGTCGCGCCCGCCGATGCGCAACGTCTGGCCGTCTTGCATGCGCACAAAGCTAGGCGGCAGGCTGGGCACCATGGCCGAAAAATAGCCGGTGCGGGCGCGGATTTTATCGACCGCTTGCGGGTCGCTCAGGCCGTGTTTCTGGAAGAACTCGGCAGCGCCCGGCCCGCCGTTGCCGCTGGAGTGGGCGATGTTGTGCTCGGCCACAAAGTAGTCGGTGGCGCTAATCCACAGGGGAGCATTCCATCGCGCACATAGCCAGGCAGCCAGGCCGATGTGGTCAGGATGCATGTGGGTCACGATGACGCGCAGGATGGGCAAGCCGCCGAGTTGGGTGGCAAAAATGGCCTCCCACTGGGCGCGGGACGCGTCGGCGCTGATGCAGCAGTCCACCACGCTCCAACCGCGCTGGCCGTCGATTTCGTCCTCCAGCAGCCACAGGTTGATGTGGTTCAGCGCGAACGGCAGCGCCATGCGGATCCAGCGCACGCCGGGTGCCACCGCCAGGGTGTCGCCCTGTGCGGGCAGGGCATCGCCCAGGGGGTAGTGGAGTTGTTGTTCGAGCAGATTCATGGCGCTATAGTCGGCTTTTGTGTTGACGTTTACGTAAAAGTCATTCTAGGCCCGCTCTTTGCAACCCTTTGACACCATGGCGATAAGCACCTACAGCATCAGCGACCTGGCCCTTGAGTTCGACCTGACCACCCGGGCCATCCGCTTTTACGAAGACATGGGCCTGCTGCAGCCCACGCGCAGCGGCCCGGGTGGCCGCACCCGCGTCTACAGCCAGCGCGACAGGACCCGCCTCAAACTGACCCTGCGCGCCAAACGCCTGGGCCTGAGCCTGACGCAGGCCAGGGAAGTCATCGACATGTACGACAGCCCACGCGACACCACCGCCCAGCTGGGTAAGTTTCTGGACGTGCTGGCCGCGCACCGCCAGCAACTGGAAGAGCAGATGGCCGAGCTGCAAGCCAATATCGACGAGGTCAAGGCCCACGAGAAGGAAGCGCAGGCGCAGCTCTCCAAGAGCCGCAAACAGGCAAAAACTGCCTGAAGGTGTTATGGCGCGGGCGAGGCCAGCGGCTTGCCTTTTTCCACCACGTACACGCCCACCAGTTTGGTGGGTACGGCCCCGTCGTTGTGGGCATCGTGCACCACCCCAGCGGGCACCACAAACGACTCGCCCGCCTTGATGACCCGCGGCGGCTGGCCATCGACCAGCAGGGTGGCCTCGCCTTCGAGCACGTAGCTGATTTCATCGCCGGGGTGGGTGTGCCGCCCGGCTTTGGCGCCAGGAGCCACCTCGACCCGCGCCACCACCGCCTCGTGCCCGGCGATCGACACATCGGCCCGCCCGACCACCGTGCGTTGCAAGCCCGGGTTTTGCGCCAGCAGCGTGCTGACCGATACCAGCCCCACCAACAGGAATGCATAAGGGCGCAGGGGGTGGTATTTGTGAAATAGCGTCATGGTTGTCTCCTGGGGTGGCTGCGGACCGCATGCCGCCGCGCGATTCTCCGCCCAGGGCGGGGCGCGTGGGGGCAGGGCATCCCCTATGAGGCCCAAGCCTGGCTATACTTGACGTTAACGTCAACGTCAACCGCGCGGGGCAGGGCCGGATGCGGGTTTGGTAACCCGGTTGATTTGCTGCAGTTTTAGTAGCTGCTTGTGCTTATGGCATAAGCGCAGGCTGCCAATTTCATGCTTAATTCTGATGATCTGGCCCGTCCCTGTGGCGGCAAAATACACATATGACCCAATCCATACCCGATATTTTTGCCAATAACCGTGCCTGGGCCGCCGAGATGGAGCGCGAGCGCCCCGGTTTTTTTACCGAACTCACGCGCCAGCAAAAGCCCAAGTACATGTGGATCGGCTGCTCCGACAGCCGCGTCCCGGCCAACGAGATCATGGGCCTGGCGCCGGGCGAGGTGTTTGTGCACCGCAACGTGGCCAACGTGGTGGTGCATTCGGACCTGAACGCGCTGTCCACCGTACAGTTTGCGGTGGACGTGATCAAGGTCGAGCACATCACCGTGGTGGGCCACTACGGCTGCTCGGGCGTGGCGGCGGCGCTGGCCGGCCAGCGGGTCGGCCTGGCCGACAATTGGCTGCGCCACATCCAGGACGTGCGGGACCGCCACTGGAACCTGCTGGACCAGATTGCCGAACCCCAACGCCATGACGCGCTGGTCGAGCTCAACGCCATTGAGCAGGTGGTCAACGTCTGCCAAAGCACCGTCATGGTCGATGCCTGGGCGCGGGGCCAGAAAGTCACCGTGCACGGCTGGGTCTACGGCATCCACGACGGCCTGCTGCAAAACCTGCACATCACGGTCAACGGCATCGAGGGGCTGGAGGCGGCCTACCGGGCAGCGGTGGCGGGCGTGGCCGGTGCCGTGCGCGGCCAGGCAGGGCGCGCAGCGGGCTGAGAAGCCCCGTCTGGGTAGACTGTGCCCATGTTTCCCCAACGCCTGGATTCCCCGCTCGCCTACGACATTGCCAAGGCCATGGTGGACGGCTTCAACCGGCATTACCGGCTGTTCCGCTCCGAATCGGCCCGGGCCAAGCACCGGTTTGAAACCGCCGACTGGCACGGCCAGCAGCGGGCCCAGCGCGAGCGCATTGAGTTCTACGACCTGCGGGTGCGTGAATGCTCGACCCGGCTGGAGCGCGAGTTCAAGGCGGGGGAGCAGGGCATGGATGTGTGGCAGCAGGTCAAGCTGCACTACATCGGCCTGCTGGTCGACCACCGCCAACCCGAACTCGCCGAGACCTTTTTCAATTCGGTCACCACCAAGATACTGCACCGCAGCTACTTCCAGAACGACTTCATCTTCGTGCGCCCGGCGGTCAGCACCGAGTACCTGGAAGCCACCGAACCACGCCCCACCTACCGCGCCTACTACCCCACCCGCGCCAACCTGGGGGCCGTGCTGCTGCAGATGGTGCAAGACTTCGACCTGCAGCGCGCGTTTGGCGACCTGGTGCGCGACATCGCCTATGTAGAGGCGGCGGTGCGCCTGCAACTGGGCGAGGTGACGCTGCGGGCCAATTTCCAGATCCAGGTGCTCACCAGCCTGTTCTTCCGCAACAAGGGGGCGTACATCTGCGGCAAGGTGATCAACGGCTTCCAGGAGCACCCGTTTGCCCTGCCCATCCTGCACGATGCGCAGGACCGCCTGGCCATCGATGCCGCGCTGTTTGGCGAAGACGACATGCTGTTGCTGTTCAGCTTTGCGCGCGCCTACTTCATGGTGGACATGGAAATCCCCAGCGCCTACGTGCAGTTTCTGCGCAGCATGATGCCGCGCAAGCCGCGCAATGAAATCTACAACGCGCTCGGCCTGGCCAAGCAGGGCAAGACCTTGTTTTACCGCGATCTGCTGCTGCACCAGCGCCATTCCACCGACCAGTTCCGCATTGCGCCGGGCATCAAGGGCATGGTGATGCTGGTGTTCGACATGCCGTCGTTTCCCTACGTGTTCAAGGTCATCAAAGACTACTTTCCGCCGCAAAAAGACACCACCCGCGAGCAGATCAAGGCCAAGTATTTGCTGGTCAAGCAGCACGACCGCGTGGGCCGCATGGCCGATACGCTGGAGTACAGCGAGGTGGCATTTCCGCGCGACCGGTTCAGCGACGCAGTGATTGCCGAGCTGGAAAAGTGTGCCCCCAGCCAGCTGGAAATCAGCGACCGCGATGGGGATGGGCAGCTGGAGGTGGTCATCAAGCACGTCTACATCGAGCGCCGCATGATCCCGCTCAATATCTACCTGCAGGAGGCCTTTGACGCGGGCCCGGACGACCGCCGGGCCCGCGCCCAGATCGAGCGCTCGGTGGTCGAGTACGGCAACGCCATCAAGGACCTGGTGGCCGCCAACATCTTTCCCGGCGACATGCTGTGGAAGAACTTTGGCGTGACACGCCACGGCAAGGTGGTGTTCTACGATTACGACGAGATCGAATACCTCACCGACTGCAACTTCCGCACCGTGCCCCAGCCGCGCAACGAAGAGGAGGAAATGAGCGGCGAGATCTGGTACCGGGTCGGCCCCAAGGACGTATTTCCCGAAACTTTTGGCCCCTTCTTGCTGGGCAACCCGCTGGTGCGCGAAGCCTTCATGCGCCACCACGCCGATTTGCTGGAGGCCAGCTTCTGGCAAGCGCACAAGGAGCGCATCCAGGCGGGCTACGTACACGACGTCTTCCCGTACGAGCAGGACAAACGCTTCGGGGCGGCTTGAATTCAGCGTGAGGGTGTGAAAAAGTTCCGGTTCACGCCGGGCTTTACCCTTGTTTTGTACACACGCATGCAATTTTCAATTTAAAAATATGTGCGGACGATAAAATTCCTGGGCTTTCCGTGACCGCCTTGCTTGCGTTCACCTGCCACATCCATGCGGTCCACCGCCATGTATGCCCCCACCAAGACACAGGAAAAATTCACACCATGGACAATTCAAAACTTCGACTGCGCGCCTGGCACGGGGGGCGTCTGGGCGCCGCAGTGGTGCTGGGCGTGGCGCTGGCCGCCTGCCAGACCCCACCGCCCGCACCGGTGGCCTACACCGGCCCCACGCTGGATATCGAGCAAACCGAGCGGGGCGTGCAAATTGTTCTGCCTGTCACGGTGTTGTTCGCCACCGGCGAGTACACCTTCAAAACCGAGGAAGCCGCACCCTACCTGGACCGCCTGGCCAGCTTGCTGAAAAACAAAACCACCCACGATGTCAGCGTGGAGGGCCATACCGACAACGTGGGGGGCCTGGATATGAACCAGACCTTGTCCGACAACCGGGCCCGTGCGTTGCGCAAGGCCTTGGAAGAGCGCGGTGTCGAGCCCCGGCGCATCGTCTCCGCAGGCTTCGCCTACCACCGACCGGTTGCCTCCAACGCCAGCGACCAGGGGCGCACGCTGAACCGCCGCGTCGAGCTGATGGTGCTGGACGAAAAGGTGGAAACCTTGACCCAGGGCGAACCCGCCAACGCGTTTGCGTCGGCTTTCGACAAACTGCGCAAGATGGTGGACGAAGGTCTGATCCAGCTACCGGACAATCGGTAATGTTGCGCCGGACACTGCTGGCCGCTGCAGGGACTGCACCCTGGCTCGCGCAGGCGGCTGCGGCCAGTCCCAAAATCGGGGTGGCCCTGGGCGCCGGTTCGGCCCGGGGATTTGCCCATATCGGCGTGCTCAAGGCCCTGGTCGAGGCCGGTCTGGCCCCCGAGGTGGTGGCGGGCACCAGTGCCGGGTCCCTGGTCGGCGCGTTTTATGCCGCGGGCTACACGCCCTGGCAGATCGAAGAGGTAGCACTGCGGCTGCGCGACATCGAAATCGTCGATCTGGGCCAGGGCAACAAACGCGGCATGTTCACTGGCGAAACGCTACAAAGGCTGGTCAACCAGTACGTCAAGGATGTGCCCATGGAGCGCTTCAAGCGCCGGTTCGGCGCGGTGGCCACGGTACTGAAATCTGGCGAACTGCGCCTGTTGTCTGGCGGCAATGCCGGTGCGGCCGTACGCGCATCGTGCTCGATTCCCGGGGTGTTTGTGCCCTGTGTGATTGGCGACGAGGAACTGGTGGACGGCGGCCTGGTCAGCCCCTTGCCCGTCAAGGCTGCCCGCAGGCTGGGAGCCGATGTGGTGATTGGCGTGGACGTGGGCGTGTTGCCGCAAAACAGCACCCGTGCGGGCCTCTACGAGGTGATTCTGCAGTCGTTTGAAATCATGGGCCGCTCGCTCTCGCAGCTGGAGGGGCAAACCGCCGACTTCCTGGTCCGCCCGGACACCGCTCGCTTTTCCAGCACCGATTTCACCGTGCGCAAGGAAATCGTCCAGGCGGGCTACGAGTCCGGTGTGGCGGCCTTGCCTGCCTTGCGCCAACTCCTGCGGGCGCGGGGCTTCAGCCTGGGCCGGACCGGCTAGCCGATGCCGTACACTGCGCGCTGCCCGGGGTGCGCAGTGGCTGCGCTGAGATGGAATCCAAACCCGCGAACTTGATCTGGTTCATACCAGCGTAAGAAGAGCTTGACGACTGCGTCCTATCCCTGGAGGGTACGGGCGCTTACCGTCTACACGTCCCAGCCGCAAGGCAGCGGGGCATCTCCTTGGGGGTTTGCGCGGTCTGGCTGCGCATTCCGGGCTCCACCATCCAAAGGAGACCCCATGAACGCACCCGACAAATTCGCCCAGTTACTGCGCTACGCCTGCGATCCACTGCCCGCCAGTACCAAGCGCTACATCCAGGGCAGCCGCCCCGACCTGCGCGTGCCGCTGCGCGAAATCATGCAGAGCAACGGCGAGGCCGTCACCGTCTACGACACCTCCGGCCCCTACACCGACCCCGCCGCCCAGATCGACGTGCGCGCCGGTCTGCAGGCCCTGCGTGCGGGCTGGATCGAAGCCCGGGGCGACACCGAGGCCTACGCCGCCCGCATCCTGCACGCGCTGGACGATGGCCGCAAGAACGATGAGAACGAAGCGCTGCATCTGTTGCGCGCACAGGCCAGTGGCCTGCAACGCACACCGCGCCGGGCGAAGGCCGGTGCCAATGTCTCGCAGATGCACTACGCCCGCCAAGGCATCATCACTCCTGAAATGGAATTCGTCGCCCTGCGCGAGAACCAAAAGATGGAGTGGATGGCCCAGTACGCTGCCAACACCGAGCGCGACCAGCGCCTGGCAGGCAACAGCTTCGGTGCCAGTATCCCGAAGGTGATGACCCCCGAGTTCGTGCGCTCCGAAGTGGCCCGCGGCCGCGCCGTGATCCCGCTCAACATCAACCACCCCGAAGTCGAGCCCATGGCCATTGGCCGCAACTTCCTGGTCAAGATCAACGCCAACATCGGCAACTCGGCCGTCACCTCCAGCATCGAAGAAGAAGTCGAAAAACTGGTCTGGGCGATCCGCTGGGGTGCCGACACGGTGATGGACCTGTCCACCGGCAAAAACATCCACACCACCCGCGACTGGATCATCCGCAACAGCCCTGTGCCCATCGGCACCGTGCCGATCTACCAGGCGCTGGAAAAAGTGGGCGGCGTGGCCGAAGACCTGACCTGGGAAATCTTCCGCGACACCCTGATCGAGCAGGCCGAGCAGGGCGTGGACTACTTCACCGTGCACGCCGGTGTGCGCCTACCGTTCATCCACCTCACCGCCAACCGCATGACCGGTATCGTCTCGCGCGGCGGCTCCATCATGGCCAAGTGGTGCATTGCCCACCACCAAGAGAATTTCATCTACACCCACTTCGATGAGATGACCGAGATCCTGAAGGCCTACGACGTCAGCTACTCGCTCGGCGACGGCCTGCGCCCCGGCTCCAGCGCCGATGCCAACGACGAGGCCCAGTTTGCCGAACTGCGCACCCTGGGCGAGCTGACGCAACGCGCCTGGCAGCAGGACGTGCAGGTCATGATCGAAGGCCCCGGCCATGTGCCCATGCACATGGTGCAGGAGAACATGACCGAGCAGCTCAAGCACTGCGGTGAGGCCCCGTTCTATACCCTGGGCCCGCTGACCACCGACATTGCGCCCGGCTACGACCACATCACCAGCGGCATAGGCGCGGCCATGATCGGCTGGTTTGGCACTGCCATGCTGTGCTACGTCACGCCCAAGGAGCACCTGGGCCTACCCGACCGCGACGACGTGAAGGTGGGCATCATCACCTACAAGATCGCCGCCCACGCCGCCGACGTGGCCAAAGGCCACCCGGGTGCGCGCTACCGCGACGACGCGCTGTCCAAGGCCCGCTTCGAGTTCCGCTGGATGGACCAGTTCAACCTGTCGCTGGACCCCGAAACCGCGAAGAAATTCCACGACGAAACCCTGCCCAAGGACTCGGCCAAGGTGGCGCACTTTTGCTCCATGTGCGGCCCCAAGTTCTGCTCCATGAAGATCACGCAAGAGGTGCGCGAGTACGCCAAGAACCTGGGTGTGAGCGAAGCCGCCGCAGCCGAACAGGGCATGCTGGAAAAGTCGCAGGAATTCAAAAGCGCAGGCGGGGAAATCTACGTGCCGGTGAACGCGGTGATCCCGATCGCACAAGGCTAGGCGCGCGGAAGCGGCAGTGCTGCCGCTGCGCAGGGCGTGTGGACACCGCACGCCCTGCGCAGCTTTTTACAACCTGCACAAGAGCTCGGGAATTGGCGGTATTTTCCAAGTTCCTATAACAGATTTTCTTTGTTTTATCTGTTCGTTATACAACATATCGATTTTTCTTACACTCGGATTTGTGAAAAGGTATTTTTTCCTTATAAGTCGTTGATTCAAAGGGATTTTGAAAATTGGCATGTACATTGCTTGTAACAAATGTATCAGCGCCAATAGTGGTGCTCGCCTTGCCTCTAAAACCTGGATATTTCATGAAAAACGTATTTAAGACTGCCGCTATGTATGCAGTCGTTGCTGCAGCTGGTTTCACATTGCCGGCCTTCGCTGCGCCCACACCGAGTTTTGTCGTGGATCCAAGTTTTTTTGGTTATGTTGCACCCACTTATAATGCCAACTTCATGAATGGATCGGCATCGACGTTAATCGCGTTGAATCCAATCGCCCAGACCATGTCAGGTATTGGCTATATTCAGCTGACTTCATTTACCGATGCGCAGGGAAGCTTATTGGGCGCCGGTGATACGGGTCTAGGATTGAGCAATACCAAGGGCTACGCGTTGTGGGCCGAGTACAGCTACACCACAAGTTTGTTGAGCGGGTCTTTCGGCGCAGTTGGCAGCACCTACACCGTGAATTCATTAACCTCTACTTTGTGGGGTGAAAAATCTGACGGATCCAATAGCGTATTCAGTATGGCAAATAATGCCGACGCCAGCAGCGGCACGGTGGTGCATTCGTCGGATACGGTTTTGTTGGGTTCGGGTTCGGGCATCGTGGCCTCGTCCAGTATCAATGAATTATTTGGCACTTCGTTAAATGCAACTCTGGCATTTTCCTTAACTGCCGATGGGGCATTGTTTTTTGTAACACCCAATCCTTTTTACGACACCTTGTTCACTAGCTTCACCAATACATCGGGCGGTTTTGATGCGGCAACCAATGGTTTGGTTGCGATTAACAATGCTTCTGGTGGCGTGGACTTTGGAAACACCCCTGTGAATAAAGTGCCTGAACCCGCCAGTATTGCTCTACTCGGTTTGGGACTGGTCGGTTTGGCCGTTTCACGCCGCCGTCGCGCTGAAAAGTAAATCGCACGGTGAACCATGCATTAAGGGGCCTAGGCCCCTTTTTTAATGGGGAAAATGAATCCCGATAGCCACCGCTTCTTGGCACCCCGGTATCTGCTGGCGGATGGCGCCGGGCCCTTCTGCCCGGGGCGCCATGCCATTCGCCGTGCCGCACCTGCCGGGCCAGCAGGCGTACAGTGCCTCTAAAGGAGTGCCACCATGCCCACCACCGACCCCATCGTCATCCTGTCCGCCGCCCGCACCCCCATGGGGGCATTCCAGGGGGCCTTCGCCACGCTGGCGGCGCACGATCTGGGCGGGGCGGCTATTGGGGCGGCGGTGGCGCGGGCGGGGGTGGACCCGGCGCGGATCGACCAGGTGGTGATGGGCAACTGCCTGATGGCGGGGCAGGGGCAGGCTCCGGCGCGGCAGGCGGGGTTCAAGGGCGGGCTGGGGCAGGGCACGGGGGCGGTCACGCTGTCCAAGATGTGCGGCTCGGGCCTGTTTGCCACCATGATGGCGCACGACATGCTGGTGGCGGGCAGCCACGACCTGGTGGTGGCCGGGGGCATGGAGAGCATGACCAACGCGCCCCACCTGCTGCCCCAGGGGCGCAGCGGCATCCGCATCGGCCACGGCCAGGTGCTGGACCACATGATGCTGGACGGGCTGGAAGATGCCTACGAGCCGGGCCGCTCCATGGGCAGCTTTGGCGAAGACTGCGCAGCGAAATACGGCTTTACCCGCGCGGCGCAGGACGCGTTTGCCACCGCCAGCGTGCAGCGGGCGCAGGCGGCGATTGGCTCGGGCGCGTTTGCGGCAGAGACCACGCCGGTACTGGCCAAAGGAGCCGAAGTCACCACCGACGAAGCCCCGGGCAAGATCCGCCTGGACAAGATCCCCACGTTGCGACCGGCGTTCAAACCCGACGGCACCATTACCGCTGCCAGCAGCTCGTCCATCAGCGACGGGGCGGCGGCCCTGGTGCTGGCCCGCGCCTCCACCGCCGCGCAGCTGGGCCTGCAGCCGCTGGCGCGCATCGTCGGCCACGCCACGTTTGCCCAGGCACCGGCCTGGTTTTCCACCGCGCCGCTGGGGGCCGTGCACAGGCTGCTGGCCAAGATCGGCTGGGGTGTGGCCGAGGTGGACCTGTGGGAAGTGAATGAGGCCTTTGCCGTGGTGCCCATGGCGCTGATGGCCGAGCTGGACTTGCCGCACAGCCAGGTGAATGTGCATGGCGGTGCCTGCGCGCTGGGCCATCCCATCGGCGCCAGCGGTGCGCGTATTCTGGTGACGCTGCTGCATGCCCTACAAGCCCACGGCCTGCGCCGGGGCGTGGCCACGCTGTGCATAGGCGGCGGCGAAGCAACCGCTCTGGCGGTTGAAATACTATAAAAATAAGAGCTGCCTGCGCCGATGGGATAAGCGTGGGCGGCCCATTTGCTTTGAATGCAGGGCTGGGGGAGCCGGACCGCCTCCAGCGGCGCCTATGTGGAAAATACGTTAGTACTTGCCCCCTGCGGCAGGGTCCAGCAGCGTCCCAGGATGCGGGCTCTTACCACCAGGAGTTTGCATGTCTTTATTCAAAATGTTTTCTGTGGCGGCGGCTGTGGCCGTGGTGGCCGGTGCGTCTATGCCCGCTGCCGCGTTCGATGGCTGGCACCTGGACAACGCCACCGCCATTCCCGGCAAAGGGTCGGCCTGGGACTATGTGTCGCTGGATGCCGGGCGCGGCCATTTGTTCATCGGCCGCCGGGGCGCGGGCCTGCAGGTGTACGACATCGCCACGCACAAGGCCATCGCCGTGGTCGGCAGCACCGCCAGCGACAGCTCCAACGGTGCGACCCTGATGCCGGAGTTCGACCTGGGCATCTCGTACAACGAAAACGGCACCATCACGCCCTTCAAGCTGTCCACCCTGGAAGCCCAGCCCTCGGTCAAGCTGGGCGAGGAGCTGGATGCCACCCACTACGATCCCAGCACCCAGCGCATCGTGGTGAACATGGCGGCGGGCAAGGACGGCACCGAGCTGCTGGTGCTGCAAGCGCCCTCGCTCAAGCAGGTGGGCTCCATCAAGGTCAGCACCAAGAAGCCCGAGCATGCCGAGGCCGACGGCCAGGGCAATTTCTACATGGCTTCGCGCGATGAAAACGCGGTCTACCGCATCAACACCAAGGACATGGTGGTCACCGCCCAGTGGCCTACGCCGGGCTGCGCCCAGACCAACGGCCTGGCGCTGGATGCCGCCCACCACCGCATCTTTCTGGGCTGCCGCGGCAGTGCCACGGTGAAGCCCTCGTTTGCGGTGATGGATGCCGACAACGGTGCCATCCTCTACACCGCCGAGATCGGTGGCGGCAATGATGAGGTGGTGTATGACGCCAGCCTGAAGCGGGTGTTTTTGGCCAATGGCGTGAACGCGGTGCTCAACGTGTTTGAGCAGGTGGATGCCAATACCTACAAACCGTTGGAAGCCCTGGGCACCCAGGCCGGTGTGCGCACCATGGCGATGGACCACGGCAGCAAGAAGATCTATGCCATCACCGCCGAGGGCAGCGCCGACTACGCCAAGAAGATCACCACCAGCGTTTCGCCCTACTACGCGAACACGTTTTTTGACGACAAGTTCTACGTGCTGACCTACAGCAAGTAAAACGGTATTGCTATTGAAGTGATAGCTGCTTTCGCTGATGGAATAAGCGCAAGCAGCCGATTTTTTATAAATCTCAGCTTTTCGCCAGCAGCGTGGCCACCTCGGCGGCCGAGCGCACGCCCAGCTTGGCGTAGACCCGGGCGCGGTACACCTCCACGGTGCGCATGGAGACGTGCATTTCGTCGGCAATCACCTTGTTGAGCTTGCCTGCGGCCACGCGGTGCATCACGTCCTGCTCGCGCGGGGTGAGGCCGGCCAGCTTGGCACCGCGTGCGTCGCCTTCGGCCAGGCGCAGCTGCTGGGCGGCCTCGGCCGCCAGTGCGTCGCGTACCCGGTCCACCAGGGCGGCATCGCCAAAGGGTTTTTCCACAAAGTCGAACGCGCCTTTTTTCAGCGCCTCCACCGCCATCGGGATGTCGCCGTGGCCGGTCAAGAAGATCACCGGCACCGGCACGCCGCGCGCCACCAGGGTGTCGTGCACCTGCAGTCCCGACATCGGCTCCATGCGCACATCCAGCAGGATGCAACCGCGCACCGGCGTGGGGCCGTCCAGGGCGGCCAGAAAGGCCGGGCCGCTGGCATAGCTGCGCACATTGAAGCCGTGCGAGCTGAACAAGAACTCTAGCGCTTCGCGCACCGGGGCTTCGTCGTCCACCAGGTGCACGGCAACGGTGTCGTAGGGGTGGGTCATAGGGTGGATTCCTCATCGTGCGCGGGGTGGAGGGCGGTGTCGAATACCGGCAGGCTGAACGACAGGGATGCGCCGCCCAGCGGGCTGGTGCCAGCGGCCATGCTGCCGTGGTGCAGCTCGATGATGGAGCGGCAGATGGCCAGCCCCATGCCCATGCCGTCGGCCTTGGTGGAGTAGAACGCAGTGGTTAATTGCTCGATGCTGCGGCCTTCCAGGCCGGGGCCGTCATCGCCCACGGCCAGGCGCACCTGCTGCGGCGCCGGGAGCGGGGGCAGCGTGGTGGCGATCTGGATGCACCCGCCGGAGCCCTTGGCCGCCAGCGCATCGGCGGCGTTGCGCACCAGGTTGATCAGCACCTGCTCGATGAGGATGGGGTCGGCAAAGACCGGCGGCAGGTCGGGCTGTACCGCCCAGTCGATCTGGATCTGCTGGCGTTGCAGGTCGCGCTGCAGCAGCTCCACCGCACGGCGCGCCACGGCGGCCAGGTCGCAGCGCTCGCGCTGGGGCGCGCGGCGGGTGAGGAATTCGCGGATGCGCTGCACGATGCGCCCGGCCTCGGCGGCCTGTTCGCCCTGGTTTTTGAGCGCCTTGAGCAGCGATGCGTTGGCGTTGGCATCCTGGCCCAGCATGCGCTGCAGGCCGGCGTTGTAGCCAATCACCGCGGTGAGCGGCTGGTTCAGCTGGTGGGCCAGGGCCGAGGCCACTTCGCCCAGCGTGGTCAGGCGCGATTGGGTGGCCATGGCCTCGGCCTGGTGGCGCTGGCGTTCTTCGAGCTGCTTGCGGGCGGTGATGTCGATGATGGAGCCCATCCAGCCGATCTGGGTGCCGTCGGCATCGATGAGCGGCGACTCGAACACCATCACGTTGAGCTGGTGGCCGTCCTGGTGGCACCACACGGCTTCGTAGCCGTCGCGCGGGGCGTGGCCTGCCAGGTTGCTTTTGTGGCGCTGCATCACCTCGGCCAGAGACTCGGGCGGCCAGTAGGGCATGGGCGGTGCCAGCCCCACCAAGGCCTGGGCGGGCAGGCCGACCATGTCGCAAAAGGTGCGGTTGACAAACAGGATGCGGCCATCGGCATCGCGCGCGCGCAGCCCCACCAGGGCCGAGTCTTCCATGGCCTGGCGCCAGGCGGCTTCGGTGCGCCACGCGTCTTCGGCCCGCGAGATCTGCCGCATCTGGCGGCGCAGCAGGGCGGTGGCCACCAGCATCAGCCCCAGGAAGCCGCCCACCAGCACGATGGGCAGGCTGCGCCAAAACGGGCGCTGCACTTCGCGCAGGCTCAGTTCCAGGTAGGTGCCGGGCATGTTGCCGCCGACCTGCACCTTGTAGCTCTCGTGCAGGGTGGGGTCGAGCCGCAGGGGCACTTCGTCCACCGAGGCAATCGCCTGGTCGGAGCTGTCGATCAGCTCCACATCGTATTTGCGGGTCAGCCACCAGGGCGCGCCGCGGCGCAGCAGCAGGGCGGCGGAATAGCGCACCACCAGCCTGTCGGCCCCGGCGGGCTGCACCAGGTGGGCCGACACGCCCGCGCTGTCCAGGGTTTCGCGGATGGCGGTGTCGGTCATGGGGTGCTGCTCGGGCACGTGGGCCACGATGCGGTTGTTGGCGTCCAGCCAGGTCACGCTGAGCCAGAGGCGGCGCAGGCCTTCGGCCACATCGGCGTTGGCCGCCAGCGCCCGGGCATTGCGCGGCAGCTGGGGGATTTGCTTGGCCAGGTCTTGCAGGTGGGCCATTTCCACATCCACGCGGCCACGCAACTGGGCTTCGGTGCTGAGTGCATCGGCAATCATGGTGGCGCGGCGGTCGGCCGCGTCGTCCAGCTCGGAGCGCCAGGCCCACACGATCACCCCGGCCACAAACAGCACCGCGGCCAGCAGCGGCAGGGCCCACAGCTTGCTGCGCGCATCGCGGCGCGGCGCGGTGTGGGGTATGGGGGAAGAGCGCATGGCCGCAGTCTAGCGTTTGCCCTCCATTTCAAGGGGTAGACACCCTGGCGAAACCCGCTTTTGAAGCACCGCAGGGCGATAAATGTGGAAGTCCACACTACCCGCCCGGCGGCCCGCAGAACACACTGCGCCCCATCGCAACATTTCCCTCTGGAGACACCACCATGCACCCCATTGCCCGCCGTACCTTGGTCCAGGCCGCCATCGCCGCCGCCACCCTGTGTGCCGCCACCGTCGCTTTCGCGCAGGCTCCCATCGTCATCAAGTTCAGCCACGTGGTCGCCCCCGACACCCCCAAGGGCAAGGGCGCACAGCGCTTCAAGGAACTGGCCGAAGAGCGCACCAAGGGCAAGGTCAAGGTCGAGCTGTACCCCAACAGCCAGCTGTACAAAGACAAGGAAGAACTGGAAGCGCTGCAGCTGGGTTCGGTGCAGATGCTGGCCCCGTCGCTGGCCAAGTTCGGCCCGCTGGGCGCAAAAGAATTCGAGGTGTTTGACCTGCCGTTCCTGTTCAAGGACGACGCAGCATTCCGCGCCATCACCGAAGGTCCGCTGGGTGCCGAGCTGTTCAAGAAGCTGGAGCCCAAGGGCATCCACGGCCTGGCCTACTGGGACAACGGTTTCCACATCATGAGCGCCAACAAGCCGCTGCACACCGTGGCCGATTTCAAGGGCATGAAGATGCGTATCCAGAGCTCCAAGGTGCTGGACGCGCAGATGCGGGCACTGGGCGCGATCCCACAGGTGATGGCCTTCAGCGAGCTGTACCAGGCCCTGCAGTCCGGCGTGGTGGATGGCACCGAAGGCGTGCCGTCCAACTTCTACACCCAGAAAACCTATGAAGTGCAAAAGCACATCACCCTGTCCAATCACGGCCACCTGGCCTACGCGGTGATCGTCAACAAGAAGTTCTGGGACGGCCTGCCCGCCGACATCCGCACCACGCTGGAAGGCGCGGTCAAGGATGCCACCACCTATGCCAACGCGATTGCCGCCACCGAGAACGTGCAGGCGCTGGAAAAAATCAAGGCCAGCGGCAAAACCACCGTCTACACCCCCACCCCGGCCGAGCTGAACGAGTGGAAGAAGGCGCTGATGCCGGTGCACAAGGAAATGGAGGCGCGCGTGGGCAAGACCACCATCGATGCCGCCTACAAAGCCACCGGCTTCGTGGCCCCCAAGTAACCAAAAAAATCAGCCCCCGCCGTGGCTTTCCATGGCGTGGCGATTTTTGGAGAACCCATGTTCAATCGAATCCTGAACCACCTGGAAGAGTGGCTGATCACCTTCCTGATCGGTGCCGCCACCCTGGTGATCTTTTTCGCGGTGGTGCACCGCTTCTTGAGCGGCGTGCCCTACATCCAGGACTATGCCGTGCGCATGGACGTGAGCTGGGCGCAAGAGCTGTGCATCTACATGTTTGTGTGGATGGCCAAGTTTGGTGCCGCCTATGGCGTGCGCAACGGCACCCACGTGGGCGTGGACGTGCTGGTGCGCCAGCTGCCCCCCGAAAAGGCCAAATGGTTGGTGCTGTTCGGCCTGTTGGCGGGTGCGCTGTTTACCGGTGTGGTGGCGACCCTGGGGGCGCATTTCGTGTGGGAAAACGGCTTCCACTACGCGCTGTTCCACCAGCTGGGCCTGGAGCTGGGCGACGTACCCGAAGGCCCCACCTCGCCCGACATGGAAATCCCCACCTGGATCGCCTATTCCTGCGTGCCACTGGGTTCGTCGCTGATGTGCTTTCGCTTCCTGCAGGTGGCCTGGCACTTCTGGCAGACCGGTGAAGTGCCCCATGCAGCCCATACCGTCGCCGGTGTCGACGAAGAAGCCCACTGAGCCGCCGGAGACTGTTTATGAATACCCTTATCATTTTTTCCCTGCTGGTGGTCTTGATGGTCACCGGCATGCCCATCTCGATCGCGCTGGGCCTGACGGTGCTGACCTTTCTGTTTACGCTGACCGACGTGCCTGTGGCCTCGGTGGCCTTGAAGCTGTTTACCGGCATCGAGAAGTTCGAGATCATGGCCATCCCGTTCTTCATTCTGGCGGGCAACTTTCTGACGCACGGTGGCGTGGCCAAGCGGATGATCAACTTCTGCACCTCCATGATCGGCCACTGGTACGGCGGCATGGGGCTGGCGGGCGTGCTGGCCTGTGCACTGTTTGCAGCCATCTCCGGCTCGTCGGTGGCCACCGTGGTGGCGGTGGGCTCCATCATGCTGCCTGCCATGGTCAAGCAGGGCTATCCCAAGCAATTCGGCGCGGGTGTGATTGCCACCTCGGGCGCACTCGGCATCTTGTTCCCGCCGTCCATCAACCTGGTGATTTACTCCATCGCCACCGCCGGTATGAACGGTGTGGGCCCGCACGGCGAAGCCGTCAGCTCGGCCTCGGTGGGGCAGCTGTTTCTGGCCGGTATCGTGCCCGGCCTGTGCCTGTCGTTTTTGCTGGGCGTGACCACCTGGTGGCGTGCCAAGAAGCTGGACTACCCGCGCATGCCCAAGGCCACCTGGCGTGAGCGCTACCAGGCCTTCCGCGACAGCATGTGGGGTCTGCTGCTGATCGTGGTGGTGATCGGCGGCATCTACAGCGGCAAGTTCACCCCCACCGAGGCAGCGGCCATGGCGGCGGTGTATGCGTTCTTTATCTCGGTGTTTGTCTACAAAGACCTGAAGCTGAGCGACGTGCCCAAGTCGCTGCGCAGCGCCGCTGCCATGAGCTCCATGCTGCTGTACATCATCACCAACGCGGTGCTGTTCTCGTTCCTGATGACCTCCGAGCAAATTCCGCAGGCCATGGCCGCGTGGATGAGCGCCCAGGGCTTTGGCCTGGTGGCATTCCTGCTGCTGGTGAACGTGATTCTGCTGGCCGCCGGCAACTTCATGGACCCGGCGGCCATTGTGCTGATCATGGCCCCCATCCTGTTTCCGGTGGCCGTCAAGATGGGCATCCACCCGGTGCACTTCGGCATTTTGATGGCCGTCAACATGGAAGTGGGCCTGTGTCACCCTCCCGTCGGCTTGAACCTGTATGTGGCATCGGGCATTACCAAAATGGGCATCAGCGAGCTCACCGTCGCCGTCTGGCCCTGGCTCAAAACCATGATCGGCTTCTTGCTGGTGGTGACGTTCTGGCCCAGCCTGACCCTGTGGCTGCCACGCCTGCTGGGCATGGTGAACTAGGCACGGCGATGGTCCGTATCCAAAAAAACCTCCTTCGGGAGGTTTTTTTATGGGTGCTACAAAATAAGTAGCTGCTCTCGCTTATCCATCGAGCGCCAGGGGCCAATTTGGCCCGCATCCCACAGGACGGGTGCAAGTCAACCGTATAATCTGCCACTTCCGAGGAGCGCTGCAACCTTTGGTCACTACCAAAGTGTGAGGCTCGGAACCCGTATCCTTTGATAACGGCGCTCACCCACTGCCAGCAGGGTGAGTCGAGTTGTTCCCCGTTCTGCTGCGCAGTGGCTGTACCAACCTCTATTGGAGCCACCATGAACGCAGTTCTCAAGTCTGTTTCTCCCGTTTCCACCGCCGACCAAGCCATTGCCGACCTGTCCCTGGCAGGCTGGGGCCAGCGCGAAATCCGCATTGCTGAAACCGAAATGCCCGGCCTGATGGCCATCCGCGAAGAATTCGCCGCGGCCCAGCCGCTGAAGGGCGCGCGCATCACCGGTTCGCTGCACATGACGATCCAGACCGCCGTGCTGATCGAGACCCTGCAAGCCCTGGGTGCCACCGTGCGCTGGGCTTCGTGCAATATTTTCTCCACCCAAGACCACGCAGCTGCTGCCATTGCCGCTGCCGGTACGCCGGTGTTCGCCATCAAGGGCGAGTCGCTGAAAGACTACTGGGACTACACCCACGCGATTTTTGACTTCGGCGCCAAGGGCACGCCCGGCGAAGGCCCGAACATGATCCTGGACGACGGCGGCGATGCCACGCTGCTGATGCACCTGGGCCAGCGCGCCGAAAAAGACCTCTCCGTGGTGGCCAACCCCACCAGCGAAGAAGAAACCCTGCTGTACAACGCCATCAAGGCCAAGCTGGCCGTGGACCCCACCTGGTACACCCGCAAGGCCGCTGAAATCATCGGCGTGACCGAAGAAACCACCACCGGCGTGCACCGCCTGAACGAAATGTCGGCCAAGGGCACGCTGCTGTTCCGCGCCATCAACGTCAACGATTCGGTGACCAAGAGCAAGTTCGACAACCTGTACGGCTGCCGCGAATCCCTGGTGGACGGCATCAAGCGCGCCACCGACGTGATGATTGCGGGCAAGGTAGCCGTGGTGGCCGGTTACGGCGACGTGGGCAAGGGCTCGGCCCAAGCCCTGCGCGCACTCAGCGCCCAGGTGTGGGTCACCGAGATCGACCCCATCAACGCCCTGCAAGCCGCCATGGAAGGCTACCGCGTGGTCACCATGGAATACGCCTGCGAACACGCTGACATCTTCGTGACCACCACCGGCAACAAGAGCGTCATCACCCACGACCACATGCTGCGCATGAAGGACCAGGCCATCGTCTGCAATATCGGCCACTTCGACAACGAAATCGAAGTTGCGGCGATTGAAAAGTACCAGTGGGAAGAGATCAAGCCCCAGGTCGATCACATCACCTTCCCCAGCGGCAAAAAGATCATCCTGCTGGCCAAGGGCCGTTTGGTCAACCTGGGTTGCGGCACCGGCCACCCCAGCTTTGTGATGTCGGCCAGCTTCGCCAACCAGACCATCGCCCAGATCGAGCTGTTCACCAAGAAGGACGCGTACGAAAACGGCAAGGTCTACGTGCTGCCCAAGCACCTGGACGAAAAAGTCGCCCGCCTGCACCTGAAGAAGGTCGGCGCGATGCTGACCGAACTGACCGACGAGCAAGCCGCGTACATCGGTGTCTCCAAAGCCGGCCCGTACAAAGCCGAAACCTACCGCTATTAAAGCGTTCGCTCCCCCGCAACGGGGGAGTTTTTATCTTCTAGGAACCCGATGCGTGCAGACCAATTGTTAGTAGAACGCGGCATGGCCGCATCCCGTTCGCAGGCCGTGCGCCTGATCACCGGGGGGATGCGCTGGTTCGACGGCATCAAATGGCGCACGGTGGTCAAGAACAAGGACGATATCCCCGAAGACGCGCCGCTGGAGCTGCTCAACGATGCCGAGGCGCGCTACGTCTCGCGCGGCGGGCTCAAGCTGGAGGCCGCTCTCAAACACACCGGCCTGGATGTGACCGGCCTGTACGTGCTGGACGTGGGCCAAAGCACCGGTGGTTTCACCGACTGCCTGCTGCAGGCGGGCGTGGCCCAGGTGACCGGTGTGGACGTGGGCCATGCCCAGCTGCACCCCAAGCTGCGCGTCGATGCCCGGGTGCTGTGCGTAGAGGGCCTGAACGCCCGCTCGCTCACCCCTGAATCCCTGCAGGAAGCCTGCGAGCTGGTGTTGTCTGAGCACTGGGTGCCCCCCACCGTGGACGACCCCGAGCCCGAGGCCCCCTACAGCTGGATGCGCGGCGGCGGTGAAGTCACCGACTACGACGACAGCGACGACGCAGACGATGCCGAGATCGAGGCGCACATCGCCCAGGCCACCGGCAAAGTCAACGCGCGGCCTCTGGAGGCTGAACCCGCCGCCGACGCTGCCCCCAAGCGCCACCGCCGCAAGGCCGGGCTGGACGGTGTGGACACCACGCCCGAGTTCGACCTGGTCACGGGTGATGTGTCGTTTATCTCGCTCACCCACATCCTGCCCGCGCTGGTGCCCTTGCTGCCGCCCGATGGCCACCTGTTGATGCTGGTCAAGCCGCAGTTCGAACTGCAGCCCGGCCAGGTCGGCAAGGGCGGCATCGTGCGCGACCCGGCCCTGTACGCCGTGGTGGAAGCGCGCCTGCGCCAGTGCTGCGCCGAAGTGGAGCTGGAAGTGCTGGACTGGTTTGACAGCGTGCTCGAAGGCGGCGACGGCAACCGTGAATTCTTTATTTATGCAAAAAAGGCGGCATGAGCCATGGCCAAGAATATTCCCCTGAGTCTGGAGTTTTTCCCTCCCAAAACGCCTGAAGGTGCGGCCAAGCTGCGCACCGTGCGCCAGGCCCTGTACGCCCTGAAGCCCGAGTTCTGCTCGGTCACCTTTGGTGCCGGTGGTTCTACGCAAGAAGGCACTTTTTCCACCGTGGCCGAGATCCTGGCCGAGGGCGTGTCGGCCGCCAGCCACTTTTCGTGCGTCGGTGCCACCAAGGCCACCGTGCGGGCCCAGCTCGCCACTTTGCGCTCCATGGGCGTGAAGCGCCTGGTGGCCCTGCGCGGTGACCTGCCCAGCGGCTACGGCGCAGGCGGTGAATTCCACTACGCCAGCGACCTGGTGGCCTTCATCCGCGCCGAAACCGGCAATGCCTTCCACATCGAGGTGGCCTGCTACCCCGAAGTGCACCCCCAGGCCAAATCGGCGGATGCCGACCTGAACGCCTTCGCCATCAAAGTCCACGCCGGGGCCAATTCGGCCATGACGCAGTACTTCTACAACGCCGATGCCTACTTCCGCCTGGTGGACGACGCCCGCAAGCTGGGCGTGACCATCCCGGTCGTTCCCGGCATCATGCCCATCGCCAGCTCGTCGCAGCTGATGCGCTTCAGCGACGCCTGTGGCGCCGAAATCCCCCGCTGGATCCGCCTGCGCTTGCAAGGCTTCGGTGACGACACCGCCAGCATCAAGGCCTTCGGCCTGGAAGTGGTCACCGACCTGTGCGAACGCCTCATCAAAGGTGGTGCACCCAGCCTGCACTTCTACACCATGAACCAGAGCGTGGCGACGCTGGAGATTTGCAAGCGGTTGGGGTTGGGTTCGTAAATGGACGCAGCTTGGCGGGAGGCAGCCTGGTGGGGTCAGATCCCCATTGCGCGACTGACCACGCCGATGTGGGACCGGTCGAAAACCGAAAAGGGGCTCTGACCCCTCCCGGCTGTTGTCCATGCGAGCGGTCAAGGTCTGACCCGGTCCCCAGGTGGTCAGCACGAACGCTGATTGGCATATTCACCAGTTCAAGAAAAAAGTGCCCCTGGCGCATATTCCATAAGCGGTAGTAGCTATGGATAAGAGAGCGTTTCACGGCTTTACGTTTTGAACCACAAACTCCGTTGCTTGGACGTTTTCATAGGCTCGCCTCGCTACATACTGGGCTATCGTTTGGCCGCGGGGTTTAGCAGAGTTTTCATAGCTGTACAAGACCTGGACTCTCCCGCGAACAACCAGTTACCAAGCCACTTACAGGATATTTCGATGGTTCATTTAAGCCTCATTCGTCGAATTAAGCCGCAGGTTTTGCGGTGTACATCACGTTGGGCGTCATAGGAGCGGAGGAACTGCCGTGTTCTCGCACATCTTCGTGAGCGTCAAAGACTTCGATCGAGCGTTGAAGTTCTATTCCGAAGTCATGCTCGTTCTTGGTAACGAAGCTCGCTTTTGCGAGCCCGAGAAACCCTGGGCCGGTTGGCACAGTGAAGGTCGCTCGCGTCCCTACTTCGTTATCTGCAAACCCTACGACGGGCACCCACACAACCCAGGTAATGGGCAAATGGTCGCGTTCCAGGCGAAGGATAGAAATACCGTCGAGGCAGCTTACGAGGCTGCGCTGCGCACCGGAGGTACCTCGGAGGGGGCGCCGGGATTAAGGCCTCAGTACCACCCAAACTACTATGGCGCCTACTTCCGGGACCCAGAAGGAAACAAGGTTTGCGTGGCCAGTCATTGCGAGCCGTAGCACGCGGGGCGTCGAACAAGGAGGCTGTGTGTCCGGGCCACCAATGGCGCCCAACCATTCAATCAACCGGATATGCCCCGGCAAGCCGGGTCATACTGGCTATCTCAAACTTTAGGCGGCCCAAGCCTGAACCTATCAGCCTCAGACGGTCGCTGAACGCCTATTCAGTGCTCGCTCGCCACCCTCATCCCGTCAAAAACCGCCCCCGAAACGCCTCGCAAAACTGCGGCGTACCCGTCAGTGAAAGCGTAAACGTCTGCCGCGTATGCCCAGCCACTACCTCTGATTGCTGCTGCACCTGAAAGTCCCACTCCCCACCTTCCTCCAGCGGGGCCTGCAGGCCAGGAAAGGCGGCGTGGGCCCAGTCCAGCACTTGCTGGATTTCGGCTTGCACGGCGGGCACCTGGGCGGGGGGGACGGAGGCCATGGCTTCCAGGGATGCGCAGCCGTGCTCGTCTTCGCTGGTGTCGAAGTCGAGGTAGTCCATGGACTGAATGCTTATTACGCGGCGCTGGGTTTGGCGGTGCGCACGCCGTTTTTGGCGATCAGCTCGATGTAGAACGATGCGCCACCGGCAGCGGCCACGTCGTCGATCAGCTTGGTGATGGTGGCGAAGTGCACGACCACGGCGGTGTCGGCGCTGGTGCCGAAGCGGCAGTCCCAGTCCCAGTAGTCCACGCCTTCGGGCAGGGCTACGCGCAGCTGGCGTTTGACGTATTTACGGATGTCGTGCTTGGTGGCTTCGACCACGCGGTCGCGGTTTTTGCCTTCGATATTCAGGGGGAATGTTTTTTTCACAGGGTGCCTTTGAGAAGCCCATACCGTCCTGTGTGGACGGTCCTGGGCAGGCGCTCGATTATGGGGCCTGTGCGCCCGCAGCCAATTTCAACTTAATCGCTATTGAATAAATAGCTGCTCACGCCCATGGAATGAGCGTGAGCGGTCTATTTCTTATAAATTTTCTATTTGCGCACCACCGCATCGCCCGGCGCAAAGTCGGCGGCCTTCAGGGGGCTGTGCGAGGTGATGTAGCCGCGCAGCACGTCGGCATCCACAAAGCCGGTGTTGGTGTAGCTGGGGTGGGCCAGCAGCTTGGGGTAGCCGTCGCCGCCCACGGCCTGGAAGTTGTTGACGGCCATGCGGTAGGTGGTGGTGGGCTGGATGGGCACGCCGCGGATGCTGGCGCTGCTGACTTTGCCATCGGCAATGACCAGCCGGATGCCCGCAAACTGCGGAAACGCGCCCGAGCCCGCCGTCATTTTGGCGGTGGCGTTGAGGTAGTCCATCACCTCGGCGCCGGTGAACTCCACGGTGGAGATGGTGTTGCCAAAGGGCTGGACCTTGAGCACGTCTTTGTAGGTCAGCGGGCCTGCGGGCAGGGAGTCGCGCACGCCACCCGAATTGACCACGGCGAAGTCGGCCTGGGTTTTGGCCAGCATCGACAGGCCCACCAGCACGCCCATAGCGGCAGGCTGGGCGCGGATGATGCTGCGGTCGCCTTCGATGCGGGCATCGCTGCTGCCCACGGTGATACCGAGCTTTTCCTGGCCGATGTTCTGGTAGGGCGTGAGCACGGCCAGCATGGCCGGGTCTTCGGCGATCTCGCTGGTGTAGTAGGCCTTGGCGGGCTTGCCGTCGGCTCCCTGTACGGTCTTTTTCAGGTTGATGGGGATCAGCGCGTAGTGCACCAGCTTGAATTCGCCGTTGCGGTAGGTGAAGTCGGCGCGGCCCACGTACTTGCCCCATTCGTGGGCCTGCACGATCCAGGTGCCGTTTTGCCGATCGGGCGCGCAGGGGGTGCCGGGCACGTATGCTTCGTCGCGCACGTTCTCGGCTTTCATGCAGACCGGGTTTTGCGAGTGGCCGCCGACCACCAAGTCGATGCCCTTCACAGCACGGGCCATTTCCACATCGCCCTGGGCCTGGCTGCCGTGCTGGCCGTTGGGGTAGTGGCCCATGTGGGTGGCGGCGATGACCACGTCGGCTTTGGCGCGCAGCTCGGGCACGACCTGGCGGGCTTCGTTGACCACGCTGCGGAATTCAACGTCCTTGACGTTGTCGGGCAGCACCATTTTGAAGGTGTCTTCGGTAGTCAGGCCCATGACACCCACGCGGACACCGCCGACGTTGAAGATCTTGTAGGGCGCAAACATGCGCTGGCCGTGGTCGTAGATGTTGGCCGACAGCATGGGAAATTTGGCCATATCGCGCTGCATTTGCAGCACGGCGCGGGGCTTGTCGAACTCGTGGTTGCCCACGGCCATGGCATCGAAGCCCAGCAGGTTCATGCCCTTGAAGTCAGGCACGGCATCTTGCAGGTCGGACTCGGGCACGCCGGTGTTGATGTCGCCGCCGCTGAGCAGCAGCATGGAGCCACCGGTGGCGGCCACTTCCTTGCGCACCTGGTCCACCACGGTTTTCTGCGCCGACATGCCGTACTCGCCATCGCCGTTCTTCCAGAACCGGCCATGGTGGTCGTTGGTGTGCAGGATGGTGATGTTGTAGGTTTTGTCCTTCTCGGGGCCGGGGGCCAGGGAGGAGCAACCGGCCAGGGCAGCGACCAGCAGGGCCAGGGCAAGACGGGGGTAGGGGTGGGGTTGCAGTGCGCGCATGGAAACTCCGAAAATCAGGTTTTGGGTCCGCGCAGCTCGGCCATGCGCTCGTCGAAATACTTTTGCACGGTGTAGCGCTCGGACAGCACCACGTCGCGGCGCGGGTGCAAAAACAGCGGCAGCGACACGCGCGACTTGAAGCGGCCTTCGCCCATGGGGTTGAGCACGCGGTGGGTGGTGGACGGGTAGTAGTGGCCCGAGGCTTCTTGCAGCATGTCGCCGATGTTGACGATCAGCAGGCCGAAGTCGCAGGGCACGTCGTACCAGGCACCGTCTTTGCCCAGTACCTGCAGGCCGGGTTCGGTGGCGGCGGGCAGGATGGTCAGCAGGTTGATGTCGCCGTGCGCAGCGGCGCGCACACTGCCGGGCTCCTCGTTGCCACGCAGGGGCGGGTAGTGCAGCACGCGCAGCAGGGTCTGGTCGCAGCCCTCGATCATTTGCGGCAGGGGTTCGGTGTAGCGGGCGCGCACCTCGGGGGGCGAGTTGTCTTCGACCCACTTGAGCAGTTCGGCGGCCAGGGCGCTGCCTTGGCTGTAGTAGCGGCGCGCTGCATCCGACACCTCGGCCGGGTACCGGCCCCAGGGGTAGATGTGGAAGAACTCCTTGAGGTCGCGCTTGTCGTTGCCTTTGGCGGTTTCCGACACGGCGGGCGAGAAGTAGCCGTCGAATTTGACCGGGTCTTGCGCGTACTTGTGCTTGGCCTCGGAGCCAAAGAACGCCAGCCACTCGGCGTAGATGCCGTCTACCAGGTGCTGGTCGAGGGGGTGGTGCGACAGCACGCCAAAGCCTGTCTCGTGCAGGCTTTTGCAAAAGTCTTGCGCGGCGGTGGCGCTGAGGTAGTTGACGACGGGGAACTGCATGGCGACCTCTCCTTGGAAGAACGATAGGACTACTTGGGCAGCCAGTCGGACATCAGCATTTCTTCCAGCACGGCGTTGCAGGCCTCGGCTTGCACCTGCATGCACACCTGGGTGGGCGGGGTGTCGGCCCAACCGGCCTGGGGGTGGAAGATGTCTTTGCGCTTCATCATGGTCTGGCCGTTGGCAATGCCTTCGGTGGCCACGCGGATACCGCCGGACTCGATGGTGAACAGCTCCGGGTTGACCAGGTAGATGAAGGCCAGCACGTCGTGCCCAAAGCAGCCGTGGATCTTGGCCACATGCGGGTAGATGCCGCTGTAGAAGTCGGCGTAAAAGCTCACGGCGTGGTGCAGCACGTCGGTGGCGATGTGCTTATGGTGGTCGGCAATTTTCTTGAACAGTGCCAGCGGCACGATCACGCGGTGGGTCACGTCCAGGCCCACCATGGTGAGCTTCCAGCCTGCGCTGAACACGTGGTCGGCGGCGTGCGGGTCGTTCCACACATTGGCTTCGGCCACGGGCGAGACGTTGCCGGGCTCGGTTATGGTGCCCGCCATCAGAATCACTTCTTTCAGCAGCTTGGGCAGAGTGGGCTCCAGCTTCAGGGCCAGGCTCAGGTTGCCCAACGGGCCTACGGCCACCAGGGTGATTTCACCGGGATGGGCCCGGGCCATGTCGACGATGAACTGGGCGCTGGAGCGCGGGTCGAGCTGGTTGGTGGTAGCCACGCGCGAGGGCAGGTTGCCCAGGCCGTCGGCTCCGTGGATGAAGGCCGGGGGCGCTTCGCCGGGCTTGACCCAGGGCGTGGCCACGCCTTTGGTGACGGGCACGGTCTTGCCTGCAATGGCGGTGAGGTACAGCGCGTTGGTGGCGGCTTGCTCCACCGTGACATTGCCAAAGGTGGTGGTGATGCCCACCACGTCGATGGCCGGATGCGCCAGCGCGAAGTACAGGGCCATTGCGTCGTCTACGCCGGGGTCGGTGTCAAAAATAACTTTGGTGGGAGCTGTGGAAGAGGTCATGGCGGGTACTCAGATAAAAACAGTTTAGGCGGGGAATCCGCAAAATTCTCGCAGCGCGGCCTCGGCTCCGGTGGGGGTTCCACTGGCAACGAGGGCCTGCACTTCGGCATGCGTGGGGATGCTGGACTGCGCACCGGGCCGGGTGCAGGCCAGGGCACCGGCGGCGCTGCCGTACTGCATGGCCAGCGCCAGCGGGTGGCCCAGAGACAGGGCGGCGGTGAGGGCGCCGCAGAAGCTGTCGCCCGCCGCGGTGGTGTCCACCGGCGTGACGGGGTAGGCGGCTTGCAGCAGGATCTGGCCGTTGAGCCGTGCGCAGCAGCCCCGGTGGCCCAGGGTGACGACCACGCAGGCGGTGTCCAGCCGGGCCAGGCATTCAGCAATGCTGCCGTTGTGCTGGGCCACGCTGGCGAGTTCACCTTCGTTGACTACCAGCACATCCACCGCGGCCAATAGGTCGGCGGGCAGCACCTGGGCGGGAGCGGCGTTGAGCACCACCTGCACGCCCTGGGCACGGGCGGCCTGGGCGTAGGCTGTCACCGTGTCCAGCGGGGTTTCCAGCTGCAGCAGCAGGTGGCTGAAGCCCGCCAGCGGCGGCAAATGCGTGGGCTGCAGGCTGGCGTTGGCACCCGGGGCGACGGTGATGGCGTTTTCGGCATCGTCGGATACGCAGATGAAGGCGGTGCCGGTGGGCTGGTCGGGGCTGCGCACCACGTGCTGCACCACACCAGCATCGGCGAGCGATGCCTCCAGCGGCTGGGCAAACGCATCTGCGCCCAGCGCCAGCAGCATGTGCGTAGCGGCACCGCCCGCACGGGCGCAGGCGATGGCCTGGTTGGCCCCCTTGCCGCCGGGGAAGGTCTGGAACGCGCGGCCCAGCACGGTTTCACCCGGTGCGGGGATGTGGGCGGCGCGCACTACAAAGTCAAGATTGGCCGAGCCAGCAACAAAAATCATGGAGAAACCCAATCAGCGGGATTTGACGAACGGGACACCGATGGCTTTAGGGGCTACAGATTTGGCCATGAAGCCCGCCAGGATGATGACGGTGACGATGTACGGAATCATCTGGATCAGCGAGCCCGGCACCTTGCCGATACCGGGCAGCACCACGCCTTCGAGCTGGATCTGCAGCGCGCTGAAAAATGCAAACATCAGGCAGCCCAGCGTGGTGTGTACTGCACGCCAGCTGCCAAATACCAGCGCCGCCAATGCCAAAAATCCGTTGCCCGCCGACATATCGGCCAAAAAGAAGCCGGTTTGCACAATCGCCAGATAGGCACCCGACAGACCGCAGAGCACGCCACCCGCCAGCAGGGCCAGATAGCGCGTGCTTGCCACGCTGATACCGGCGGTGTCCGCCGCATGCGGGTTGTCGCCCACGGCGCGCAGGCGCAGGCCAAAGCGGGTGTGGTTGACCACCCAGTGCACCAGCGGCACGGCCAGAAACGCCAGGTAGACCAGGATGGTGTGGCCACCGACCAGCTCGCGCAGCAGCCAGCCCACCACTGGCACATCGGCCACTGCCTGGCTGCCGGGAATGTTGAGCGCCTGGAACCGGCCTTCATCCAGTGGCGGCGTCCGGCCCCCTTGCTGGAAGAAGAACTGCGCCAGCACAAAGGTCAGGCCGCTGACCGAGATGTTGATGGCCATGCCCGACACCAGCTGGTTGCCGCGCTGCTGGATGCACACAAAGCCGTGCAGCAGCGCCAGCAGGCACGACACCACGATGCCCGCCAGCACGCCAAACCAGGGGTTTTGCGTGGCGTAGGCTACGCAGGCCGAGGCAAAGGCGCTGGCCAAAATTTTGCCTTCCAGGCTGATATCCACAATGCCCGAGCGCTCGGCAAACAAGCCGCCCAGGGCTGCAAAAATCAGCACCGGCGCGCTGCGCACCATGGCTACAAAGATGCTGGAGAGTTGGATGTCGTCCATCAGACCGCACTCCTTTTTTTGTAGCTATTCAGCAAGGCGGATAGGGCAGGGGCATATAAATTCTCCATGGCTCCGCAAAACAGGATGATCAGGCCCTGGATGAACACAAAAGTTTCTGGCGGGATATTGGACTTCTCCAGCGACAGGTCAAACCCGCCCTGGATCAGCCCGCCAAACAGCACCGCCGACAGCAGGATGCCGATGGGGTGGTTGCGCCCCATCAGGGCCACCGCAATGCCGATGAAACCCGCGCCCGCCGTGAAGTTGAGGCCCAGGTTGTGGGACGAGCCCATCTGGCTGTTGACGGCCGCCATGCCCGCCAGCGCGCCCGATACGGCCATCACGCCGATGATGGTGCCCTTGATGGAAATGCCCGCGTAGTGGGCCGCGTACGGGTTCAGGCCCACGGTGCTCACGCCGTAGCCCCAGGAGGTGCGCCACATCACCAGCGCGTACAGGCCCAGCGCGGCCAGCGCCAGCACAAAGCTGATGTTGACGGGGGTTTGGCCCAGCACCGGCAGCCATTCGTTGAGCCGGGGCAGCCAGGTGGCTTCGGCAAACTGGCGGCTGGAGGTGCTTTGCTGGCCCACCGGGATCAGCAGGCTGACGATGATGTAGTTCATCAGCGACGCGGCGATGAAGTTGAACATGATGGTGGTCACCACGATGTGGCTGCCGCGCTTGGCTTGCAGGTAGCCCGGCAAAAACGCCCAGGCCGCGCCAAACAGGGTGCTCATCAGGATGGCCAGCGGAATCACCAGCCAGGGGCTCCAGGCCGCGTCCATGTTCAGCACCACCAGGGCCATGCCCAGGCCGCCGATGTACATCTGGCCTTCGCCGCCGATGTTGAACAGGCCGGCGTGCAGCGCAAAGGCCACGGCGAGCCCGGTGAAGATGAAGGTGGTGGCGTAAAACAGGGTGTAACCCAGCCCCTCGGGGTTGAGGAAGGCGCTGTTGACCAGGATGCCCAGCGACTCGGTGGGGCTTTCGCCCAGGGCGTAGATCACCACGCCCGCCACCAGCATGGCCGAGATGAGGTTCAGGATGGGCAACAGCAGGTTGGTGGCCCAGCCGGGGAGGTTGTGTGGGTTCATAAATTTAGTGCGTCACGCCGCCCATCATCAGGCCGATGCGGGTGGTGTCAAAGTCTCCCGCGGCCAGTTCGCCGGTAATCTTGCCGCCACACATCACCAGAATGCGGTCGGCCAGCACGCGGATTTCTTCCAGCTCCACCGACACCAGCACGATGGCGATGCCCGCGTCGCGCAATGCCAGCAGGCGGCGGTGGATGGTCTCGATCGAGCCAATGTCCACGCCGCGGGTGGGTTGCCCTATCAAAATGAGAGCAGGCTGTGCCGCTATCTCGCGCGCCAGCACCACTTTTTGCTGGTTGCCGCCCGACAGCAGGCCGACGCGCAGGGTCGGGTCGGTGGGGCGCACGTCAAATTCGGCAATCAGCTTTTTGGCATGCGCCAGGATGGCCTGCGGGTTGAGCAGCCAACCGGAGTGGAACAGGCGGTCGTTCTGGTGTCCCAGCAGGGTGTTCAGGGCCACCGAGTTGGCTTTGACCAGGCCTTCGCGCAAGCGGTCTTCGGGCGCGTGGGCAATGCCCAGTGTGCGGTACACCGCGGGCAGGCCATCGGCATCGCGCCGCCCCTTGAAGGGCAAGGGTTGGCCCTTGTAGCGGATGTCGCCGCTGCTGGGCAGACGCATGCCCGCCAGCACTTCCAGCAGCTCGGACTGGCCGTTGCCCGAGACCCCTGCCACGGCCACGATTTCTCCGGCACGCACCGAAAAGTTCAGGTCGTCCAGCAGCTTTACGCCCTGGACGTTGTGCAGGCTCAGGTGCTGCACCTCCAGCACGGCGGCACCGGGTTGGTAGGGGCCGCGCGACAGGGTGGATTCGATGCTGCGGCCAATCATCAGGCTGGCCACGGCCTCGCGGCTGCTGGTGGCGGTATCGACCTCGCCCACCACGGTGCCCGCGCGCATCACGGTGACGCGGTCGGTCAGCGCAAAAATTTCTTGCAGCTTGTGGGTGATCAGGATGATGGTTTTGCCCTGGTCGCGGAACACGCGCAGGATGGCAAACAGGGAGTCGGTTTCTTGCGGAGTCAGGACGGCGGTGGGCTCGTCCAGAATCAAAATGTCGGCGCCACGGTAGATCAGCTTCAGGATCTCCACCCGCTGCTGCGCACCCACCGACAGGTTTTCGACCCGCACGTTGGGGTCGACTTCCAGGTTGTACTCGGCACCCAAGGCGCGCAGGCGTTGTTCGGCCGCCTTGAAAGGCGCATCCAGCACCAGCGCGCCTTCCACGCCCAGCAAAATGTTCTCCAGCACGGTAAAGCTGTCCACCAGCATGAAGTGCTGGTGGATCATGCCGATGCCGCGTTGGATGGCTTCCTGGCTGTTGCGCATGGGGGCAGGCTGGCCATTGAGCAAAATGTGTCCGCTGTCGGCCTGGTAGTAGCCGTACAGGATGCTCATCAGCGTGGATTTGCCCGCGCCGTTTTCACCCACGATGCCGTGGATGGAGCCTTTGCGGACCTTGAAGCTGACCTGGGCGTTGGCCTTGACGGCCCCAAACTGTTTGGAAATGCCTTGGAATTCGACGACCGGCACCCCCGGCAGGGTGCCGCCTTCTTGCGCAGTCAACACGCCCCCGGTTAGACGGGGCAGCTGTTGCCGGTGCGGTAGTCGACTACCTTGACCTTGCCAGACTTGATGTCGGCAGCGGCCTGTTTGATGCTGGCTTCCATCGCGGGGGTGATCAGTTTGCGGTTGTTGGCATCTAGTGCCCAGTCCACGCCGCCCTCAATCAGGCCCTTGCTGACGACGCCAGCCTTCCAGGTGCCATTTTTGACGCTCATGAAGCCGTCGTAGGTGGCGTTGTCCACGCGCTTGAGCATGGAGGTCAGGATGAAGCCGGGGTAGAGCGGGTTCTGGTTGGAATCGACTCCAATGCCGAGTTTGCCCTTGTCCTTGACGGCCTGCAGTGCTCCCATGCCGCTGCCACCGGCGGCGGCAAACACCACGTCGACGCCCCGGTCAAACTGCGCGCGGGCCAGTTCGCCACCCTTGGCCGGATCGCTCCAGGCGGCGGGGGTGGTGCCAACCATGTTTTGCGTCACGTCGATCTTGGGGTCTACCGACTTGGCGCCCTGCGCATAGCCGCAGCCAAAAGCGCGGATCAGGGGTACGTCCATACCGCCGATGAAGCCGACTTTCTGCGACTTGCTGGCCAGCGCCGCGGCCACACCGACCAAATAGGAACCTTCTTGTTCCTTGAAGGTGACGGAGCTGACGTTGTCGCCATTGACCACGTCGTCAATGATCATGAACTTGACCTTGGGGAACTCTTTGGACACCGTGGTGACCGCGTTGGTCATCGAAAAGCCGATGGACACGACCAGGTCGACGTTCTTGCGGGCCATCTGGCGCAGCACCTGCTCGCTTTGCGCGTCGGAGGTGATGGAGGCTTCCAGGTAACCGATCTTGGTCTCCTTCTTGAAGCGCTCGGCACCTTCGTAAGCCGACTGGTTGAACGATTTGTCAAACTTGCCGCCGCTGCCATAGACCAGCGCCAATTTGGGGTCGGCCGCGTGTGCGCTGAGGGCGCAAAATGCAGTGGCTACAGCGAGAGAGATGGAAGTGAGTTTCATGGCAGGCAGGTGGGTGGTGGATGAAATAAGGCCAAAACATCAAGCAATAAACTTGCCAGTTTGGGGCAATTTCTTGATCATTTGGTCAAGATATTAAGCGAATTCCTTGGATTCGGGATTGGAGGAAACACCCGGTTGCATACCTGCCTGAGTTTCCACGGTCCAACCATCGGCTTACGCGCTCAGCCGCCCGAATCCAGGGTCGAAGTAGCGTGTTTGTCTTGCCCCAGCCGTTCCACCATCTGCGCCAGCGCGGGCTTGAGCGCGGCTTTCAGGGTGTGCGGCGGGTTGATCAGGAACATGCCGCTGGCGGGCAGGCCGGGCCGCTTGACTTCGCCGTCAGCATCGGTGGTGAGCTTGCTGAACTTGACGGTCAGGGTGGCGTGCAGCCAGCTCTTGCCGGCCTTGGTGGCCAGGGTCTTGAGCTTGCGCGGCAGGTCGTGGGCTTCGGGGCGCGGGATGATGGGGTACCAGACGGCATAGGTGCCGGTGGCAAACAGTTTCAGGCTGTTGGCGATCATCTCGGTCACCAGGCTGTAATCGCTCTTGATTTCATAGCTGGGATCGCACAGCAGGAAAGCACGGCGGCTGGGTGGAGGCAAGAATTTGCGGATGCCTTCAAAACCGTCTTCGCGGAACACCGCGATCTGTCGCCCGGCAGACAGCTGGGCGATGTTGGCCGACAGGGTTTTGCTGTCGGTGGGGTGCAGTTCAAACAGCTTGAGCCGGTCGTGGTCGCGTAACAGCTGTTGCATGATGAAAGGCGAGCCGGGATAGACCTTTTTGCCGCCCGACTTGTTGAAGCTGGCGACCATGTCCAGGTAGTCTTGCAGCGCGGGTGCGGGCACCAGGGGCGGCTGGCCCGGTTCAGGATCGGCCAGCAGCTTCAAAATGCCATTGGCCGCCTCGCCGCTGGTTTCGGCGTAGTCGCCGTCGAGCCGGTACAGACCGGCACCGGCATGGGTGTCCAGCACGGCCAGGGCCGGGTCTTTTTCGGTCAGGTGTTTGAGGGCGGCAATCACCACCGTGTGTTTGAGCACATCGGCGTGGTTGCCTGCGTGGAAGGCGTGGCGGTAACTAAACATAGGCCCCTATGGTAACGAGGCGGGCCGGTGCTGTGTCAGGCTGCGCACTAAACTAAGGGGCTAAGCGACCATTTCCGCGTATGTCCGATTCCGCCCACCTTCCGATTTTGCATTCTGACGCCCTGCCCAGTGGCACGCGGCTGGGTGAGTTTGAGCTGGTGCGCCTGCTGGGTGTGGGCGGCTTTGGCATGGTCTACGAGGCCTATGACCATTCCCTGCACCGGTCGGTGGCCATCAAGGAATACATGCCAACGGCTTTGGCCGGACGCGCAGGGGGTGTCACCGTTGGCATCCGATCATCGCTGGATGGCGCCAGCTACCAGGCCGGTTTGCAGTCGTTTGTGGCCGAGGCGCGGCTGCTGGCGCAGTTTGACCACCCTTCGCTGGTCAAGGTTCTTCGCTTCTGGGAGGCGAACAATACGGCCTACATGGTGATGCCCCTGTACAGCGGCATGACGCTCAAGCAGGCCCGGGGCCAGATGCGCAGCCCGCCCTCCGAAGACTGGCTGCGCCAGGTGCTGTGGTCGGTGCTGCAGGCGCTGAAACTGCTGCACGACAGCCACACCGTGCACCGGGATGTGTCGCCCGAAAATATTTTCCTGCAAGACAGTGGCCCACCGGTGCTGCTGGATCTGGGCGCGGCCCGCCGGGCGATTGGTGACCTGGGCCCCCGGCACACCGCCGTGCTGAAGGTGAACTACGCGCCCATCGAGCAGTACGCCGATGCACGTGACATGGTGCAAGGGCCTTGGAGCGACCTGTACGCGCTGGCAGCGGTGGTGCATGGCTGCGTGGCAAACACCTTGCCGCTGCCCGCCACGTTCCGGGTGCTGCGGGACCGCATGCCCAGCATGCAGATGGTCGCGCTGGCTGCGCAGGCCGAGCACGGCCAAGCCTATTCGCCTGCGTTCGTGGCGGCGATCGACCAGAGCCTGGCGATCCGCCCCGAAGACCGTCCGCAGACGGTCCAGGCCTTTGCCCATGCCATGGACTTGCACCCGTCGGCGGAAATGGCCCAATTTGACTGGCGTGCTGAGATGGGACTGGGTTGGAAGCCTGCGCCGCGCGAGTGGGCGCTGCCGGTGCCGATCGACCTGGCCGAGTTGCCCACCCAGTTTGTGTACCCGCCCCGCCCGTCGGTGGACAGGCCGCTGGAGCTGCTGGGCCCGCTGACGGCGCCCCAGGGGGCGCCAGGCCCCCGCCGGGCCCGGGTGTGGGTCGTGGTGGCCGCGCTGGCGCTGGTAGCCGGTGTCGGTACGGCGGTGTGGAGGCGACCAGCCGATCTGCCGCGGTCTGTGGCCGTAATGCCAACCCCTGAGCCCAAGTTGGCCATGTTGGCGCCGACGCTTCCCGCTGTGCCATCCGTAGCCGTGGCAGAGCCGATGCCGCCACTGGTTGCGGCGCCTGTGCAGGCCGCTTCGTCACCGCTGGTGCCGCCGCGCAAAACCACCGCAACGGCCAAGGTGAAAGTGATGCCGCCGGCATCGGTCCCTGCCGACGAAGTGGTTTCGGCCCATCTGGCCCAGCGCCACCGCGCATCCCCGGGAGGCAACACTGCCGTGTTTCTGTGCACTGACAACAATTTTCTCACCCGTCCGATGTGTTTGTACCGGGAGTGCCAGAAGCCGGAATTTGCCGCCTTGCCGGTCTGTATTGAGAATGCGCAGAGCCTGCAGGCCCCTCAGCAAAATCGGCGTTAGACGCTAATTTGACGGTATCGCCCGCGACTTTGTATAATCAAAGGCTTCGCAGCGAATAGCCAGTCCCGCGGCGAAGCTTTAAACCCCACCTAAGAGATCTCCACTAGAGAGACGCCGACCGTGGAAAAGGACTGCTAGAACGCCAACCTCTTGGGTTGGCCAAACCATTCTTTCAAAGAGAAAATTCATGACCAAAACTTTCAGCGCAAAACCCGCTGACGTAGTGCATGAGTGGTTTGTGATTGACGCGACCGACAAGGTCCTCGGACGAGTAGCCAGCGAAGTTGCTCTCCGTTTGCGCGGCAAACACAAGGCCATTTATACGCCTCACGTCGATACCGGTGACTTCATCGTCATCATCAACGCAGCCCAGCTGCGTGTCACCGGCGCCAAGTCGACTGACAAGATTTACTACAGCCATTCCGGTTACCCAGGTGGCATCTCTGCCATCTCGTTCCGCGACATGCAAGCCAAACACCCAGGCCGCGCTTTGGAAAAAGCCGTCAAGGGCATGCTGCCCAAGGGCCCGCTCGGCTACGCCATGATCAAGAAGCTCAAGGTGTACGGTGGTGCTGTGCACCCACACACCGCCCAACAGCCTAAAGTGCTGGACATCTAAGGAGTATTTCTGATGATTGGTGATTGGAACAATGGCACCGGCCGTCGCAAATCCAGCGTCGCACGTGTGTTTCTGAAAAAAGGCTCCGGCCAGATCAAGGTCAACGGTAAAGACATCACCGAGTTCTTCGGTCGTGCTACCTCGATCATGATTTGCAAGCAACCCCTGGTACTGACCAACCACGCCGAAACTTTCGACGTGATGGTGAATGTGCACGGTGGTGGCGAGTCCGGCCAGGCTGGCGCTACCCGCCACGGCATTACCCGCGCCCTGATCGACTACGACGCTACGCTCAAGCCCGAGCTGAGCAAAGCCGGTTTCGTGACGCGTGATGCGCGCGAAGTCGAACGTAAGAAGGTCGGTTTGCACGGTGCTCGCCGTCGCAAGCAGTTCTCCAAGCGTTAAGCTTTTCGCATCTGTGCGACGCAAAAACCGCCAAGCCTTCGGGCTTCGGCGGTTTTTGCTTTTGAAAAGACCGCACTGCCAATACCGGCAAATTGTTTGCCCCGCAACTTGAGTCGGGAATTACAGTAGCATCGCACCCAACTGATAACGGAGTACCCCATGAGCGCCCTTGCTGAAAACATCCAGACCGAAATGCCTACCCCCATCGTCTTCACCGACAGCGCCGCCGCCAAGGTGGCCGACCTGATCGCCGAAGAAGGCAATCCGGATCTGAAATTGCGGGTGTTTGTGCAGGGTGGCGGCTGCTCCGGCTTCCAGTATGGTTTTACCTTTGATGAGATCACCAACGAAGACGACACCACCATGACCAAGAACGGTGTGTCGCTGTTGATCGATGCCATGAGCTACCAGTACCTGCTGGGTGCCGAGATCGACTACAAGGAAGACCTGCAAGGTGCCCAGTTCGTCATCAAGAACCCCAACGCCACCAGCACCTGCGGCTGCGGCTCCAGCTTCTCGGCGTAAACGCCGAGCGTGTCAAAAACAGCCGCCCGAGGGCGGCTTTTTTGTGGGTGACCAAAAACCATGCAACAAGACGCATCCAACCAACGCCTGCTGTGGCTGGTCGCGATCGGGTTTTTCATGCAGACGCTGGACGCCACCATCGTCAACACCGCCTTGCCGGCCATGGCGGCCAGTCTGGGCGTCAGCCCGCTGCGCATGCAGTCGGTGGTGGTGGCCTATTCGCTGACCATGGCCATGTTGATTCCGGCCTCGGGCTGGATGGCCGACCGCTTTGGCACCCGCCGCCTGTTTGTGTCGGCGATTGTGTTGTTTACTTTGGGTTCCTTGCTATGCGCGGTGTCGCACAGCCTGACGCAACTGGTGCTGTCGCGCATTGTCCAGGGGATTGGCGGGGCGTTGTTGCTGCCGGTGGGACGGCTGGCGGTGCTGCGGGCTTTTCCGCGTGAGCAGTTTTTGAAGGCCATGAGCTTCGTGGCCTTGCCGGGCTTGATCGGCCCGCTGATCGGCCCCACGCTGGGCGGCTGGCTGGTGGAGTACACCACCTGGCACTGGATTTTCCTGATCAACTTGCCGGTCGGTGTGCTTGGCTGCGCCGCCACGCTGGCTTTCATGCCCGAAGGCCTGCGGGTGGTGTCCAAGCGGTTTGACCTGGGCGGCTACGCGATGCTGTCGTTTGGCATGGTGGCCTTGTCGCTGTCGCTGGACGGGCTGTCGGAGCTGGGGCTGCGCCAGGCGACCGTGCTGGTGCTGCTGATATTTGGACTGGCCAGCCTGGTGGCCTATTGGCTGCATGCCATGCGCCAGCCCGATCCGCTGTTTTCGCCCCGGCTGTTTGCCATTCCCTCGCTGGCCATCGGCCTACTGGGCAATCTGTTCGCGCGCATTGGCAGCAGTTGCATGCCATTTTTGATTCCCTTGCTGCTGCAGGTCAGCATGGGCTATTCGCCGGCCCAGGCGGGCATGATGATGCTACCCGTGGCCTTGGCGGGCATGGTCACCAAGACCCTGGCCACCCGGCTCATTACCCGGCTGGGCTACCGCCTGGTGCTGGTGCTTAATACCGTGCTGGTGGGGTTAAGTATGGCCAGCTTCGCGCTGGCCACGCCCGGTCAGCCGCTGTGGTTGAAACTGGTGCAACTGGCCATTTTTGGCGCGGTGAACTCCATGCAGTTCACCGCCATGAACACCGTCACCCTGAAAGACCTGGACGGCCCCCTGGCCAGCAGCGGCAATAGCTTGCTGTCGATGGTGCAGATGCTGGCCATGAGTATGGGTGTGGCGGCCGCTGGGGCCGTGCTGGCGGGCTTTACCGGTTACTTTGAGGGGGCAGGTGCTGCGCAGACACTGGACGCCTTCCACGCCACGTTTGCCACCATGGGGCTGATGACGCTGGCTTCCGCATGGATTTTCTGGCAGCTATCGCCCGATGTGCGGGGCACCGGCACCACCCACGCCGACAACCACTAAGCGGGGTAAATGGCGCCCAGCACGCGTTCGCCGCGGGCGCCCGTGACACTGGCCAGATTGCCCGGCAATCCCCGTACCGTCTGGCGGGCCAGCCAGGCGAAGGCCGCCGCCTCGACCTGCAAGGGCGGCAGGCCGTGCGCGGCAGACGACTGCACCTGCATCCCAGGCAGCAGGGTTTGCAGGCGCTGCATCAAAGTGCCGTTCAACGCGCCGCCACCGCACACGATGAGTAAATTGCTATTTTTTCCATAGCTTGTCACGCCCATGGATATTGCCCTGGCAGTCAATTCTGTCAATGTGGCCTGCACGTCGGCCGGGGCCAGTCCGGCAAAGCCCCGCAGTTTGCTGGTCAGCCAAGGCGGGTTGAATAGATCGCGGCCTGTGCTTTTGGGCGGGGCTTTGGCCAGGTAGGGCTCGTCCAGCAGGGCGGCCAGCAGAGCGCGATGGACCGTGCCGCTGGCGGCCCAGGCCCCGTCTGCGTCAAATGCCTGCCCAGTGTGCAACTGGCACCAATGGTCCATCAGGGCATTGCCGGGGCCGCAGTCAAAGCCCAGGATCTGCCCGTCCAGCAGACTAAGGTTGGAGATGCCACCGATGTTCAGCACGGCCACCGCTTCGCCCTTGCGGCCAAACACCTGCTGGTGGAAGGCGGGCACCAGCGGCGCACCCTGGCCACCCGCGGCCACGTCGCGGCTGCGGAAGTCGGCCACCACCGTGATGCCGGTCAGCTCGGCCAGCAGCGCAGGGTTGTTGAGTTGCAGGGTGTAGCCGGTACCGTCGAATTCTTGCGGGCGGTGCCGCACCGTCTGGCCGTGGGCACCGATGGCCTGGACCTGTGCGGCGCGGGTGTTGCCCTGCTCCAGCAGTTGCTGCACCACTGCGGCGTAGACGCCGACCAGCCCATTGGATGCCAGGGCCGTGCGGTGAAGTTCGTTGTCGCCGGGGGTGTTGAGTGCCAGCAACTCGGCCCGCAGCGCAGGCGCAAAGGGCAGGGTGGCGTACTGCTGTACCTGCATGCGACCAGCGGCAAAGTCCACCAGCACGCCGTCCACGCCGTCCAGCGAGGTACCGGACATCAGGCCGATGAACCTTTCAGCCACGGGACTAGTCGGCGCTGGCCTGCTGGATCGACATGGCGGCCGACAGTTGCTGGCGCATCACGCTGGACAACTGGTTGAAATTGGCCTTGGCCGTGGGCGACACGGGCTGGCTGTCGTTCTGCCGGGCAATGGTCAGCGGGTCCTGGTGCACGCCGTTGACACGGAATTCAAAATGCAGGTGCGGGCCCGTCGCCCAGCCGGTTGCACCCACCGCACCGATATGGTCACCTTGGCTGACGGCTTGGCCGGCGCGCACATTGATCTGGCTCAGGTGGGCGTAGACGGTTTCGTTCTGGTTCTGGTGTTTGACGATGATGACGTTGCCGTAGCCGTTTTGCACCCCGGCAAACTCCACCACGCCGTCGCCCACGGTGCGCACCGGTGTGCCGGTGGCTCCGGCGTAGTCCACACCCAGGTGGGCGCGCCAGTTTTTCAGGATCGGGTGCATGCGCATGCTGAAGCCGCTGGTGATGCGCGAAAACTCCACCGGCGAGGCCAGGAACGAGCGGCGCAGGCTTTGGCCGTCCAGCGTGTAGTAGTTGCCCTTTTTGCCTGGCTCGGTGAACCACATAGCCTGGTAGGTTTTGCCGTTGTTGGTGAACTCGGCACTCAGCACCTTGCCGGTACGCACCACCTGGCCATCGGCCTCGGCGGTTTCATAGACCACCGAAAAGTGGTCGCCCTTGCGCAGGCCGCGGTGGAAGTCGATGTCGCTGGCGAAGATGTCTGCCAGTTGGGTGGCTACCGCGTCGGGGATACCGGCTTCGTCGGTGGCGGCAAACAGCGAGCTGCGCACCGTACCACCGGCCAGGCGGCTGGTGTTTTGCAGGTCGGCGGTTTCGATGCGCGAGCGCAAGCCTTGTGCCGTTTTTTCCACCACTACGCGCTCAAAAACGCCGTCGTTGGAAGGGCTCCAGCGCACGCTCAGGCTGCGCAATGCGTGGTTGTCGCTGGCTTCAGCGTGGACCACACGGCCCGCCTTGCCCAGCAGGGCCTTGCTGGCCAGCGTGTCGCTGCGCAAAAACGCCACGGCCTCTGCATCGTCGATGCCCAGGCGCTGCAGCAAGGACTTGGCCGTGTCGCTGGAGCGGGTGGTATCGGTGCGGAACAGGTTGAAACTGTGGGAGTCGAGCGCATTGGCCTGCTCTTGCAGGGCCAGCGGCTGCACTACCTCGGAAATTTGTTGGATGGGAAGGTCAGCGGCATCCGGGCCTAAGGACGCAACGGCAAATGCGCCGCCGCCTCCGCCCAGCAACAGGGCTGCCACCAGCGCGGTAAGGTGCTTGGGGTGGCGTTGCAACAGGGATGACAAACGATCGCTGACGGTTGGGAGACCGTGGTTCAAAACTGGGGGTCCTAACGAATGTGGGTGCTGGGGAGCAGCTTGGATATCGTGCTGTGCGGCCTGGAAGTTCAGTCTGGGGGCGGCCTATCAGGCAACGCACCACTAAAATCAGGGGTTACAGCGAGTCCGCGAGTATAACGGTGCCCTGCGTGGGCCACAACCGATAAAACACTGAAAAACCCTTATGAATCAACCCGCACAGGTAAAGTTGAGTGGCTCATTTCTTGTAACAGATCGTGTGAAAGAAGCCCTGGCGGTGACGCTGCGTGGCTGCGACGAGCTGATTCCGCAAGAAGACTGGGTCAAAAAACTGGCCCGTTCCGAGGCCACGGGCGTGCCGCTGCGCATCAAGCTCGGCCTGGATCCGACCGCGCCCGACATCCACATCGGCCACACCGTGGTGCTCAACAAGATGCGCCAGTTGCAGGACCTGGGCCACACCGTGATCTTCCTGATCGGCGACTTCACTTCGCTGATTGGTGACCCGAGCGGGCGCAACAGCACCCGCCCGCCGCTGACGCCCGAGCAGATCAAGACCAACGCCGAGACCTATTACAAGCAGGCCAGCCTGGTGCTGGATCCGGCCAAGACCGAGATCCGTTACAACAGTGAATGGAGCGAGCCGTTGGGTGCACGCGGCATGATCCAGCTGGCGTCGCGCTACACCGTGGCCCGCATGATGGAGCGCAACGACTTCCACGACCGCTTCCACGGCGGCCAGTCGATCGCGGTGCACGAGTTCTTGTACCCGCTGATGCAGGGCTATGACTCGGTGGCGCTCAAGAGCGACCTGGAACTGGGTGGCACCGACCAGAAGTTCAACCTGCTGATGGGCCGCCACCTGCAGGCCGAATACGGCCAGGAGCCGCAGTGCATTCTGACCATGCCACTGCTCGAAGGCCTGGACGGCGTAGAGAAGATGTCCAAGTCCAAGAACAACTACATCGGCATCAGCGAAGAGCCCAACACCATGTTCGCCAAGGTATTGAGCATTTCCGACGTGCTGATGTGGCGCTGGTACACCCTGCTGTCGTTCAAAAGCGAGGCCGAAATCGCCGCGCTCAAGGCGGAAGTGGAGGGCGGTCGCAATCCCAAGGACGCCAAGGTGGCGCTGGCCAAGGAAATCACCGCACGCTTCCACAGTGCGGCTGCTGCCGATGCGGCCGAGCAGGATTTCAACAACCGTAGCAAGGGTGGCGTGCCGGATGACATTGCCGAGCTCAGCCTGCCCTTGGGTGAAGGCGGCGCGGCGGTTGGTATTGCTGCGCTGCTGAAGATGGCCAATCTGGCGGCCAGCAGCGGTGAAGGCAACCGCCTGGTCGACGGCGGTGGCGTGCGCGTGGACTCCAGCGTGGTCAGCGACAAGGGCCTGAAATTGGGCGCCGGAACCTATGTGGTGCAGGTGGGCAAACGCAAGTTCGCCCGCGTAACACTGGCCTGACGGCACATCCTCAGGGCCTGGCCCCGGCTTTTTCCAGCATTGCCACCATCTCGGCAAAGCCCCGGGTGCGGGCCAACTGCAGCGGCGTGTTGCCCTGGCGGTCGGCGAGTTGCAGGTTGGCTCCGGCATCGACCAGCGCGCGCAGCGTGCGCTGGTGGCGTGGGCCACCGTCGCCGAGCACGATGGATTCGATGACCGCCGTCCAGTGCAGGTTGTTTACATGGTCCAGCGGCGCACCCGCAGCGATCAGTTGCCTGACCACGCCGTCATGCCCGAGGTGGGCCGCGGCGATCAGCGCCGTGCCGTCGTACCGGCTGGTGGTGAGCTTTGCGCTGGCGCCCAGCGAGAGCAGGGTGGCCAGCGTGGCTTCGTCGTCGGCCACGGCGGCGATGGTCACCGCGTCGTAGCGGTCGTTTTCCAGCAGCGACAGATCGGCACCGGCCTGGGCCAGTGCCCGGACCAGTTCCCCATGCCGCGCGAAGGTGGCGACCTGCAACGGGGTGCGGCCCTGGGCGTCGCGGGCGTTCAGGTCCACCTTTTGGGCGATGAGTTTTTCGGCTTTGGCCAAGTCGCCACGCTGGGCTGCCGCGTGCAGGCCCTGGTACTGGGCGATTTGCGCGGGGCTGGGGGCGACCTGGGCCAGGCAGGCATTCGCCAGCAGGCAAACACCTGAAAACCCCAAAATGTGTAGCAGCTTGTGCATATGGGATAAGCGCTAGGGGCTTATTTCAGCAAGTCTTTGACATGGTCGATGGCGGCCAGCGCACACTGCTCGTCAAGGTTGCCAGCCGGTGCGCCACCCACGCCCACGGCGCCGATGACCTCGTTGCCCACCTTCACTGGCACACCGCCGCCGAGCAGCAGGTAGCCCGGAATGTCCACCAGGTTGGCCGCGCCGGGGTTCTTCTGGCTGGTTTCCATGATGGCCAGGGTGGTGTTCTTGGCCGAAGCCGACGTGAAGGCTTTTTGCTGGCTCGCACCCAGGGTGTGGGGGCCTGCGTTGTCGGCACGCTGCACGGCGCGCACACCGCCTGCGCGGTCCACCACGGTGGCGGACACGGCATAGCCGTTGGCGGCGCAGCTGGCCACGGCGGATGCGGCGATCTGGTTGGCCAGGTCCAGCGACATATTGCGCTCGGTGCGCACGGCCTGGGCGTTGGCCGTGCCCGCGATGCAGACGAGGGCGAGGGCGGCGAGGCAGGTGGTGTTTTTCATAAGGGTCTCCGGGGTGAAGCGGTTCGATCAACCGTGGGAGAACTTTACAAAAACGCGCCCGTATTGCCTATGCGTACGGCTACGCCACAGCCTCCGTAGTTCTACGGAGTCACTTGGCCTGCATCAGGATGCCTCGTCGGCCAGCGCGGCGTAGCGGCGGATCAGTTGCGCCAGCGATTCGGCCCCCAGCTTGGCGAACAGGTTGGCGCGGTGCGTCTCCACCGTGCGCGGCGACACGGCCAGCACCCGGCCGATTTCCTTGTTGGTCAGGCCCGAAACGATGAGGCCCAGCACCTCACGCTCGCGCTCCGACAGCTGCGCATACCGCTCGCGCGCCTGCCGGTCGGCCTGGTGGCGTTCGCGCGAGCGCACATGCTGGCGCACCGCGTTCTGCAGCACCTCGATCAGCGCCTCGTCGTCCACCGGCTTTTCCAGGAACTCGGCCGCACCGGCCTTGAAGGCGCGGCGGCACATCTCCACCGTGCCGTGGCCGGTGAGCATGACCACCGGCTGGTCCACGCCCTGCGCCACCAGGGTGTCGAGCACCGCCAGGCCGCTGATGCCCGGCATGCGCACGTCCAGCACGATGGCGCCGATGCCTTGCCGGTCGAACTGCGCCAGGAAAGCCTGCGGGTCGGCCCAGGTCTGCACGCGCAGGCCCACGGTGCCGATCAGCAGGGCCAGGCTGTCGCGTACGGCCGCGTCGTCGTCGATGAGGTGGACCAGGGGGGACAGGGTGGTGTTCATGCGGACAAGGGAAGGGACAGGTGCAGCGCCGCGCCATGGGGTGCGACAGGGGTGGCCACCAGGCTGCCGCCCATGCTGCCTGCCAATGTTTCGCACAGGTTCAGGCCCAGCCCCAGGCCGCCCTGGCGGGTCGAGAAAAACGGCTCAAAGATGCGCGGCAAGACATCGGGCGGGATGCCGGGGCCGCTGTCCTGCACCGTCAGGCTGCCCAGATGTGCATCGCTGGAAATCGTGAGGGCCAGGCGCCGTTGGCCTGGGGGTACCTGCTCCAGCGCCTGAAGCGCGTTCATCACCAGGTTGTGCACGATCTGCTCCAGCGCCACGCGGTCGGCCAGCACCACCACATCCTGTGCCGGGGCCTGCACGGTGGGTGCGATGCCACGGCGTGCGCTTTCGGGCTCCAGCAGGTACAAGGCTTCGCGCACCGCGTCCTGCAGCTTGACGGGGGACAGCGGGCCTGCCAGGTCGGGCCGCTCCACCGCGCGGCGCAGCCGACCCACCACCGTGGAGGCGCGCCGGGCCTGCTCCACCGCCTGCACCATGGCGTGGCGGGCTGTGTCCAGCTCGGGCGGGTCTTCATCCAGCAGGCGGCGCGCGGCCTGGGTGTTGGCCAGCACGGCGGTCAGCGGCTGGTTCAGTTCATGGGCCATGCCGGCGGCGAGCTCGCCCAAGGTGTTGAGCCGCGCCACCTGGCCCAGGCGCAGCAGTTCTTCCGCGCGGCGGCGCGCGGCGCGCTGGGCCAACGCGCTCTGCAGGGCGGCCAGCAGTACCGCCATGCCCAGCGCCCAGGCCAGCATCCAGGCCCAGGGCAGCTCGCCCCAGCCGACCTGGCGCAGGGCGAACACGTCGAAGGGCTGGCTGTCGGTGGCCAGGTGCTTGTGGAATTCGAAGCGCCAGCCACCCTGCGCAACGCGGCCGGGCTGCACCACAAAGACCTGGCCGTCCTGCTCCAGGGTGAGGCGCACCGGGGTTGTGTCGCGCGGCATGGGCCATTCGTTCCAGGGCAACATGGTGGCCACATCGATCTGCAGCGCGTAACTGTTCGGGTTGGCCGCCAGGACCAGCCGGTAGCGCCCGGTGGCCAGGTGTGCGGCTGCCAGCGCCACCCGGTGACCGGTGCGCGAAACGGCCTCGGCCTCGGCCAGCGCGGCTTGCGCAGCGGGTGGAGTGACAGGCCAGGCCTCGCCCGGGCCGCGGCGCTGCACTTCCAGAATCTGCGGGTACACCGACGACAGGCGCTGCTCGGGCTGCGCCGTGGGCCCGGCCGTGCCGGTGGGCTGCAGCAAGGCCAGTGTGGCCAGCACCGCGTCTTGTTGCACTGCGCGCTGGCTCAGCAGCCGGTGGGCAATGCGCGCGTCGGTCTCGAAGGCTTCGCGCTGGCGCACCAACTCTTGGCGGGCCAGCGCCACGCCACCCAGCGCCGCCAGCACCGCCCACGCCACAAGCCAGGCACCGGGGTGCCGTACGGTTTTCCACATGGGGCGCATTGTGCCTCCGTGTCCGGCGGCGGTCTGGCCGGGTAGAGTCTGGCCCCTGTGCCTCCACCGAATTCCCAACCAGAAGCCGTTTGCCGATGAAAGCTGTATTGCAAAGAGTGCGCGAAGCCCGTGTGGTGGTCGCCGACGAAACCGTGGGTGCCATCACCCAGGGCCTGCTGGTGCTGTTGTGCGCCGAGCGTGGTGATACCGACGCGCAGGCCGACAAGCTGCTGGCCAAGATCTTGAAGCTGCGTATCTTCAGCGACGCGGCAGGCAAGATGAATCGGAGCCTGCAAGACGTGGCCGGTGGCCTGCTGGTGGTGAGCCAGTTCACGCTGGCGGCGGACGTGGCGGGCGGCAACCGGCCCAGCTTCACCACTGCGGCACCGCCTGAGGAGGGGCGGCGCCTGTACGACTACTTTGTGGCCCAGGCCCAAAGGGCACACAGCCCCGTGCAGACCGGGCAGTTTGGGGCCGACATGCAGGTGCACCTGGTCAACGACGGGCCGGTGACCATTCCCATCCAGCTTTAGCGCAGCACAATTTCCACCCGGCGGTTGCGGGCTTCGGCTACGCCGTCGGCGGTGGGTATGGCCAGTTCGCGCTTGCCGCGGCCCCGGGCCTCAATCAGGTCGGCCTGTACCGCCTGGGGGTCACGCAGCAGCATGTCGCGGACTTGCTGGGCGCGCTGGAGCGACAGGGCGTCGTTCTCGCCATCGTCGCCCTGCGCATCGGTGTGGCCGATCACCAGGATGTCGGCTCCGGCGCGTTGCTGGGCGGCCGCGATGATCGTCGCCAGGTCGGCCTGCGACGCGGGGGTGAGCTCGGTACCGCCGGGCTCAAAGTAGACGGTGAAGTGCTGCGGCGGTGGCGGCATGGCGCTGAACAGTGCCGGGTAGGCGTGTTGCACGGCCAACGGGTCCAAGCTGTCTTGCGTGGGCTTTTGGCCTTGTACGGCGGTGGCCCGCTGGTACGGGGCAGATAGCGTTTGCCGGTCGGTGCCCGACACCACCACCACCGACGATGGCGAACCGTCGGCCTGGGGCAGCAGCAGCACCTCCGAGGTGGGCGGCAGGGCCCGGCCTGCCAGCAAGGCCATCACGGTAACGCCGATGGCGACCAGCGCGGGCCCCATCATGGTTTGCCTCCGGTGGCGCGAACGATGAAGTCGGTGCCCAGCACGCCAATCACCGAGGTGGGCGTGGTGATCTTGACGGCATCGGGGTTGCCCTTGCCCACCAGCCCGGTGACCATGCGCAGGCTACCGCGCAGCAGGCTGAGCAGCATATTGCCCTTTTGGGTGGTGCCGTTGAAGGCGAAGCTGGTGATATCGAGCTGGCTGCTGGGGCCCAGCACCAGGGTGGTGCCGTCGCGCATCACCACGCTGGCCGCGCCGTTGGTTCCGGTGAGCAGCTTGTCTGCCTCGGCCACGGGGTCGCCAGGGTGGACTGTACGTGCGCCCTGGGCATTGGTGACGGTCACCGTGCCCTGCACGGTTTTCAGCGTGCCTGCGCGGGCGGCATCCAGGCTTTGGGCACCGGCTGCACCACAGCACAAAGCCAGTGCGAGGGTAGATACAAGGGTTCGCATGTGTTCTCCAACTTACTCCAACTTAGGCCGCATAGGGGTTGGCGATGCCCAGCCCGGCCAAAATCTGTGTTTCCAGGGCTTCCATGGCCACCGCATCGGCTTCGCTGGTTTCGTGGTCATAACCCTGGGCATGCAGGGTACCGTGGACCAGCAGATGGGCATAGTGCGCTTGCAGAGTTTTACCGTTCTCTGCAGCTTCGCGGGCCACCACCGGGGCGCACAGCACCAGATCCGCGGTCACGGTGGGCTCCTGGGTGTAGTCGAAGGTCAGCACGTTGGTGGCGTAGTCTTTGTGGCGGTAGTCACGGTTCAGGGTCTGGCCTTCGGCGGTGTCGACAATGCGCACGGTGATTTCGCCATCGCTTTGTAACGCATGGCGGATCCAACGGTTGACGCTGTGGCGGGGCAGGGCGGCGCGGTGCAGTGCCGCATCGGCCAGGTCACCGAACTGCAGGGAGAGTTGTAGATTTTTAAGCATGTCTTAGGGCTCTAGCGCTTATTAAATAAGCGTGAGCAGCTATTAATTCAGGAGCTAGCACGTTTGCGCGGCACGCTGTCGGATTTGCCGCGGGTGTCGTACGCATCCACGATGCGCGCCACCAGCGGGTGGCGCACCACGTCGGCGCTGGTGAAGCGGCAGATGGCAATGCCCTGGGTGCGGCGCAGCACCTGTTCGGCATCGATCAGGCCGCTGGTTTGGGTTTTGGGCAGGTCGATCTGGCTTACGTCGCCGGTCACCACCGCCTTGGCGCCAAAGCCGATGCGGGTCAAAAACATCTTCATCTGCTCGGGCGTGGTGTTTTGCGCCTCGTCCAGGATCACAAAGGCGTTGTTCAGCGTGCGCCCGCGCATGAAGGCCAGCGGGGCCACTTCCAGGGCGTTGCGCTCAAAGGCTTTTTGCACTTTTTCGGCGCCCATCAGTTCGTACAGCGCGTCGTACAGCGGGCGCAGATACGGGTCGATCTTCTGGTTCAGGTCGCCGGGCAGGAAGCCCAGGCGCTCCCCGGCTTCCACCGCCGGGCGGGTCAGCACGATGCGCTGCACCGCGCTACGCTCCAGCGCGTCCACCGCACAGGCCACGGCCAGGTAGGTTTTGCCGGTGCCCGCCGGGCCGATGCCGAAGGTGATGTCGTGCTGGGCGATGTTTTCCAGGTAGGTGGCCTGGTTGGGCGTGCGGGCACGCAGGTCGGCGCGCCGGGTTTGCAGCGACTGGCCGTCGACGCCTTCGCTGGTGTCGGTGGCCAGCATGAGTTGCACGGTGTCGGGGCGGATCGGGCGCGCGGCCTGCTCGTACAGCGCCTGCAGCAGCTCCAGCGCTTGCTGCGCCTTGGGCTTGGGGCCGTCGATCTTGAACTGCTCGTGGCGGTGGGCGATGGAGATTTGCAGCGCCGCCTCGATGGTGCGCAGGTGGCTGTCCATGGGGCCACACAGGTGGTCTAGCCGGGTGTTGTTGGGAGGCGAAAAGGTGTGGCGAAGGATCATGGCTCTATTGTCGCCTGTACCCCGCATTTGGAACGCATTCTCAGGCGCTTGTCCTACCCGGTGCGGCCCTGCGCGTTGGTAGGATGGGGTGACCTATGAATTTGGATTCCATCCCCCGCATCGCCCCTGGCCCGACCGCACGGCTATTGGGCCGCTGGGCGGCCGCCGACCTGGCCGTACCAGCGCAGTGGCGGGCCGCCACCGCCGCGCTGCAGGCGCTGCCGCCGTCGGCGCACTGGGACCTGGTGGGTGTAGAGCGGCTGGACCACGTGGGCGCGCAGCTGCTGTGGAACCACTGGGGCCGCCAATGGCCGGCGCAGATCGACCTGCTGCCCGCACAGCGCAGCCTGCTGGAGCGGGTGGCGGGCTTCTCCACCACCGCGCCCCCGGTACCCGCCACCAGCTGGGCGCAGCACTTTGACGCGCTGGGGGTGTGGGTGCTGGCGGGGCTGGCCCAGGGGGTGGTGCTGCTGCGCATGGTGGGGCAGTTGGCACTGGACCTGCTGCGCCTGGCGCGCCGCCCGCAGGCCGGGCCGTGGCGGGATATTTCGGGCCACCTGTACCAGATGGGCACCATGGCCCTGCCGATCACCGCGCTGGTGGGTTTTTTGATTGGCGTGGTGCTGGCCTACCTTACCTCGCAGCAGCTGCGCCAGTTCGGGGCCGAGGCATTTATTGTCAACATTTTGGGCATGTCGGTGGTGCGCGAGCTGGGGCCGATGCTGGCCGCCATCCTGATTGCCGGGCGCTCCGGCTCGGCCATCACCGCGCAAATCGGCGTGATGCGCGTCACCGAAGAGCTCGATGCCATGCGGGTCATGGGTATCCCGCTGGGCTACCGGCTGGTGATGCCGCGCGCCATTGCACTGGCCATTGCCATGCCGCTGATCAGCGTGTGGACCACCCTGACCGCACTGGCCGGGGGCATGCTGGCGGCCGACCTGGCGCTGGGCATCACGCCCGCCTTCTTCTTGCAGGCGCTGCCGGGGGCGGTGGGCGTAGCCAACCTGGGGCTGGCGGTGTTCAAGTCGGCGGTGTTTGGCCTGCTGATCGCGCTGGTGGGTTGCCACTGCGGCCTGCGCGTCAAACCCAACACCCAGAGCCTGGGGCAGGGCACCACCGCCTCGGTAGTGACTTCGATCACGGTGGTGATCCTGGTGGATGCCCTGTTTGCTATTCTTTTCAAGAACGTGGGGGTCTGACATGGATGCCGACACCATCGTTGATATCCAGGGCCTGCAGACCGCGTTTGGCAGCGGCAAAAGCCGGGTCGTGATCCACCAGGACCTGGCGCTGACTGTGCAGCGCGGCGAAATTCTGTCGTTGGTGGGCGGCTCGGGCACCGGCAAAACCGTGCTGCTGCGCCAGATGCTGGGGCTGGAGCATCCGGCCCAGGGCCAGGTCAGCGTGCTGGGCCAGCCCGCCGCAGAACTGGGCCGCACCGGCGCGGCCAGCCGGGTCGGCATGCTGTTCCAGCAAGGGGCGCTGTTTTCTGCCTTTACCGTGCTGGAGAACATTGCTTTCCCACTGAATGAGCTCAAAACCCTGCCCGCTGCGCTGGTGCGCGACGCGGCCCTGGTCAAGCTGCAAATGGTCGGCTTGCAGCCTGCCGATGCCGACAAGATGCCCGCCGATCTGTCGGGCGGCATGGTCAAACGCGTGGCCCTGGCCCGCGCGCTGGTGATGGACCCGCCGCTGCTGCTGCTGGACGAGCCCACCGCCGGGCTGGACCCGAACGGGGCCGACGAATTTGTGGCCCTGCTGCGCGCCCTGCACCAGGGCCTGGGCCTGACGGTGGTGATGGTCACGCACGACCTGGACACCCTGTTTGCGCTGAGCACCCGGGTCGCCGTGCTGGCCGAAAAAAAGGTGCTGGTCACCGGCACGCCCGCCGAGGTGGTGGCTTTCCCGCACCCGTTCATCGAACACTTTTTTCTGGGCGAACGCGGTCGGCGTGCCTTGGCGCCGCTGCCCGTAGTTCCCATTCCCCAAGGAGATCTCCCCCATGGAAAATAAATCCCACGCGCTGGCCGCGGGCGCGTTTGTGCTGGCCATTACCGCGCTGCTGGTGGCGCTGGCGGTCTGGCTCACCCGCGACGCGGGCAGCAGCCACCCTTATGAACTCTCGTCGCGCGACCCGGTCACCGGCCTGCAGCCCCAGGCCGCCGTGCGCTACAAGGGCGTGGCCGTGGGCAAGGTGACCCACATCGGCTTCGACCCCGACGTGGCGGGCAATGTGCTGATCCGCATCGCCGTGGACGACACCACGCCGCTGTCACCCACTGCCTTTGCCACCCTGAGCTACCAGGGCATCACCGGTCTGGCCTTTGTGCAGATTGACGACGCGGGCCAGCCGCAGGAGCGTCTGCCCCCTGGCCGCAGCGGCGTGCCGCGCCTGCCGCTGGAGACCTCGCAGCTCGGCAAGCTGACCGAGCAGGTGCCGCACATCCTGGCCCAGGTGGACGAAGCATCGCTGCGCCTGAACCAGTTGCTCAGCGATGAAAACCAGAAGCTGCTCACTGGCGTGCTGACCAGCGCCGACCACGCCACCACCAGCCTGGCCCAGCTCAGTGCCCGGCTGGAGCAGACGGTGGCCCAGCGGCTGGACCCGGCGCTGGCCCGCATCCCGGCACTCGCCGACGACACCCACCAGGCCATGCGCGCATTGCAAACCGCCGCCGACACGGCCAACGGCAGTTTTGCCGCCATCGGCCAGACAGCGGCCAGGCTGAACGAAAAAGGCGGCGTGATGGACCGGCTGGCCGACGGCTCGAGCGCCTTGTCCCACGCCGCCGACACCTTTGGCAGCGCCACCCTGCCGCGCATCAACCGCGTGGCCGACGACGCCTCGCGTGCGGCGCGGCAACTGGGCCGCACCGTCAACGGCATCAGCGAGCAGCCGCAGTCGCTGATCTTTGGCGGCGGCGCGGTGGTGCCCGGCCCGGGCGAGGCGGGTTTTGTCGCCCCGGCTGCGCAACCATGAAACCCTTAGGATTTGCTATGGATAAAAGAGCTGCTTGTGCTTATGGAATGGGCGTAAAGTGCCTGTTTTGCTTGGTATTTTTGACCTTGGGCGCGTGCTCGGCCCTGCCCGACAAACCGCTGCGGGCGGTGCAGTACGACTTTGGTCCCGGCACCACTACGGCGTTGGCAACTGCCAGCTTGCCACCCTTGGCCCTGGCCGACGTGGAAGCGCCCGGGCTGAGTGACGGTGGCACCGCAGTCGTGTACCGGCTGGGCTATGCCGATGCCCAGCAACTGCGCCCCTACACCCAGGCCCGCTGGAGCGTGCCGCCCGCGCAACTGGTGGGCCAGCGGCTGCGCGATGTACTGGGCCAGCGCCGGGCGGTGCTGGGGGCAGGCGACAGCGCGGCGCTGGCGCGTACCAGCGGGCCCGCGCCGCGGCTGGTGCGGCTCGAGCTGCAGGAATTTACCCAGGTATTCCAGTCGCCCACCGCCAGCACCGGCCTGGTGCGGCTGCGCGCCACGCTGCTGGAGAACACGCCGCTGGGCGACAGCCTGTTGGCCCAACGGTCTTTCAGCGTGCAGCGCCCGGCCCCCAGTGCCGACGCGCCCGGTGGAGTGCGGGCGCTGGCCGCCGCCACCGATGCCCTTGCGCAGGAGCTCGACGCCTGGCTGGAGACGGCGGGGCGCTGAGCCCGCGCCTCAGGCTGCGATGGATTGCAGTGGGGCTTTGACCGGTACGGTCTTGGCCGTACCAAAGGCGATTTCGCCCGATAACTGGCCGCCTTCCTCGATCACCAGCTTGCCGTAGCGCACTTTGCCGGTGACGCGGCCCGTGGCGTAGATCACCAGCTTGTCGCGCACCGTCAACTCGCCGTCAAAGGCCCCGTGGATTTCGGCGATGTCGATGTCGGCCGAGCCCTTGAAGGCCCCGGCGGCGGTGATCTGCATCAGGCGCGAATCCATGGTCGCCTCGACCGTGCCCTCGACCACCAGCGTGTCGCAGTCGGTGATCTCCACGCCCTTGAGCTTGATGTTGGGGCCCACGGTGAGGGTGCTGCCTGTGGCTTTGGCCGGGGGCTGGACGGCCACCGTGTCGACCGGAATGTCCACGGGCTCGGCCACCGGTGGGGTGGGCAGGGGCTGGGGCCGCGGGGCCAGGGCCTGTGCCTGGGCGAGGTTGTTGCGCACGCCAAAAGCTTCGGGTTCACGCTTGCCAAAAAACGGGGTCTGTAGAGCCATGGGAGTTCCCTTCTTGAAAGAAGCCCATGGTAGGGGCCGGGGCCGGTTACATCTTCGTACAGGATGCAATGTATGTAACAAAATGGAAGCAAATCACTGGCGTAGATTCGCTCACATTTCGCTCGAATGCCGGGGTGCGGCGTCATGGACAATGGCGGTTTCTCTCCAGGAACCCCATGATCGGACGACTCCAAGGCCTGCTGGCCGCCAAGAACCCGCCCCAGGTGCTGATCGACTGCCACGGCGTGGGCTACGACGTGGATGTACCCATGAGCACTTTCTACAACCTGCCGGGCCTGGGCGAGCAGGTCACGCTGCTGACGCACTTTGTGGTGCGCGAAGATGCCCAAATCCTGTATGGCTTTGCCACGCCGGGTGAGCGCGATGCCTTTCGCCAGCTCATCAAGATCAGTGGCGTGGGGCCGCGCACGGCGCTAAGCGTGCTGTCGGGCATGGGCGTAGACGACCTGGCCCAGGCCATCACCTTGCAAGAAGTGGGGCGGCTCAAGAAGGTGCCCGGCATTGGTCCCAAAACCGCCGAGCGTCTGCTGCTGGAGCTCAAGGGCAAGCTGGGTTCCGACATCGGCGTACGCACCGGCGCCACCAGCGATGCCCAGGTCGACATCCTGCAGGCCCTGGTGGCCCTGGGCTACAGCGACAAGGAAGCCGCGTTGGCACTCAAAGCCCTGCCCGCCAGTGTGGGTGTGAGCGAGGGCATCAAGCTGGCGCTGAAGGCGCTGGGCAAATAGGCCCGGTGGGGCAGATCGGGCTTGTATAAAGAAATGTATAGCTGGTCAACCAGCGTTGGCGGGGCCCGTTGTAGGTGCAGGTCTGAACGCAATTCAGATTCGCTCTAGGAAGTCGGAGCACACACGACTGTCACTGCCAGGAAATTGTTATGACCATGATCAAATCTTTGTTTGCCGCTGCCCTGATTTCTGCTGTGTCCGTGGCCTCGTTTGCCCAGACCGCCGCACCCGCCAAAGAGGCCGCACCAGCTGCGGCCACCGCGCCTGCCGATGCCACCGCCAAGCCCGTTGCACCCGTGAAAAAGCATGCCGCCAAGAAGGTGAAGAAGCACGTGGCCGCCAAGAAGATGGATGCGCCCGCCGCCGCTCCGGCTGCCGCTGCATCCGCGACCAAGTAAGTAGCGCTTCTAAATAAGAAGGGCTGGGTATTCCCAGCCCTTTTTTTTGCGCCTGCAGTTTACTGTGCGTCTCGGACGACGCGGCCATTCAAGGGCTGCACCGGACGGGCGTTGGCCGGGTACAGCTGGCTAAACAGGCGCAGCTGCTCGGGGCTGATCTGCACCGGCTGCTTCAGCACCATCCACAGCACATTTTCCGAGCACGGTGGCGTGGTCAACGAGCCCATGAACTGGTAGTAGCGCATGTCTTGCGGTAGCAGCTCGTTCAAATCCAACAGTCCGGCAGGCATGCGCACCCGGTCACCGACATCCAGGGGCATGTAGGTCCAGACCTTATTGATCAACCCATTGGCCTGGCCGGGATCGAGCAGAACGGCCAGCACCGCCAGTTGGCCGTCTACATTGCGGTGCACCAGGTGCGCCACCATGCCAAAGGTCCGGTCGTTGACGCGCTCTTCGCTGGGGTGGTGGAAATGGAATTGCAGCAGCTTGTAGGTGGAGCCGCGCACGGTCAGCGTGTTCTCGCCCACCACATCGACCTGGATGGTGTGGCCGTTATTCACCACCATGGCGCTGCTGGGCTGGTAATGGATTTGCAGCGGCTCGGCCGGGCCCTGCAGGTTGTTGGCATCCTGGATGGCGATGGGCGACTGGCGTTGGCCCAGTGCACACAGGTTGAATTCAGGATTCAGCTGCGACCAGACCTGTGGACCGTTGCTGCCCGCATAGTCCCAGTGGGTTTCGTGGGCGCTGCCATTGCCGCGGACCAGGGTGGGCGAACCAGAAGCCGTGGCCGCCATCGCGGCGGCGCGGGTAGCCGCCTTGCTGTCGGTGGGGTTGACCAGCCCGTGCGCCTTGGCGTGGGCGGCGGCAATGTCGGGCGGAGGGGCTGGCGCGCCCCGGGCCGTGGCTTTTTTGGGTTCGGCCTCGATGGTGATGGTGACGGCCGGTGTTTCCTCTGCCTTGCCCTTGGTCTTCTTGGTTTTGCTGCCTTCACCGGCGTTGACTTTGTCGACCGCCTCGCGCACGCGCTGCGCCATGGATTCCTTGCTGCCCGGGTCTTGCGGCTCGGGTTTGGCGGGCAGCACGATTTTGCCCATGGCCTTGGCCTTGGGCTTGTCGGCGGCCGCATCTTCGGCATGGGCCGCGACCATCCCGCCGGCACAAAGCAGCAGGGCCAGTGCCCAACGGGTTGAAACAGTGTGCGTGCAGTGCGTCATGGGGAATCCTGGCGGGGGCGAAAGGGGTGGGTCTTGACTATAGCCACAAGCGGGCCGTGTTTTCAGCGCGGGCAGGCCCAGGCGCTATAGTGGCTTTCCTTTTTTCGACTGCCTGCCCGTGTCCATCCAGACTGATGATTTTGCCGCGCCGCCCCCGAAGCGCATGGTTTCTGCCGCCCCCACCTCGCCGCAAGAGGAGGCGATCGAACGCGCCCTGCGCCCCAAGCTGTTCGACGACTACGTGGGCCAGACCAAGGCCCGCGAGCAGCTGGAGATCTTCATCGGTGCCGCCACCAAGCGCGGCGAGGCGCTGGACCACGTGCTGCTGTTCGGCCCGCCCGGCCTGGGTAAAACCACGCTCAGCCACATCATTGCCCACGAACTGGGCGTGAACCTGCGCCAGACCAGCGGCCCGGTGCTCGAAAAGCCCAAGGACCTGGCCGCGCTGCTGACCAATCTGGAAAAAAACGACGTACTCTTCATTGACGAAATCCACCGGCTCAGCCCCGTGGTGGAAGAAATCCTGTACCCCGCGCTGGAGGACTACCAGATCGACATCATGATCGGCGAGGGCCCGGCGGCCCGCAGCATCAAGCTCGATCTGCAGCCCTTCACCCTGGTGGGGGCCACCACCCGCGCCGGCATGCTGACCAACCCGCTGCGCGACCGCTTTGGCATCGTGGCGCGGCTGGAGTTCTACACGCCCGAAGAACTGGCCCGCATCGTCAAGCGCAGCGCCGGGCTGCTCAATGCCCCCATGGATGCCGATGGCGGCTTCGAGATCGCCCGCCGCTCGCGTGGCACGCCGCGTATCGCCAACCGCCTGCTGCGCCGCGTGCGCGACTACGCCGACGTGAAGGGCACCGGCACCATCACCCTGGACATCGCCAACCGCGCCCTGGCCATGCTGGACGTGGACCCGCAAGGCTTTGACCTGATGGACCGCAAACTGCTGGAGGCGGTGATCCACCGCTTCGACGGTGGCCCGGTGGGGCTGGACAACATCGCCGCCAGCATCGGCGAAGAGCGCGACACCATCGAAGACGTGATCGAGCCGTATTTGATCCAGCAGGGCTTTTTGCAGCGCACCAACCGCGGCCGCATCGCCACCCTGGCCGCCTACCGGCATTTGGGCGTGACCCCACCGCAGACCGAGGGTGGGCTGTTTTCTGTAGATTAAATCGGGCTCTTACGCTGATGGAATGGGCGTGAGAAGCTCCTAAATAAATAGCACTACGCCGAATTTTCGTCCAACGCGCCCTGCTGCTCCAGGTGGTTGGTGTCGGCCCAACCCACCAGCGTGAAGCCCTCGGGGGTCCACAGCAGGCGGTTGATGGCGGCGTTGCCCAGGTCCCAGGTGCGCGGGGCTTGCAGGCCCTGGCCGGTGGCGGCGCGGTACAGCACGTCCATCACGCCGCCATGGGCCACCACGGTGATCAGCTCGCCGGGGTGGCGGGCGGCCAGGGTGTCGACACAGGCCAGCACGCGGTCGCGGAAGTCGTTCAGGCACTCGCCGCCTTCGGGGGCAAAGGTCGGGTCGCGCTTGCGCCAGCGCAAGGCCTGCTCGGGCAGTTCGGCTTCAATTTCGGTAAAGGTGCGGCCCTGGAAGCTGCCAAAGCCGCGTTCGCGCAGGCCCTCGTCGGTGGTGATGTTCAGGTCGACCGCCCCGGCCACCGACAGCGCGGTTTCATAGGCCCGCCACAGGTCGCTGGCGTAGACGGCGGTGATGGGTTCTCCGGCCAGCGCCAGCGCCAGTTGGTGGGCCTGCCAGCGGCCGGTGTCGTTGAGGGGAATGTCCAGTTGGCCCTGGAGGCGGGTGTCGACGTTCCAGGCGGTTTCGCCGTGGCGGATGGCGATGATGCGGGTGGCGTCCATCAAGGGGGCTTTCACGGGGTGGCGGGGGGCAGGTCGACGGTGATGCGCTGCAGGCCCTGGGGAGGGTTTGGAAATCCGTGCAGAGCCGCCGTGACCATGGCGGGGAGGAGATCGTTGCCGATGGGCCAGCGGCTGTCCATGCGGGCCTGGGTTTCGTAGACCACCTGGCCGGTGGTGAGGTCGCGCAGCACCAGGCTGAGCAGGCGCTGGTAGCTGCGCACTTCCATGGGAGGCATCAGCGGGCCCATGAAGGGGCCGTGCAGGCCCCGGCCACCGGCCAGCCAGGGACCCCGTGGCCCCCAGGGACCATAGGGGTTGCTCCAGGTGCTTTCGGTGACCATCTGGGTGTTGATCTGCAGGCTGAAGCGGGCGTTGGGCCCATCCAGCACCAGCCCGGCCTGCGCCAGGGCAGGCAGGGCCAGTTGCTCGACGGCGGTTTGCTGCGCGGCATCGGTCTGCTGGGAGGGCAGGCGCTCGAAGCGGAAACCCACAGGGCGGGGTACGGCGCTGGTCCAGTTGGCAAAACTTTGCACGTCGCTGTCCACCCGGGTGGTGGTGGCGCAGCCGCCCAGCAGCACGGCGGCGGCCAAGAGCAGGGTGCGCCAGGCGGTCATAGGTGCACGACCTGCAGACCGGGCAAACCTGCGGGTGGAAAGGTCGGCGCATCAAACGCCTGGTCGCCGTCATCGCTGGGCATGCCGGTGGTTTGCAGGCCTTCGAAGTCGTAGCGGCTGCGGTCCATCAGGTGCGAGGGCACCACGTTTTGCAGCGCGCTGAACATGCTTTCGATGCGGCCGGGGTGTTTCTTTTCCCACTCTTGCAGCATCTGGGCGATCTGCTTGCGCTGCAGGTTTTCCTGGCTGCCGCACAGGGTGCAGGGGATGATGGGGAACTGCTTGTGCGCGGCCCAGCGGGTCAGGTCTTTCTCCGTCACGTAGGCCAGGGGACGGATGACGATGTGGCGGCCATCGTCGCTGACCAGCTTGGGCGGCATGCCCTTGAGCTTGCCGCCGAAGAACATGTTCAAGAAGAAGGTCTGCAGCATGTCGTCGCGGTGGTGGCCCAGCGCAATCTTGGTGGCCCCCAGCTCGTCGGCCACGCGGTACAGAATGCCGCGGCGCAGGCGGCTGCACAGGCCGCAGGTGGTCTTGCCCTCGGGGATCACGCGCTTGACGATGCTGTAGGTGTCCTGGTTCTCGATGTGAAAGGGCACACCCAGGGCGGTGAGGTAGGTGGGCAGCACGTCGGCGGGGAAGCCGGGCTGCTTCTGGTCGAGGTTGACGGCGATGATGTCGAAGTGGATGGGCGCGCGGGCCTTGAGCTTGAGCAGGATGTCCAGCATGGCGTAGCTGTCCTTGCCGCCGCTCACGCACACCATCACCTTGTCGCCTTCTTCCACCATGTTGTAGTCCACGATGGCCTTGCCCATCTCGCGGCACAGGCGTTTCTCTAATTTATGCGTTTCGCGCTCGATCTTGAAATCGGGGGCGGCTGGAGAGGTGGGGGCAATCACCTCGTCGGTGGTCCATACGGCGCTCATAGGGGGGCAATCGGTGCTGAAAAATGCCGATTATCCCGCGTCGTCTGTTTTCTGTGCCAGATCAGGGTGCTTTGCTGACCGTGGTCTTGGGTTCCATGGTGCGTTGCACGGTGCCGTTGGCCTTGAGTTGCTTGAACGCGGCCTGGGTGCGTTGCACCAAGGCGGGCGGGGTGCCCAGGCTGTAGGCCATGTAGAGGCCGGTGGTCAGCGCGTCCAGGGGCAGCACCCGCTCCAGCCCGGCGCAGTCGAACGCGGTGCTGCGGCACTGGGCTTCGGCACCGGCTTCGCTGAGCGGCACCATGTCCACCTTGTGTTTGAGCAACTGGCCAAAGTTTTCGCTGGTTTGCGCCGACATCACCAGCCGGGTAAAGCCCTGCTGCTGCAGGAACTGGTGGCGCAGGTCGTCGCGCATCACGCCGATGGTGAACTGGCGCGCCGCATCCAGATTGCTGGCGCGGATGTCGGCTCGCTCGCGCAGTTTGTACAGGTGGTAGCGGGTTTGCATGAATTCGCCGACCCACTGGAATTTGGCCTCGCGCTCGGGGGTGCGGGCCACCAGGTAGATCAGCACATTGGGCTCGTTTTGCGCCATGTCGTAGGCACGGGCCCAGGGGTATACGTTGAGGCGGTAGTCTTTGATGCCCGCCAGTTGCAGGGTTTTTTCCAGCACCTCGGTGGCCGGGCCGGCAATCTTGCCATCTTGCATGTAGACGAAGGGTGTGGTTTCGGTCACCACCTGCACCGTCTGCGCCCAAGGGCTCAGCGGTAGCAGCAGGGCCCAGGCGAGGAGGGCGGCGCGCCGTGCAGTTGTCATGCGGAGTTCCTGCGGAGTGGAAGGGAACGGGGTCATGCCGGGCCCTGCCCGTGCGCCACCACCCGGTTGCGGCCGGCGCTTTTGGCCTGGTAGAGGGCTTTGTCGGCCTGGTCGAACAGGGTCTCGAACTGGTCCACCTGTTTGGGGTCGAGTTGGGCCAGGCCAACGCTGATGGTGACCACCGACGCGGCATCGGAGTTGCTGTGGGCGATGCCCAGATCGGCCACCGCGCGCAGCAGCTGGTTGGCCAGCAGCGTGCCCTGGGTGGCATCGGTGGCGGGCAGGAGCACGGCAAATTCTTCGCCGCCGATGCGGGCCACCAGGTCTCCGGCCCGTGCGCTGCCCGCTCCAAGGGCCGCGGCTACGGCGCGCAGGCACTGGTCGCCGCTGGCGTGGCCATAGGTGTCGTTGTAGCGCTTGAAGCAATCAATGTCGCAGACCAGCAAGGTCAGCGGGTGGCCGGTGCGCAGGGCCCGGCGAAACTCGATCTGCTTCATTTCGTCAAATTGGCGGCGGTTGGCCAGGCCGGTCAGTGGATCGGTGCGTGCCAGGCCGTCCAACCGGGTGTTGGTGTCTTCCAGTTGGCTGTTGGCGCTTTCCAGTGCGGCAGTGCGTTCGCGCACCAGCGCGGTCAGGTTATCGCGGTGGATCAGCAGTTCTGCTTCATCGCGCTGTTGCTTCTCCAGGTAGTCGGACAGCGTGGTTTGCAGGTGGTTGACCCCGTCCACCAGTTGCGTCAGTTCGTCCTGCCGGGTGGGCGCGCGGTCCAGGGCCAGCCGCTGGCGCAGGTTGGCGGGGGTCAATTGGCCCAGGTGCTGGGCGATGCGGCGCACATGCACCGTGACCAGGCGGTTCAGCAGCAGCATGATCAGGCTGGCCAGCAACAAGGACTGGGCGATCTGGGTGGCGACGATTTCCGCCACCTCGCCGCGCAAGCGTATCCACAGTACCCGCTCGTCGCCATACAACACCAGATGGCCCACAGTCTCGTGGTTGCCCGCAAACAATTCGTAGTCCAGCGTGCGGTCCAGCGTCGGCGCCTGGGTGGAAGGCTTCCACCCGTCGCGCACCCGCCGGAACACTTCAGGGGTGTGGTTGGCAGACTGCAGCGTCACCACCACCTGGCCCACCGAGGCTGCATTGGCCATGCTGTTGATGTGGGTCTGCAGGGTGTCGCGGTCCATCTCCCAGATGGATTTGGACACGGTCTGCTGGTAGACCTGCGCGATCAGCGCTATTTCGCCCGACATGCGGGCCACATTGCTTTGCCAGGCCGACCAGGTGCGCACGGCCACCACCACCAGGGTGAACAGCAGGCAAAACATCAGTGTGGCCCACACAATGCGTCCGCCCAGGGTGGTGGGCTTGGCGGCTTTTAGAGCCATTTTTTCTGCAGCGCGTCGTAGATGCCGTTCTTTTTGATGGCGTCCAGGCCTTTGCGGAAGCGCTCCACCACGGCATCCGGGGTTTTCAGGCCAAAAGCCATGTAGTTGCCGCTGCCGCTGATGTCGGCGATGCGCAGTACCTTGTTCAGCATCTCGGCGGGGTCATCCCCGGCCTGGCGCACCATATAGTAGGCCCCCAGCTCGTTCATCACCCACAAATCGACCCGGCCGAGTTTGAGCTTTTCGTAGTTCAGCTCATACCGGGTGCTGGACTGCAGGTTGTGGCCCAGCGCAAACCCCTGGGACACCAGATACTGCTCGCCAATGTCCTGGTTGACGGTGCCGATTTGCAGGGCTTTGGCGTCCTCCAGGCTGCCCAGGTGCACGTTGCGGGATTTCAGCGAGAACAGATAGAAGTCGGTAGGGGTGATCGGACCCACCCATTTGAAGAGTTTTTCGCGTTCCTTGGACCGGTTGATCGAGTAGATCAGCACGTTGGCGTTGGTTTGCGTGGTCTCGTAGGCGCGGGCCCACGGTACCGATTGGAACTGGCCTTCGACGTTGATTTCCCTGAGCACCGCCTGCACCACTTCGGTCCCCAGGCCGGTGATGCGGCCTTTGTCGGTGAAATTGAAGGGTGGGTACTCTTCCGTCAGGATGCGGATGGTTTCGACAGCCTGGGCCGATACAGCGCAGGCCCACAGGCCCAGGGCTGCGATGCGCAATACAGTGCGGCGGTGAATTGCGCGGGAAGCCAACAGTGTCATTCAGCTCTCCAAGGGGGGCTCTGTGCACCCTGTGAAGAGGATGGCGGATACATATTATTACGCGTAGTGCATGCTATGCGTATTTCAGGCTCACCACTGCCCTGTTTCGACCCGGATGGCCACTTCGCAGTCGTCAAAAATCTCCAGCTTGGCGATTTTGACGCGCACACCCAACACGCCGGGCAGCTGCATCAGGCGCTGGGCCAGCTTGCCGATCATGCTCTCCAGCAGGTTCACATGCTGGGCGGTGCAGTCGTCGATGATGATCTGGCGCACCTTGCGGTAGTCGAGCACGTGGTGGATGTCGTCGTCGCTGGGCTCCAGCGGCTGGGGCCCCAGGTTGAGTTCGGCATCCACCAGGATGGGCTGCGGCGTGGTTTTTTCGGATTCCAGGATCCCCAGGTTGGCGTTGAAGCGCAGGCCGGAGAGTTGCAGGGTTTGGTTGCCGGAAATGTGGGACATAGTGTTTTTTTAGGTAAGGTCCATGAGGGAAAAGTCCCGCTCGAATTGCATCAGGTGTTGGCCGCCGTCCACCAGCAGGGTGGTGCCGGTGATGGAGCCATTTTCCAGTGCAAACTTCACCGTGGCCGCCACATCGACCGCGGTGGACGAGCGGCCCAGCGGCGAGATCTGGTGCAGCACGGCAAACTGTTCGTCACTGAGCATGTGGCTCTTGAGCGTCAGGCCGGGGGCTACGCCCACCACCCGCACATGCGGCGCCAGGGCCTGCGCCAGCATGGTGTTGGCCACCTCCAGCGCGGCTTTGGACAGGGTGTAGCTGAAAAAGTCAGGGTTCAGGTTCCACAGCTTCTGGTCCAGCAGATTGACCACCGCACCCCCCGCATTGCGCGCTTGCAGGTGGCTGTGCAGGGCCTGGGCCAGCAAAATCGGTGCGCCGGTATTGCTGCGCAGATGCTGCTCCAGTGCGGCAAAGCCAAAGGTGGCGGCGTTGTCGTGCTCAAAAGTGGAGGCGCAATTCACCACCGCGTCTACCGCGCCAAAGTGCGCCACCACGCGGGGCAGCAGGGCGCGTACGGCGGCTTCGTCGGCCAGATCGGCCTGAAACATATGGTGTTTTAGGCCGCTAGCGCTTGTAATATCGGCGCAGTCAGCTACAGTTTGAATAGCATCGTGCTCGGAGTGTCGGTAGTGCACCGCTACCTGCCAGCCGCCTGCCGCCAGGGCCAGGGCAATTTCGCGGCCCAGCCGTTTGCCCGCACCAGTTACCAATGCAGTACGGGCTGGGGGGACGGGCGGGTTTGGTGGCAACATTCAGAGACAATCCGTGGGTGGAAAAAACATCGCCCAGTTTAACGATCGCGCTCCAGACCGAGATTCGGGGGGCTATTGCAGCCGCCGACGGCTGGATCCCCTTTGACCAGTTCATGGCCCAGGCCCTGTACCACCCCGGTTTGGGCTACTACGCCAACGAGCGCCCCAAGTTCGGCAGCCAGGATGCCGACGGCAGCGACTTTGTCACCGCGCCCGAGCTGTCCGGCCTGTTTGGCCAGGCCCTGGCCACGCAGGTGGCCCAGGCGCTGCAAGCCACCGGTACCACCGAGGTGTGGGAGTTCGGCGCGGGTTCGGGTGCGCTGGCGCTGCAGCTGCTCGAAGCCCTGGGCGACCAGGTGCAGCGCTATTGCATCGTCGACCTGTCGGGCACGTTGCGGGCCCGCCAGCAGCTGCGCCTGGCCCGCTTTGCCGACAAGGTGCAGTGGGTGACCGAGCTGCCCGCCACGCTGCAGGCAGTGGTGGTGGGCAACGAGGTGCTGGACGCGATGCCGGTGCAGCTGCTGGCCCGGGTCGGCGGCGTGTGGCATGAGCGCGGCGTGGCGTGGTCTGGCGAAGAGTTCACCTGGCAAGACCGCCCCACCGCCCTGCGTCCGCCCTGTGGCATCGACGGCCCGCACGACTACCTGACCGAAATCCACCCCCAGGCCGAGTCCTTCATCCGCACCCTGGCCGACCGGCTCACCCAGGGCGCGGCCTTCTTTCTGGACTATGGCTTCCCCGAGGCCGAGTACTACCACCCGCAGCGCAGCACCGGCACGGTGATGTGCCACTACCAGCACCGCGCCGACCCCGACCCGCTGGCCCTGGTGGGGCTGAAGGACATCACCGCCCACGTCAACTTCAGCGGCATCGCCCTGGCCGGGCAGGACGCGGGCCTCAACGTGCTGGGCTACACCAGCCAGGCGCGGTTTCTGATGAACTGTGGTTTGCTATCTAAAATGGAGCACGCTACGCATATGGAACGGGCGCAAGCCCTTAAATTGATCACGGAACACGAAATGGGCGAATTGTTCAAGGTGGTGGCGTTTGGCGCTGGCCAGGAGTGGGAGCCGCTGGGCTTCACCCAGGGCGACCGCAGCCACACCCTTTAGCCATGTTCCGTTGGCTGCTGGTCATCTTTTTCGCCTTGTTACTCATAGACTGGTTTTCCCCGTTGCTGCAGAAGCTGGGTTTTGGCAGACTGCCGGGCGACTTGCGCTTTCGGCTCTTCGGCCGGCCCTGGTTCATTCCAATCACCACCACCCTCGTCCTCAGCCTGGTTGCAGGCCTGGTCGCTAAATTTATCTAATGAAAAGAGCTCCATGAAAGCATGTATCGACGTCGGCGGCACCAAGGTTGCCGTGAGCCTGGCCAGCGGTAACGACGACCTGCCGGTGCTGCAAGGCCGCCGCACCGAACCCACTGCCAAAACCGGCAAAAACGACGCGCTGGCGGTGCAGATCATCCGCATGGTCGATGAAACCTGTGCCGAGCTCGGCGTAGACCCCGCATCGGTGCAAAACGCCGGTGTCTCGTCGGCCGGCCCGTTCATCATCAACGACGGCCTCATCGAACTGGCCGGTCCCAATATCTGCGGCGGCATGGCCGGCCCGGCGCGTGGCCTGCCCAACGACTGGACCACCGCCTTGCTGGAAGCCCCGCTGGGAGCCCGCTTCGCCCGCGTGCGTATCGAAAACGACTGCGTCGCCGCGCTGGAGGCCGAACGCCACTGGGGCGCCTTGAAAGGCTTTGACCACTGTGCCTACGTCACCTGGAGTACCGGCATCGGCGTCGGCCTGTGCGTGGACGGCCATGTGCTGCGCGGCAAAAACGGCAATGCCGGCCACGCGGGGCATATGTTTGTGAGCGACAACGACGACGCCCTGTGCGGCTGCGGCAACGTGGGCGACGTGGAGGGCCTGGTAGCGGGCAACTCGATCGCCCGCCGCTTTGGCCAGGAGGCGCCGGTGCTGTTCCAGGCGGCCCGCGCGGGCGATGCTGCCGCCTTGAAAATCGTCGATGACCTGTGCCGCGTGATGGGGCGCACCTTGTACAACCTGGTGGCCATCCTGGATTTGCAGCGCATTAGTATGGGTGGCAGCGTGTTTTGGCATAACCGCGACTTTCTGCTGCCCCGTTTGCAGGCGCATATTGATGCCCATTTGCCCGCATTAACCACCGGCGCTTTGCTGGTACCCGCCGGCCTGGCCGACAAGGTCGGGGATTACGCGGCCGTGGCACTGGCCTGAATCCGGATAGGCTCGAAAAACGGCCTACTTACGGATTTAAATGGATCATTTTTGGTTGCAAGTGCCAGGGCTCTCGCATAAAAGGTGTGCGGAGCCTTTTTTTAATGTACCAAGCTAGTAACTGTTTATTTTGGGGTCTATAATATTATCTCTCAGCCAATTTATAGACAATCCGGACACCAAAATGCCAACCTACAAAGAACTTCTCGAACAGCGCGCACTCCTGGAGCAGCAAATCAAGCAAGCCCATACGCTGGAAAATGCCGATGCCATCGAAAAGGTTAAGGCGCTGGTAGCTGATTTTGGTTTGACTGCCGACGATATTTTCGGCGCAGGCAAAGCCCGCACCAAAGCCGTTGCCAAAGTGGCCCCCAAGTTCCGCAATCCCCTCACGGGCGATACCTGGACCGGCCGTGGCAAACCACCAAAGTGGATTCAAAACCTGGACCGCGACCAGTTTCTGATTGCCTAAATCCCATTCTCTACCACCTGCATTGCGCAGGCCCGGGTAGATATTCAAAAGGCCCGGTCACTTGACTGGGCTTTTTGCGTTGTGCGGCTGGCTTGGGAAAATAGGGTCAGGCCGACACACAGCGGTAGCGCATCAATCGAGGCCTGTTTTGGCATCAATAGCCAGCCTGGCTTGCGATAAGCTGGCACCAGGCTGCCATCTGGCGGCGGTTTCAACCAAAACCCCTTCTATTTTCAGGAGATCTGATGCAAAAGCTTTACATTGGCAATAAAAACTATTCTTCCTGGTCCATGCGCCCATGGGTGCTGTTAAAGCAGGCTGGTATTGCATTTGAAGAGATTTATGTGCGGTTTGATTCCTTCGACCCTGATTCTCACTTCAAAGCCACGGTGAATGCGGTGAATCCGGTCGGCAAAGTACCGGTATGGGTAGATGGCGATCTGGCAGTATGGGACACACTGGCTATTGCCGAAACCCTGGCCGAGCAATATCCCGACAAGCAGCTCTGGCCGCGTGACCCACATGCCCGGGCCCGGGCCCGCAGCGTGTGCGCCGAAATGCATTCCGGCTTTGGAGCCTTGCGCAGCCACTGCCCGATGAACATCGAAGCCCAGTTGCCGGTGGTCGGGCAACTGGTCTGGCGCGACCAGCCCGGGGTGCGCGCCGATATCGCCCGCCTGGTGGCCCTGTGGTCCGAGCTGCTGCAAACCCATGGCGGCCCCATGCTGTTTGGCAACTTCAGCATTGCCGACGCGTTTTTTGCACCCGTCTGCATGCGCTTGAACACCTATGCCCTGCCACTGCCCGCTGCCGCCCAGGCCTATGTGGACCGGGTAACCGCCTTGCCGGGCGTGCAAGCCTGGGTCCAGGAGGCCCTGGCCGAGCACGACTTCCTCGACTTCGAGGAGCCCTACCGGGTCGCGCGCTAGCTAAAGGCAACGCCGAACAAGCCCTCTGCGGTCGGCGCTCGCGGGGACTTATTCAGGGTCGCCTAAACTGGGCGGATGCAAATCTATCTAGTCGGCGGCGCAGTCCGCGATACCCTGTTGGGCCGCACCGGCGGCGACCGGGATTGGGTGGTAGTGGGGGCGACGCCCGAGGCGCTGGTGGCCCAGGGCTTCCTGCCGGTGGGCAAGGACTTCCCCGTCTTCCTGCACCCGCGCACCCACGAGGAATACGCCCTGGCCCGCACCGAGCGCAAGACAGCCCCCGGCTACCGTGGCTTTGCGGTCCACGCGGCCATCGATGTGACGCTGGAGCAAGACCTGGCCCGGCGCGATCTCACTATCAATGCAATAGCTGCTCGTGCTGGTCCTATAAGCGCTGACGGCCAATTTGACGTAGATTTTGAAGCCTTGACCGACCCCTTTGGCGGCCAGCGCGACCTGCAGGCCAAGCTGCTGCGCCACGTCACCGATGCGTTCCGCGAAGACCCGGTGCGCATCCTGCGTGTGGCCCGCTTTGCCGCCCGCTTCACCGACTTCACCGTGGCCCCCGAGACCCTGGAACTGATGCGCGAGATGGTGGCCGCAGGCGAGGTCGATGCCCTGGTGCCCGAGCGGGTGTGGCAGGAACTGGCCCGCGGTCTGATGGAGCCGCAGCCCTCGCGCATGTTTGCGGTGCTGCGCGACTGCGGTGCCCTGGCCCGGCTGCTGCCCGAGGTGGCGGCCCTGTGGGGCGTGCCCCAGCGCGCCGACTACCACCCCGAGATCGACACCGGTATCCACGTGATGATGGTGCTCGACATGGCGGCGCGGCTGCAGGCGCCGCTGCCGGTGCGCTTTGCGTGCCTGACGCACGATCTGGGCAAAGCCACCACGCCCGCCGACATCTTGCCCCGCCATATTGGCCACGAAATGCGCAGTGCGGATCTATTGAAAGGCCTGTGCCAGCGCCTGCGCGTGCCCACGGACTGCCGTGACCTGGCCGACGTGGTGGCCCGCGAGCACGGCAATATCCACCGCGGCTTGGACATCAGCAGCGCCGCCGCCTTGCGTCTGCTGGAGCGGGCCGATGCCTTTCGCAAACCCCAGCGCTTCGCCGATGCCTTGCTGGCCTGCGAGTGCGATGCGCGCGGAAGACTGGGCCTGGACGGGCAACCCTACCCGCAACGTCCCCACTGGCTGGCCGTGCTACAGGCGGCACAGTCGGTGGCCACCGAGCCGATCGCCAAGATGGCCCAGGAAAAGGGCGTGCAAGGCAAAGACATTGGGGGACTGGTCCACGCCGCGCGGGTGGCGGCCATCCACGCGGCCGGGTTGGCCGATTAACTGGCCAACGGCGGGCCGTCGCTGTCGCCGATTTCCAGCTCTGGCATGCACAGTTTCTGCAGCGTCTGCAGCGGCTCGCCGCGCAGGCGTGCCAACGTCATTTCGGCCAGCGCCACACCCGTGGTGGCGGGCGTCGGCTGCAGCACCGCGGTGACCGAGGTCCGCACCACCGAATCCGAGCCCAGTCCGTCGTACACGATGACCGACAGATCCCGTCCCAGCACCAGGCCGGAGTGCAGCACAGCATGGACCGCGCCAATACCGGCCAAATTGTTGTCCACCAGCACCGCAGTGGGCCGCTGCGGCAGGGCCAGCAGCTTCTGCATGGCCGCATAGCCGGAGCGGCGCTCCAGCGCATTGCGCTGCACCGCCTGGGGTTTGAGCGGCACGCCCGCCGCTTTCAGGCTGGCGCAAAACCCGGCGTAGCGCTGGTCGGCAAAGTTGTATTCAGGCGATGCGCCCAGATAGGCCAGGCGGCGGTGGCCCAGGCGCAGCAGGCGGTCGGTGGCCATGCGGGCACCGGCCAGGTTGTCGAAGTCAAACCAGGCGTATTCGGAGGTGAGCGACGCGCTGCGTCCGTAGGCCACAAATGCCACGTTGCGGGCCTGCAGCAGCTCCAGCCGCCGGTCGTGCACGCGGGTGCGGGGCACCACGAACACCCCAATATGGCGGCTGGTGATGGCCCGTTCGTACGCCGTCAATTCGTCGTCGGCCGAGGCCGACACGATCAGCAAGTCCAGCCCGGCCAGCGCAAAGCGCTCACTCATCGACGAAGCCACCTGCAAAAACTGCTGGTCACCCAGATCGCCCGTGGTGATAGGAAACACGATACCTACGGCATCGGCCCGCCCCAGCGCCAAGCCCCGGGCGCGGGAATCGGCCCGGTAGTCCATGCGCGCCGCCGCTTCCAGAACGTCCCGGCGTGTTGCTGCCGCCACTTCGGGATAGCCGTTCATGGCGCGGCTCACGGTGGTGAGCGACAGGCCGAGTTCTTCGGCGATCCGTTTCAGTGACATTTAAGAAGGGTAGTGCGTAGGGCAAGCATGCAATAGTAGCCTGTGGGATTCAAATGTAACGGCTTGTCAACGGTGCTTGCGCCCAAGGCAGCACGGTGAATGTAGTAATTCTGCAACATGCAACAGCTTTTGGAGAAAATAAAAAGTTCCTTTTTGGGTGGACTATTTTTTTGGTTACAAGTCTGTTACATGGAGAAAAAAATCCGCATTGTGGAAGGCCGGAAACGGCGGCGGAAAAAAGAGGTTGTCACAGGAGAAATGGGTTTTTTGGCAGGGCATGTTCCTTGTATGTAACTCTTGCATATGCAGCGCGCTCGAAAAGAAATGTGAAGTAAGTTATGGCCTGCTCATTTGTATGACTATTCGGGTTCTTCCTTATCCCGGCCCAAACACAGGTAGCCAAAAATGCAGCAGGTTTGCAATCTTTGGTGGCAACGATGGGCTCCGCAAGGCCTGGCCTGAACACTGACGCAAATCCCTCGCAAAACTTAAACACAGGAGATTTTTTTGACTTCTACTACCAAACTGGCCCTTCGCGCTACCGCTCTTGCCGCATTCGCCATGGTGTCCGCTTCCGCTTTTGCAGACTTTGATGCCAACATCGAGTTTGACAACAAGATCGAAAACAATGCCCGTGGCGCTTCCCAAGCCGGTCGGGTTGAGTTCAATGCCAGCAAGAAAGCCGGATCCAAGTATTTCATCGCGGGCAAGGCCAGCTTTTTGGCCAAACCAGATGGCTCCGTTGGTACGGATGACTTGTGGGTTCAGATGGGTGGCGATACCTCCGACATCAAGCTGGGCCGTTTTGAAGCCTACAACCTGTTCCAAACCCCTGGCGACGTGATTGTGGAATACGCAGGCTTTTCGCCTTACCAAGCCAATGTGCTGCGTGGTCGCCAAGGCGGCGTAACCATTGTTCCAAATAGCGGTGGTTCTTATGGCACAGCCGTGTTCCACGCAGAGGGAACCGTGCAATTGGGCGGTGGCCTGTCGTTCGTGTTGAGCGGTGTCTCCACCAAAGGAACTGGCCAAGTCAATGGCTTGCGTCCCGTACTGTCCTACGCCAACGGCCCCTTGCACATCGCTGCTGGCTTGGAAGCAATGCAGTACCACACGGGCAACATGAAGCGTGAAACGGGCTTGGGCCTGACCGGTGACTACAACTTCGGCGATTTCACTTTGTTTGCAAACTATGCGGCCGTGAAGAGCGATATCGGTGTGAAGCAAAACACCTTTGCACTGATGGCCAAATTTGGCCAGCTGACCGTTGCCAGCGTGTTTGGCAAGGGCTCTACCACCAACGCCGACGACAAGGTCACCACTTTCTGGGCTGCTTACGCAATTCCATTCTTCGACGTGAAGGGTGCCACCGTCACCCCCGCAGTGTCGTTCTCGCAGGGTAGCGGCACCAACACCGCCAAGGATTCGTCTGGTGCAAGCGTCCGTGTGAACTACGCGTTCTAATTTGCAGCGCTCATGCACCTGAGCCCCCTGCCTGCAGGAGGCGAGGGTGTTGAACATTGAAAAGCCCCTCATGGTCAGTTTGACCATGAGGGGCTTTTTGCATGGGACGTTTTTTGGGTGGTTGCAAAAAATTATCGACGCTGTCAGCGGCGTCCTCGGGTAAACCCAGTGTTCAATTCAAAGCGCTTTGAATTTATACTGCGTTGGCACTAAACAGCAACAAAACTTCGGCCTTTGGGAGCGGCATTCACTACGTCTTCTATCTGGGCCGACACCGAACACAACAGGAGACATTCCATGACAGTCATGACCAAAACCGCAGCCGCCGTGCTGATCAGCTTCGGCGCATTGGGCGCCGTTGGCGCACAGGCAGCGGGTGTCACCGTCACTATTTCGTGCGGTTCCGTAGGCCAGGATTTCGAGTTCTGCAAAAAGGCGGGCGACGAGTGGAGCGCTAAGACCGGCAATACCGTCAAGCACCTGAGCATTCCCCAGTCGTCCAGCGACATCCTGGGCCTGTTCCGCCAAATGTTTGCCGCCAAGGCCACCGAACTCGACGTGCTGTCTGTCGACGTGGTCTGGCCCGGCCTGCTGAAGGAACACTTGCTGGACTTGACCTCTTACGCCAAGGGCGCAGAAAAAGAGCATTTCCCTGCCATCGTGGCCAACAACACCGTCGGCGGCAAGCTGCTGGCCATGCCCTGGTTCACCGATGCCGGTGTGCTGTACTACCGCAAGGACTTGCTGGCCAAGTACAACGAAAAAGCCCCCACCACCTGGGCTGAGCTGACCGCTACCGCCACCAAGGTGATGGACGGCGAGCGCAAGGCAGGTATGGCCGACATGCAAGGTTTTGTGTTCCAGGCCAAGGCCTACGAAGGCCTGACCTGCGACGGCGTCGAGTGGGTCTCCAGCTTCGGCGGCGGCAACATTGTGGACAGCACCGGCAAGATCACCATCAATAACCCCCAGGCTGCCAAGGCACTGGACACCGCAGCCAGCTGGATCGGCACCATCGCCCCCACCGGCGTGCTGAACTACGGCGAAGAAGAAGCCCGTGGCGTGTTCCAGAAGGGCAATGCGGTGTTCATGCGCAACTGGCCTTACGCCTGGTCGCTGAGCCAGGGCGCAGACAGCCCCGTCAAGGGCAAGGTCGGTGTGGTGGCTTTGCCCAAGGGCGATGGCGGCAAGACTGCTGCCACCCTGGGCGGCTGGCAGTTGGCGGTCAGCAAGTATTCGGCCCACCCCAAAGAGTCGGCTGATCTGGTGATGTACCTGACCAGCGCGGCGGTACAAAAAGACCGCGCTATCCGCGGTTCGTACAACCCCACGATTGCGGCTTTGTACAAAGACAAGGAAGTGCTCTCCGCCAACCCATTCTTCGGCGACCTGTATGAGACCTTTGTCGGTGCCGTGCCACGCCCTGCCACCGTCACCGGTGCCAAGTACAACGAAGTGTCGGCCGCATTCTGGAATGCCACCCACGAAGTGCTGTCCAAGAAGGCCACGGGCGCAGAAAGCGTCAAGAAGCTGGAAGGCAAGCTGAACGGTATCCGTCGCGGCCCTAAGTGGAACTAAGCCGCTTCCGTTGAGCCTCGGGCCGTTGCATGCTTGCCGTGCAGCGGCCCGTTCAGCCACTAGATCCCCTTGGAGTCTCCATGAGCACTAAAACATCCGAACTGACCCGCGAGCGCACCCGAAGCGCGTGGATATTTCTGGCCCCCACGCTGCTCGTTTTGGCACTGGTGGCAGGCTGGCCCCTGGGCCGCACCATCTTTTTCAGTTTCACCGATGCTTCGTTGGAAGCGATTGGCGACTCTACCTACAACATGGTGGGTTTCCAAAATTATTTTGGCGAATACGGGGTGTTCAATTTGAACGCGGTAGAGGGCTTCTGGAGCACCGACTGGGGTATGGCCATTCGTAATACCTTTAAGTTCTCATTCTTCTCGGTGGTGACCGAGACGCTGTTGGGCGTGATCTTTGCCCTGGTGCTGAATGCCAACTTCAAGGGCCGCTCTTTCATCCGTGCTGCGGTGCTGGTGCCTTGGGCTATCCCGACCATCGTGTCGGCCAAGATGTGGGCCTGGATCATGAATGACCAGTTTGGCGTGATGAACGCGCTGCTGCGCAGTGCCGGCATCATTGACCACAACATCGCCTGGACCGCGGACCCCCATTTCGCGCTGTGGTCGGTGGTGCTGGTGGACGTGTGGAAAACCACGCCCTTCATGGCCCTGCTGATCCTGGCGGCGCTGCAAATGCTGCCCACCGACTGCTACGAAGCGGCCCACGTGGACGGTATCCACCCGGTGCGGGTGTTCTTCAAGGTCACCGTGCCGCTGATCTGGCCCGCCTTGATGGTGGCAGTGATCTTCCGCTTGCTGGATGCATTGCGGGTGTTCGACATCATCTACGTAATGACCTCCAACAGTGTGGACACCATCAGCATGTCGGGTTTTGTCCGGCGTGAAATTGTGGACAACAACTATGTGGGCTATGGCTCAGCGGCCTCCACGGTGCTGTTCCTGATCATCGGGGCCTGCACGGTGCTGTACCTGAAGCTGGCCAAAGTGGATATGTCGAAATAAGGACCGCGCCATGAATTACCAACAACAAAAAATACTCGGTGCCATTGGCCTGTACCTGCTGGTGGCCGTCATCGCGCTGTTTTGCCTGTTTCCGTTCTACTTTGCGATCGTCACTTCGCTCAAGTCGGGCACCGAACTGTTCAGCTCCTCGCTGTGGCCGGCCTCACCGTCGATCAAGAACTACATCGCCATGTTCACCGTGGCCGAGCACCCGTTTGGCCGCCACATCCTGAACTCGCTGATGGTCTCCACCCTGGTGGTGATTGCCTCGCTGTTTCTGGGGGTTACCGCCTCCTACGCGCTGGGCCGCATCCAGTTCCGGGGCCGGGGCCTGCTGCTGCTGACGGTGCTGGCGGTGTCCATGTTCCCGCAGGTGGCGGTGCTGTCGGGCATGTTCGAGCTGATGCAGGCCATCGGCTTCTACAACCACTGGTGGGGCCTGACCCTGCCGTACATGGTGTTCACCCTGCCATTCACCGTGTGGGTGCTGACCACCTTTGTGCGCGACCTGCCCAAAGAGCTGGAAGAGGCCGCCATCATGGACGGTTGCACCCCCTGGGGCATCATCACCAAGGTGTTTCTGCCGGTGATGTGGCCTGCGCTGGTGACCACCGGCCTGCTGGCTTTTATCGCCGCCTGGAACGAGTTCATGTTCGCCCTGACCTTTGTGCTGAACAACGCCGACCGTACGGTCCCGGTGTCGATTTCGCTCATCAGCGGTGCCGACAAATATGAAATCCCATGGGGCAAGATCATGGCCGCTTCGGTACTGGTCACTCTGCCATTGATCGCGCTGGTGTTGATATTCCAACGCAAGATTGTGGGCGGCCTGACGGCAGGTGCCGTCAAGGGCTGAGCGCCAGCCCGTCCTCCCCAGCACACCTTAAAAACATTAGGAGACCTCCATGTCTGAAATCCGATTCCGTGATGTACACAAGCGCTACGCCAGCCACCTGCCCGACACCATCCGCAAGGTCGATCTGGACATTGAAAAAGGCGAGTTCGTCGTGTTCGTGGGCCCATCGGGCTGCGGCAAGTCCACACTTTTGCGCATGGTCGCAGGCCTGGAAGACATCACCAGCGGTGAGCTGAGCATCAACGGCCAGCGCATGAACGAAACTCCGCCATCGCGCCGCGGCGTGGCCATGGTGTTCCAGAGCTACGCGCTGTACCCGCACATGACCGTGTTTGACAACATGGCCTTTGGCCTGAAGCAAGCCAAGACCGATGCCAACACGGTGGAGCAGCGGGTGCAAAAAGCCTCCAAGATTTTGCAGCTCGACCCGCTGCTCAAGCGCCTGCCCAAGGAACTCTCCGGCGGCCAGCGCCAGCGCGTGGCCATTGGCCGCGCCATCGTGCGCGAACCTGACGTGTTCCTGTTCGACGAACCCCTGTCCAACCTGGATGCCTCGCTGCGGGTGCAAACCCGGCTGGAAATCGCCAAGCTGCACAAAGACATCGGCACCGCCAGCATGATCTACGTGACCCATGACCAGGTCGAAGCCATGACCCTGGCCGACAAGATCGTCTTGCTCAACGCCGGTGAAGCCGTGCAGCGCGACGGCAGCGTGGCCCAGTGCGGCGCCCCCTTGCAGCTGTACCACCACCCGGTGAACAAGTTTGTAGCGGGCTTCATCGGCAGCCCGAAGATGAACTTCATCGCCGCCCGCCTGACCCGCGCCAATGGCAAAAGCGCCGTGGCGACCGTGGCTGACGTGGAAGTGCACGCCGAGGTGGATGCCACCCGTATCGCCGCCAACGCCGATGTCACGATTGGCGTGCGCCCCGAGCACGTGCAGATCGTGCCGCCCGGTGGCCCCAATGTGGTGACCGGCCTGGTTGCTTTCCTGGAGCAACTTGGCGAAGCCAGCTACATCTATGTGCGTTTGACCGGCGGCGAGCTGGTCACGGTGCGCGAAAGCGGCCAGTCCAGTTGCAGTGTGGGCAACCCGGTCCACCTGTATTTCCCACCGCACTGCATGCACTTGTTTGACGACAATGGTGTGGCCACCAAGCGCACCGCACCCCAGGAAATACTGGGTCAGCCGCTGGTGGCAGGCGTGTCGATTTCGCGGGCCGCCACACACGCGGCCTAAGCACCTGGCCTGGGGCCAAAGTTCAGTGTAAAAAGAGCTGCTAGCGCTTATTCAATAGGCGCTAGCAGCTCTTTTATTTGTAGCGTATGTTGTGTCGTTTTCTGGCTATCCCCAGGTGGCCTGTTTGGCTTATGCTTGCTACATCTGGGTACATAAACAGGTGGGTTGCATGGCAATAAATGGGCTACTTCTGTCATGAGGGACGTGCGTCGACGTACCGACAGGGGTGGCCTGGCAAACCGGTGGTTTCTGTGGATGGCACGGGAGTCCGAGCCGGTGCAACAGGAGGCGGCCCGGCAGCTTTCTGTGCGCGACCGCATGTCGGCGTCCACCTCTTTCCTGGCCTATGGTCTGCAGGCCCTGGTGCTGTATGGCCATGTGGCTGACCGGGTGCTGTGGGGCTGGCTGCTGCTGGTGGTGGCCTCTGAGGCGGCCAACGGCATGCTGGCGGTGCGGCTGGGTCGGCATACCGGCGACCCGGTGCAGCGGCGGCGCGCGGTGCGCTGGCTGGCCGTGGCCTTGTTCTGTTCGGGCAGCAGCTGGGGGCTGACATCCCTGATGCCGGGGCTGCATGGCCAGTACCAGCTGTACATGTTCAACGTGCTGTTTCTGGTGGTGGTGGGGGTGATTTCGGTGCACAACCTGTGCCTGTCCTGGCCCGCCCTGATCGCCTTCAATGTGGGGCTGATGTGGCCACTGCTGGTGGCCGGGGCGGTCTACACGATGTTTTTGCCGCTGGCTTTGGTGGTCACGGTGGCCGGTGAATGGACCATGGTGCAAATCTATGGCCGCACCACCCGCCAACTGTTCCTGCGGAGCATGCGCGCCCACCTGGCCACCGAGGCCATGGCCGCGCAGTTGCGGCAGAAGAACGAAGACCTGACCCAGGCCCTGGCGGTGATTGCCGAGATGGCCGACCTCGACCCGCTGACCCAATGCCTGAACCGCCGCGCCCTGATGCGGCACCTGCAGGAGCCCGTGCGGCACCAACGCTTCGGAGCCTGCTTCGGCATCGTCCTGCTCGACATCGACCACTTCAAGCAGATCAACGATAGCCGGGGCCACGGCGTGGGCGACCAGGTGCTGGTGGCGGTGGCCGACTGCCTGCGCAACCACCTGCGGACGCAGGATTGCCTGGCGCGCTGGGGCGGTGAAGAATTCATTTGCCTGCTTGCCGACGCGGACGGTGCCACCGTGCAGGCCATGGCCGAGCGGCTGCGCCGTGCCCTGGCTGCCACCGCCATCCTGCCACCCCCGGCAGAGCTGCGGGTGACCGCCTCGTTCGGCCTGGCGCTGTGCCGCCCGGGCTACCCCTTGGACGCGGTCATCGACCAGGCCGACCAGGCCATGTACCGCGCCAAGCACGGAGGCCGTAACCGCGTGGAGGCTTGAACCAGTTTTTATAGATGAAAACAGCCTCTAGCGCTTATCCAATCAGCGTAAGAAGCTACTGATTAAATAGCAAGACGCCTCAGACTTCCAGGTTGTCGATCAGGCGCGTGCTGCCCAGCCGGGCTGCGCCCAGCACCACCAGGGGCTCGTCGGAGGCGGTGGGTGGCAGCAGGTCGCTGCGGCGGCGGGCCACCAGGTAGTCGGGGGCCCAGCCGCGCGCGCGCAGGCTGTCCATGGCCTGGGCTTCCAGGGCGGGGATGTCGGTGGCACCTGTACCCGCACCTGCACGTAGGGCGGCGGCCATGGACTGCAGGGTCTTGGACAACTGCACCGCTTCGGCCCGCTCGCTGGGGCTCAGGTAGCCGTTGCGCGACGACAGGGCCAGGCCGTCGGCGTCGCGCTGGGTGGGGCCCGCCACGATGTCGATGGGCAGGGCAAACTGCTGCACCAGGCGGCGGATCACCATCAGCTGCTGGTAGTCCTTCTGGCCAAACAGGGCGGTGCGCTGGCCCTTGGACTCGGAGAACACGCAGCCAAACAGCTTCATCACCACCGTGGCCACGCCCACAAAGAAGCCGGGGCGGAACTGGCCCTCCAGCAGGTCGGCCAGCGCGGGGTTGGGCTGGATCTTGAAGGTCTGCGGCTCGGGGTAGAGCACTTTTTCCTTTGGTGCAAACAGCACGTCGCAACCGGCATCTTTGAGTAAGGTGCAGTCGCGCTCCCAGGTGCGCGGGTAGCTGTCGAAGTCTTCGTGCGGCAAAAACTGCAACCGGTTCACGAAGATGCTGGCCACCGTCACATCGCCCAAGGGCTTGGCCTGGCGCACCAGGGCCAGGTGGCCGGCGTGCAGATTGCCCATGGTGGGCACGAAAGCCGGGTGCTGGTGGCCGCTGAGGTGGGCGCGGAGTTCTTCGAGGGTGTGGGCGATGCGCATCGGTGGGGTGCTGCGTTGTCTGTCGCAGCGTGGGTTACTTACCAGGCGTGCTGGCTGTTGTCGGGAAAGCTGCCGTCTTTCACGGCGCGCACATACGCTTCCATGGCGCCCCGCACGCTGGACGCGTCCAGCATGAAATTGCGCACAAAGCGCGGCATCTTACCCAAGTTGATGCCCAGCATGTCGTGCATCACCAGCACCTGGCCGGCGGTGTCCTTGCCCGCGCCGATGCCGATGGTGGCGCAGTGGGGCAGGGCGGTGGTGAGCTCGGCCGCCAGCGGGGCGGGCACCATCTCCAGCACCACCATGGCGGCACCGGCGTCCTGCAGGGCGTGGGCGTTCTGGCGCAGGGTGCTGGCTGCCGCGTCGGATTTGCCCTGCACCCGGTAGCCACCCAGGGAATGCACGGTTTGCGGGGTCAGCCCCAGGTGGGCGCACACCGGAATGCCGCGCTCCACCAGGAATTGCACCACCTCGGTGGTCCAGCCGCCGCCTTCGAGCTTGACCATGTGCGCGCCCGCCTGCATCAGCACGCCCGCGCTGCGGATGGCCTGCTCGCGGCTTTCCTGGTAGCTGCCAAACGGCAGGTCGGCAATCACCCAGGCGGTGGACTGGCTGCGCAGCATGCCGCGCACCACGCTTTCGGTGTGGTAGCGCATGGCCTCCAGGCTGACGCCCACGGTGCTGTGTAGGCCCTGGCAGACCATCCCCAGCGAGTCGCCCACCAGAATGCACTCCACGCCAGCGGCATCGGCCACGGCGGCAAAGGTGGCGTCGTAGGCGGTCAGCATGGTGATTTTTTCGCCCCGCTGGTGCATTTCGGCCAGGCGCGGCAGGCTGATGGGGCGGCGCTGCGCCGGGGTGCTGGTGGGCGGCAGGGTGCCGTAGGGTGACGCGTGCAGTGTGGTGTTGGCTGGGGCGGTGTCGGGGGAGTTCATGGCAGGTCCTTGATCAGTTCCACCGCGTTCGCGTCGAGTGGGCCCACCAGGCCGAGCCGGGTTTTCAGCGACTGCGGCTGGCCGGTCAACAGGGCGGCGTAGTTGGTGGTGTTGGAGAGCACTTTTTTGACGTAGTCGCGGGTTTCGGTAAACGGCACATTCTCGGCCCAAATCGCCGCCTCCAGCACCGGCCCGTTGCGCCACACGCGCGGGCGGCCCGGCCCGGCGTTGTAGGCGGCGGCGGCCATGGGCATGGAGCCCGCAAAGTCGTCCAGCACCAGCTTCAGGTAGCCCGTGCCAATGGTGATGTTGGTGTCGCGGTCACTGAGCTGGTCGGGGGTGAATCCGTTCAGGCCGATTTTCTTGGCCGTCCAGCGGGCGGTGGCGGGCATGACCTGCATCAGGCCCGAGGCGCCCACGCCCGAGCGCGCGTCCATGATGAAGCGCGACTCCTGGCGGATCAGGCCGTACACGTAGGCCGGGTCCAGGTTGATGGCGCGGCTGCGCTGCACCACGGTATCGCGGTAGGGCGTGGGAAAGCGCTGCTCGAAGTCCATCACCGTGCGGGTGCGTTCGCTGGTGTTGATGCAGCGGTCCCACACCTCGCGCTGGCAGGCCAGGTCGGCAGCGGCCAGCAGCTCGCGGTCGCCCATGCCGCCGCGCTCGTGCAGGTTGGTGCTGTAGTTCCACTCGCGGTTGCCCTCGCTGCGCAGGCCCAGCTGGATGGCGGCCAGGCCGCGCTGCAGGCCGATGTTGGCGCGGGCCGCGTCTTTTTCTTCGGGGGTGACGGGCAGCGGGCGCGGTGGCACGGTGATTTTCTGGCCCAGTTCTTCCAGTGCCAGCTGCTCGTAGAAGCCGCGCACCCCGGCAATGCTTTCAAACAAACGCTTGGGCTCCACCCGGTCCAGGTCGGACTTGACCTGCGCCTGCAGGGCCCGCGCCTTCCAGTACACCCAGGTGGGGTCGGCCTGCGCGTCCTTGCCCATGGCGCTGGCGGCGCTGACCACCTCTTTCCAGCGGCCCACGCGCAGCGCGCTGCGTACCTTCCAGGCCAGCATCTCGTCGTTCAGGTCCGCGTCTTCGGTGACGTGGGCGTAGTAATCCACCGCCAAGGGCGACAGCCGCATGGCCGACTGCTTGCCAACCACGCCCCAGACCCAGTTGCGTTCTTCGGCGTTGAGCTGGCTGCTCCACTTGTTGTCGAGCAGTGCGGCGGCGTTGTCGGGGTCGGTGCTGGCCATCTTGACCAGGGCCAGCAGCACCACTTCGCGGCGCGCCCGGGACAGGGCGGTGACCTTGCTGAGCAGGAACTTGGTCGGGCTGTCGTTGAGCTCGGCCAGCAGCGGCAACGATTCGGGGGCGACAATTTCCACCGCCTTGGCGGCCATGCGCGGGCGGTTGGCTTCTGCGGCCAGGCGGGCCTTGCGCCAGATGTCCAGCGGCGTGAGCTTTTTGGCGGCAAACAGCTGGCTGGCGGCCTGGGTGCAGCCGTCGTCGGCCTCGCGCAGGGCGTACCAGTTCTTGCGCACCTCCTCGGCCAGGGCCGGGCTGCTGCGGGCGCCTTGCTCGATTTGTTCGATGCCGAGGGCGTAGCAGCGCACTTCGCGGTCGTCGGCCATGCGGTAGCGGCTGTATTCGTCGGCAAAGGTGGCCCAGTCGCGGCGCTGGCCCAGCAGCAGCAGCCAGTCGTTGCGCAGCCGGTCTTCCTGGTAGGTGTTGGGGAAGCGGGCGCCGAAGGCCTGCAGGTCGAGCGCGGTCATCTCGTCCAGGCGCAGGCGCTGCTCCCAGTAGGCCGCCCAGGGTTCCAAAATATGGCCGCGCGCCTGGGGCAGCAGGGCCGCCAGGCGCTTGCGGTCGCCCTTTTTGAAGGCCTGGGCCATGTCCAGGATGGTGGCATCCCCGGCAGGATCGGATCTGGATTGGCTGCAGGCAGCGCCTGAGAAGATGAGGCTCAGGGCCAGCGTTAAGGATGTCAGAATGGCGGGAACTTGCATGTGGGGATTATGGACAACTCAAACAACGACAAAGCCCAGGACAAAAAAGCCCTGCGCGAGGCCCTGGTTGCGCAACGTCTGGAGCTGCCCGACCGCCTGGAGCGGGCCGATTTGCTGCAGCGCGTGATGCGCATCTGGCTGGTGGGGCGGCCCGATACCGTGATCGGTGCCTACTGGCCCATCAAAGGCGAGTTCGACCCGCTGCCCGCCCTGCACCGCTGGAAGGAAGACGGCGAACTGCTCGATGGCCCCCAGCTCAAGCGCATCGGTCTGCCGGTGGTCAACAAGCTGCACAAAACCATGACCTTCCACGCCTGGTACCCCGGCTGCCCCATGGAAGAAGATGCCTACGGCATCCTCAAGCCCAAGGCCACCGAGATGGTGCAGCCCACCCTGCTGTTCGTGCCCTGCGTGGGTTACGCGGCGGGCGGCTACCGGCTGGGCTACGGTGGCGGTTTCTACGACCGCATGCTGGCCACGCTGGAGCCCAAGCCCTTCACCGTGGGCCTGGGCTTCACCCAGGGCTACCTGGACGACTTCGAGCCCGAGCCGCACGACGTGCCGCTGGACGCCATCCTGAACGATAACGGCGTCGTCTGGCCGGTAGGTTAGGCATGAAAATGGCTGCTAGCGCTTATTAGATGGGCGTGAGTAGCTCTTTTTAAGATAGCAAACTTGCTTTCAATCAAGATTGTCCACCGTGTCCGGGTCGGGCGCGTCGCCGATCGCGGTGCGGGTGGCCTGGGCCTGTAGCAGCAGCCAGGCGCAAAAGGCCTTGATCTCGGGCCGGGCGGCGCTGCGCGGGCCCACCACCAGCCAGTAGGCCATGGGCGAGTCCAGCCGCATGTGGGGCAGGATTTCCACCAGGTCGCCGCTGGCCAGGCTGTCGGCAATCAGCGGCATGCGGGCCAGGGCCACGCCTTGGCCGGTCAGGGCGGCCTGGGCGATCTGGTGGGCGTAGTTGAAGTGCATCCAGCGCTTGGGCTCCACCTTTGCCAGATGGTGCATTTCGAACCAGCGCCGCCAGGTGAGCCATTCCAGGTGCTGGGTGCGGTGCGAGTCGCCTGCTTCCAGCAGCGCGAAATGCGCCAGGTCCTCACCGCGCAGCAGCTTTTTACCGGTTTTCAGCAGCCAGGGGCTGGCCACGGCGGTGAGCTGCTCGCCAAACAGGCGTACCGCGCCCGCAGGCACGGTGTCGGGCATCGCATAGCGCAGGGCCAGGTCCACGTCGGCGGTGTCCATGTCCACCAGGTTGTCGGTGGCATCGATGCGGATGTCGATGTCGGGGAACTCGGTCTGGAAGGCCTCCAGCCGGGTGATCAGCCACATCGACGCAAACGAAGCCCAGGTGCTGATGGCCACGCTTTTGCGCCCGGCGCTGCGCCGGATCATGCGCACCGTGCTGTCGAGCTGCTCCAGGGTTTGGCCCACGGTACGCATCAATTGGGCGCCTGCGCCGGTCAGCTCCACGGCCCGGGTGTGGCGCAGAAACAGGGGCACGCCCACCTCGTCTTCCAGCGCCTGGATCTGGCGGCTGACGGCCGATTGCGTGAGCGACAGCTCTTCGGAGGCCGCCCTGAAGTTCAGCAGCCGCGCTACCGCGGCAAAGGCGCGCAACTGGCCGACACCGATGGGGCGGGTGCGCAAATGGGTCTGGGTGGTCTGCATAGCGATTCATGCGGTTTGGGAATCAATAGCCTACCGCGTTTTCATTGGACCCTCTAGCCCATCGCGCCGATGATTCACACCCAAGCAGTTATTTTTCAAGGAGTATTCCATGGTCCACTTCCGTACTTTCTCATCGTCCTCCCCTCTGTCCGCAGCGGCATTGACGGCATGCTGGAAGCTGGACGCGGGCGAGGCCACCACCTTCCAGCCGCGCCAGCCGGGCGTGTTCCGCGTAACCCAGGGGGCCGTGTGGGCCACGGTCAACGGTATGCAGCACGGCGAACCCGAGCTGCCGGGCGACCGCCTGCTCAAGGCGGGCGACAGCCTGGCCTTGCAACCCGGTCAGCGCCTGGTGGTGGAGCCATGGAACCCGGCGGCCCGCGCACCGGTGTACTTCAGCTGGGAGCCGGTGGCCGAGGTGGTCTGGGATGGCCGCCATGAGGCCGCCAGCGTCGGTGCCCAGTGGCGCGGCGGCGTGGTGCAACCCAGCCGCGACCTGGCCCAGGCCCTGCGCTCGGCGGGCGCCGCGGCCAGCCGCCTGGTGCTGGGCCTGGTCGGCCTGGGCGACTACCTGGTGGTGGGACGTGGCCGGGCCGTGTAAACCTGTTGCTATCTAATTAAGAGCTGCTCACGCTTATTCCATAAGCGTGAGCAGCTCTTTTTATTGGGAGGCGTCGAACCGGAAGCTGGACACGGTGATGCCGCCGAAGACGTTGTCCTCGTGGTACACGCAGGTGGCAGCGTCGTTTTCGGCCGCGCCCATCGCCACCATCAGCGGCAGCAGGTGCTCTTCGCGCGGGTGGGCGATGCGGGCGGCGGGGGCGGCGGCCCAGTCCAGCAGGCGGGCTTCGCGCTCGGCCGGGCTGGCGGCCACCACGGTGTCTTGCAGCCACTGGTCAAAAGCCATGGACGGGGCCTTGCCCGGCGGGCCGAACTGGCGCAGGTTGTGGTAGCTCAGGCCGCTGCCCACAATCAGCACGCCCTCGTCGCGTAGCGGGGCCAGCGCCCGGCCCAGGGCAATGTGCACCGCCGGGTCGAGCCCGGTTTTCAGCGACACCTGCAGCAGGGGCACATCCGCATCCGGGTACATCACCACCAGCGGTGAAAAGGTGCCGTGGTCGAAGCCGCGCTGCGGGTCCAGCCGCACCGGCAGCCCGGCAGCAGCCAGCAGGCCCTGGACGCGCACGGCCAGCTCCGGCGCGCCGGGGGCCGGGTAGACCACCTTGTAGGTGTGCGGCGGAAAGCCGCCGTAGTCGTACAGCATGCCGGGGTGGGGGTTGGACATGACGCTGAAGGCGTTTTCTTCCCAGTGCGCCGAGATCACCAGAATCGCCTTGGGCGCTGGGTACTGGCGCGGCATGTCGGCCAGCGCGGTGGCCAGGCCACGCATGGCCTCGCGCATGCTGTCCATGTAGGGCCACGGCCCGCCGCCGTGGGAGATGAAATAGGTGGGGAGGGTGGTGGTCATGGATCGTGGTGGAGAAGGAACGATGCTGTATTACACCCGGTTCATCCACGCTTTGCAGCCGCCAATCTGTTTGCTATTGTAAAAATAGCTGCTCACGCCCATTCCATAAGCGCAAGAGGCCTATTCCGTGCCTAAGCCATCCGCCAGCATGTGCAAGGCATCCAGGCTCGGAAAGAAGCTGTACAGCGTGCCCTTGGTAGTGACAAACGGGGTAAAGCCGCTGAGCTGCGTGTCGGGCCCGGTGGCGTTGGGGATGCAGAAGACGCCACCGTCGGCCTCGTGGTTGCCCACCATCGGGTCCTTGGCGGTGCTGGCGTTGGGCACGCCAAAGGGGTTTTTGTTGCCCCATTCGGCCAGCAGGTGTTCAAACTGGTCTTCCAGGCTGGCGCAAAAGAACAGGCCCAGCAGGCCGCGCTCACTGTCTGTGGTGTACGGAATGCCGCGGCGGATCAGCGGGCGTTTGCGCACCGGCACCACCGCGTCCTCGCGCGGGTTCATGCGGCGTATGTGCGCGCCATAGGGGCAGCCCAGGCCCTGCGGGTCGTTTTTGAAGTCGAAGCTGTTCAGCCCGGCGCGGGTGGTGGGTTTGGGCCCGGCCACGGGCACGGGGCTGACCACCTGGCCGTCGTCCCAGCGGCCCAGCAGCTTGGCGCGCACGGTGGCTGCGGGCAGGGGCTGGCTGTGCACAAAGTGGTTGAAGCGCTCCACGTCTTGCGCCATTTTGCGCAGGGCCGAGAAGCTGCCGTTGGTAAAAAACTGCCGCACCGTGGCGGGCTCGGCGGCGTTGAGCCAGGGGTTGTAGCCGTCGGCGTTGCGGTGGCCCAGCAAGAATTCGCCAGGGGCCTGCAATGTGGGTGGCACGGCCAGGGCGGCTTGGGTCTCCCGCAGGGTGTGCAGGCCGTCGATCAAGGGATTGGTCAGGCCGTCCAGGTGGCCAAAGTGTTCGCGGCGCTGCTTTTTGTTGCTGCCCAGGTGGGCACCGTCCAAGGGCGTGGCCCAGCCTGCCGGGGCAAAGGCCTCGCCCGCTATTGTCTGCAGCGTCTGGCTGCAGCGGTCCAGGGTGGCGGGGTCGTCGGCGTGCAGGGTCAAAAACACGTGGGCGTGCCGGTGGCGGAACGGCTCCTCCCAGAGCGCGGCGGCGCTGGGGCCGGTGTCGGCCAGGCGGTGCGCGGCGCGCAGCGGGGCACCTTCGGCAAAGGCCGGTGCCTGCTCCGCCACTAGGCGCAGAAAGCGCGTGGGCAGCGCCAGGGCTTGCAGGCCGGCATAGGTGAAGCCGATGCCGGCGGGGCAGCGGTGCTGCTCGTGCAGGGCCTTGGCCTGTTGGCGCGCTTCATGGGCATGGAGCACCCAGCCCTGGGCCAGCAGGGTGCGCAAGAACAGCCGGGCCGCGGCGGGCTGCGCGACATGGAGCAAAAAGTAGCGGCTGCGGTCGGTGTCGAAGCCGTTTGCCACCAGGTTCTGGATGTGCGGGCGCAGCGTCATGGCAGGGCCCGGGGCGCGGGAATGGTTTTGTCCACGGTGCGCAGCGGGTGCGCGCTGTAGAAATAGCCGCCCACCGGGGCCTGGTGGAAACGGCGGATGGTGTCCACAAATTCCTTGGGGAACTCGGCCACCGGCAGGGGCGGGGCGTGCTGGATGTGCTCCAGCAGCTGGTCGAACAGCGGGCCGACGTGCAGCGCAAAGTGCTCGATGTAGGCATCGAAGTCGCCGTCGAACACGGTGTGCAGGGCCAGTTCGCTGTCGTTGTTTTGCAGGTTGAACCAGGCAAAGTGCACGTGGCGCGACTGGTCCAACCGGTGCTGGATGCGCGGCGCGCCGTAGGCAATGATTTTTTTCACCATCTCGGCGTGCTCGGACAGCGGGGTCTTGATGGGCATGACCACGTTCAGCGACTGCTGGATCAGGGCCTTGTCCACCGTGTACTGCAGCGGAAAGCTGTCGCAGTTGAAGCCCCAGCGCTTGACCAGCGGTTGGGGGTCGCCGGTGCGCGGGTCCAGTACCCGGTCCAGGCCGGGCAGGCGCAGCACCTGCTGCACCACGTACGTGATGAGGGGCAGGGCGATGTGCTTGCCCAGGCACTGGTGCAGGTAGTCGGGCGTGGCCCCGGTGGGGCCGCCGAAGACCAGCGGGTCGTCGGTGGGGGCTTCTTTGCGAAAGCTGTGCAGCGGCCCGCCCGCACCCTGGCGGGTGGCCGCGCCGATGGCCAGCACCACGATGTCGCCCGCCTTGATCTGCAGGCCGGGCGCGTTACCAAAGGGGTTGTTGCACAGCACCTTGCGGGGCAGAAATGGCGCGGGCGGTTGCAGGCGCAGGGCCTCCATCACCATCCGTTGCAAGGCCGCGCTGTCGGCGGCATCCCGCGCGGCGGCCAGCAGCCTGAGCTCAAAAAACTGGCTGACGGCAATCGACACGCTGGCCTGCACGTTGCCGATGATGCCGGCAATCGATCCCACCACGATGGCGGCCAGTTCGGTGCCGGAAAAGCTGCCGGGGTTCTTGGCCAGGCCTTGCAGCACCGGCTGGAACTTGGCGAGTGTCGGGTGAAAGGCCTGCAGCTCGGCCAGTTCACCGGCGATGGTGTTGGCCTCGTCGATGGCGGTGCGGCCAATAGGGTTCTGGTACTGGTCGATCAGCTGCGCCACCCGCACCAGCAGCGCGCCCATGCCGCCCGAGGCCTCCAGCAGGGTGCCGGGCGAGCTGACAAAGTGCCGGGCAAACATCTGGTAGCCCATGCCCGCGTAGGCCAGGCGTGCGGTGCGTTCCAGCAGGGCAATGTCGGCCTGGGCAAAGCCAAACATAAAGCCCACAAAGCGCAGCGCGGCCTGCTCGGCCAGCAGGGCCAGGTCGAAGAAGCGCGATTTCAGCGGCAGGGTAGCGGCCGCCTGCCAGGCCACGCCCGACAGCACGGCGATGGTGGCCGGGTCGAAGCGGAAGGCCTGCATGGCCAGGGCGCGCTGTTGCTGGTGCTCGTCGGCAGCCGGATCGGGCTGCTTGTCCAGCCCCAGCATGAAGGTGCCGCTGCCCAGCGCCAGGTAGGGGGCGTTGCTGAAGCAGGCGGTATCGGTCAGCGCCTGCTCGATGTGCGCGCGCTGGGTCAGCAGGTGGGCGGTCTGGTGGTAGCGGGAGTTGCCGTCGTCGCTGGGGCGGAACTTGGTGTCGGCGCGGCTGGTAAAGGACAGCACCTGCGGCTGGGCCAGCAGCTCCTGGTAGAGCTGGCTGCGCTGGGTGTTGTCGCACAGGATGCTGAAAAGCCGGTGGTTGTGGGTGGAGTCTTGGGGGCCTGAGGTCAGGGTGGGAAGGTACGGGGCAGGCATGGTGGCTCCATCGGGTGGGCCAGCAGGTCGCGGTTGTCAGGCGGTGGTGGGCAGGCTGCTGGCGTGCGTTAGGGACTGCAGCAAAGCGCTGGCAGCCTGCACGTCGCGAGTGTAGAAACCTTCTGTTACGCCGTCATACTCTATTTTGAGGATGTGCCGGGCCTCGGCATGGCGGCCCTGGGCCACCCACAGCTGGGCCAGGCTGGTGGCACTGCGCAGGGCGGCAGCGGTGTGCCGGTGGCTGTGGGCAAATTCCAGTGCGCCCTGTAGCCACTCTTGGGCTTCGTGCTGCCGGTCCTCGCCCGTTAAGCGGGACGACTGCAGTATGAGTTCCCCCGTGAGGCGGCGCACCTCGGCCTCGTGGTAGTGCTCGCGGGTGTGGCTGAGCAGTTCAAAGGCGTCGGCCAGCAAGACCAGGCCGTCGTCGGGCCGTCCGGCCAGGGCCAGGCCTTCGGCCTGCATGGCCAGGTACAGCGGGCGGGTGACGATGGCCCCGGTGGCGATCCACTGGGCGTAGGCCTGGCGCATCTCGGCCACGCCGGCCTCCGGGTCCCCCAGCTCGGCCTCCAGGCGGCCATGCAACAGCTGGGCGTACGACAGCCACACCGCAAAGCCGCCTTCGGTGCAGATGTCGCGCGAGCGCTTGGCGCAGCGCAGGGCCTCGGTGTGCTCGCCGCGGAACAGGTGCACCGAGGCGCAAAACGCGTAGGCTTCGGCCATGCTGAATTTGTGGTCCAGCAGCTCGGCCAAGGCCACCACCCGGTGCGCCCGCTCCAGGGCCTGGTCGGCCAGGCCCATTTCCCACAGCGCCCAGGCCGAATAGCACATACACATCACGCCAGGGTCTTGCACCATGCGGGGCCGGTGCACGAGTTGGTCGTACAGGACCAGGCAGGCGTCCAGGTGGGCCACGGTTTCCACAAATTCACCCTGGTGGAACAGGATGTTGCCCACCGCCCATTGCAGCTGGATCTTGCGCATCGGGTCGGCCGAGTCGGCCACCACCGCGGCGGCCTGCCGGGCGATGACGTGGGCGCGGCCAAAGTCGGCGCGCATGAAGTGGTAGCCCTCGAGCCCGAGCAGGGTTTTCATCTGCGCGGCTTCGTCCCCCGCGCGCTGGCAGAGTTCGGCGGCGCGCTCGTAGGCGTGACCCACCGGGTCGGCACCGTAGCCGTGGGTGGTGATGAGCTGCCCGGCCAGCATCAGCTGCAGGCGCAGTTCGGTGCGGTCACGCTCCGACACCGGGGGCAGCCGCGCCAGCAGCGCCAGGCCGCTGCGCAGGTGGTTGATGGCTTCGACGTGGGCCCAGCGGCTGGCGGCGCGGCGGGCGGCGCGCTCCCAGTATTCCAGCGCCTGGGCATCGTTGCCTGACTGGGCAAAGTGGGTGGCCAGCAGCTCGGGCTGGCTTTGCGCGACATCGGGGAACTGCTCGCGCACCACGTTGGCGATGGTGCGGTGCAGGCGTTTGCGGTCGCGTTCCCACAGCGACTCGTAGGCCGCGTCGCGCACCAGTGCGTGCTTGAAGAAATAGCGCGGGCTGCTGGTGTCGCCCTTTTCGACCACCAGCCCCGAACGCACCAGCGCCGCCAGCTGGGCGCTCAGGTGGTTCAGGCCGATCGGCGAGGTTTCGTGGGACAGCACGGCCTGCAGCAGCGGCAGGGAGAATTCGCGCCCCATGGTGGCGCCCACCTGGGCCACTTGCTTGGCGCTGCCCAGCCGGTCGAGCCGGGCCATCAGCAGGTCCTGGATGGTGGTGGGCACGCTGAAACGGGCGGCCAGGGTGGCGTCCATGCTGTTGGGCTGCACGCCCAGGTCGATCAGCATGCGGGCCGACTCTTCGATGAACAGCGGCACGCCGTCGGCCTTGTCGGCCAGCAGCTGGACCATGTCGCCGGGTACGGTGTTGGGGCCGCAGGCGGTCAGGATCATGGCCCGGGTGGAGGCGGCCGACAGGCCTTTGAGGGGCACTTCGAAGACCGCAAAGCCGGGGTCGTGCGGCGGTGGCAGCTCGGAGCGCAGGGTCAGCACCACCAGCAGCGGTGCCTGCGCGCCCTCGGTGATCAGGCGGTGCACGCATTCGCGGGTGGATGGGTCAATCCACTGCAGGTCTTCCACCACCAGGCACACCGGGCCGCTGCGGGTTTCATGCACCAGCCAGGCCACCAGCACCTCCAGGGTGCGCTGGCGTTGCTTTTCCGGCGACAGGGGCAGGGGCGGCAAGTAGCCTTCGGTAGGCACCGACAGCAGCCCGGCCACCAGGGCCAGGTCGCTGTCGGGCAGCGAAGCGGGCATGCGGGCCCGGATGCGGGCCAGCTTGGCTTCGGTGCTGTCGTCTTCAAACAGGCGCAGGCGGCGGCGCAGCAGGTAGATCAGCGGGTGGAAGGCGCTGTGGGCGTGCTCAGGGGTGCAGCGGCATTCGATGGTGCGGTGGCCGCGTGCGCCCAGGGCGCGGCGGAATTCGCTGGTCAGGCGCGACTTGCCCATGCCCGCCTCACCCGACACCAGCACCGTGCGCAAGCCGCTGGTGGTTACCGTGGCCCAATGCGATTCCATCAGTTGCAGCTCGCTGTCGCGGCCCACAAACGGCGTGCGCCGGGGGCTGGCTTCGGCGGGGTAGCGGGTGTGGTCGCGCACCTCGCCTAGCACCCGGTAGGCACTGGTGGCGAGGGGAAAGCCTTTGAGCTGCGGCAGGTCGGTAAGCGGCTCGAAGACGAATTTGTCCCGAACGATCTGCCGGGTCGAGTCGCTGGCCACCAGCGTGCCGGGCAGGGCGATCGACTGCAGGCGTGCGGCCAGGTGCAGCGACACGCCAATCGGCTGGCCAGCCTTGACCACCACATGCCCGGTGACGACGCCCACCCGCACCTGCACGCCCAGCTGGGCCACAGCCTGCAAAATCTCCAGCCCGGCCCGCAGCGCCCGGGCGACCGAGTCTTCGTAGGCCAGCGGCACGCCGAAGTAGCACATGATGCCGTCGTCGCCCTGCGGGTCGTCCGACATGCCGCCCCAGCGGGCCACGATGCCTGCACAGGCGGCGTGGTAGCTGTCGAGCATGTCGCTGTAGCGCTCGGCACCCCAGGCACCCAGCAGCTGGGTGGAGTTCACCAGGTCGCAGGACATGGCGGTGACCTGGCGCAGGTTGTCGCCCATGCCGGGCCGGTCTGTGCTGGGCAGCAGTACCAGCGCGGCATCCCCATACAGCGCTGCCGTCCAGGGCGGTGTGCCGGTGCCGCCGTGGCCGGTTTGGCGGACACTGTCGCCCCGGGCCTGGCGCACGGCTTCGCCCAGTGGCAGCCCCAGGGCCAGGCCCCGGTACATCTGGTGCATGAAGTCCAGGTGGCCCGGCGCGCCGCAGTGGCCGTTGTGGACCAGCACTGGGGCACCGCGGCGGCAGGCCATGTGCAACCAGGGGGTGTGGGTCTGGGCCGGGGCGGTTTCGCTGGCGGCGTGGTCGAACACCAGCAACTGGGAGGATTTGGACTGCCGGGCGATGTCGGTCCAGCCGACCATCCCGCCGGGCATGGCCTCCATGCGGGCCGGGTCGGATTCCATCGGGCCGATGCAGTGCACCACGTCGTGGTCGTCGGCCAGGCGCAGCAGCGTGGCGCGGTCCAGGGCATGCGCGTGCTCCACCTCCATGCGGGTCAGCGCCAGGCCTTCGGTGGGCAGGATGCGGCTGGCCAGCTCGGCACCGTAGGCGCTGTGGGTCGGGGTGCTACCCAGGCCTTGCAGCAGCAGCACGCGCACGGTTTCACGGTGCGCTCCGAGGCGCACGCTGGGCGGCACCTCCACATCGGACAGGATGCGCCGCGTGGTCTGGAACTTCTCGCCCAGGTAGTGGCTGCCATCAAAGGCTATTTCCCAGGGGATGTCGAGCAGGTTGTCACCCAGCTGCAGGCACAGGTCGCGCGGCGGGCTGCGTTTGAGGAACTGGTGGATTTTTTCGGGAAACAGCCGGGTGGTGAGCCGGGCCCCCAGAACCTTCGGGTTGTCCAGGGGGGGTGCCAGCAAGCTGTGCAGGCAACCGCCGGGCAGCGCCACCCGGTCGATGTGGCCGATGGCACGCCCATCGCTCAGGGCCATGGACAGCACCGCGTCCTCCAGCAAGACGGTCAGCGTCAGCGCCGGCGTGTCGGGGGTGTGCACAAGCGGGTCCATGCGGATGTGCAGGGTCAAAGGGGCAAGGGGTCTAACGTGGTCGTTCCGGCCTGCGCGGGCAGCCGGACCACCACATCAGACAACGGGTAGGCCACACAGGGCAGGATGAAGCCCTCGGCCTTTTCTTCGGCGCTCAGCCCTGGCCAGGCGATGCTGTAGCGGACCTGGCCGCTGACCAGCAGGCAGATGCAGGTGCGGCAGGTGCCATTGCGGCAGGAACTGGCCATTAGCCGACCCGCGTGCTCTGCCGACACCAGCAGGGGCAGGTCAGGTGGCGCACCAAAGTGCGAATCTTCGGGTGCGATCTGGGCTGTGTAACAGGCGGTTTCGTATCGCATAGGTAGAGCTGAGTTTAGTCGGAGGCCCATGGGGTGCCAAGGCCATCGCGATTTGCGGCGACAATCCCGGTCCCCCAAATATTTTCCCGCTCAGGCCTTACTTTTCCATGACCAGTTCTTTTACCGTCGATGTCCGCCCCGCTGTTCTGAAAGAGGCGCAGGCGATTGCCGACCTGCATGTCAGCGCCACCGCGTCCGCCTACCGGGGCCTGGTGCCCGACGAACATCTCAACCTGATGCCCGCTGGCAAGCGCCTGGGCATGTGGCGCGATGCCATCGAATACGGTGACCCGCAGGTGCAGGTGGCGGTGGACGGTGGCCAAATCGTCGGCTTTGTCGGTTTCGACCGCTCGCGCGACAAGGGCACCAAGAACACCGTGGGCGAAATCTGGTCGATCTACGTGGCCGAGAGCCACTGGGACAAAGGCGTAGGCCTGGCCCTGTGGGATGCCGCCCGCGAAGCCCTGGTCGAAGAAGGCTGCACCACCGTGACCGTGTGGATTCCCTTGCGCAATGAACGCGCGCTGCGTTTCTTCGATCTGGCCGGTTTCAAGCGCGAACTCAATACCGCCAAGACCGTGCCCATGGGCGACATCAAGATCGAAGAAATCCGCCTGAAACGCGCGCTGGATTGATTTGCTATGCCTTTAGGAGCTGCTCACGCTTATTTCATAAGCGCTAGCGGCCTAAAAGGTATATAGAAGCTCCGGCAAATTCTGTTACCAGCGGGCCGGTAGGGGCTGCACCAGCACGATCTGGCGCTTCTCGATTTGCACGTAGCCGCCGTTTTCCAGGTCTTTCAGAATCCGGCTGACCATCTCCCGGCTACAACCGGTGCGGCTGGCGATTTCCTGGTGGGTGATGCGTTCGGTAATGCGCTGGGTGCCGTCAGGCTGCGGCGTGGCCAGATTTTGCAGGCACTGGCTCAGACGGCCATACACGTCCACAAACGCCAGGTTGCGGGCGCTGTTGGTGGCCATGCGGGCGCGGCGGATCACCTTGGCCAGCAGGTCCAGCGCAAACTCGGGGTGGCGGCCAATAAAGCCCAGCAGGGTGGTGCGCGTCAGCAGTGTGCAAACGGTGGACTCCAGGGTCACCACGTTGGCCGAGCGTGGCCCGCCGTCCAGGGCCATTTCGCCAAAATAGTCGCCCGGGCCGATCACGCCAAAGGTGATTTCCTTGTCGAAGTCGTCGGTGCAGTACACCTTGACCCGGCCTTCCACCACCACAAACAGCGTGTCGCCGGGGTCGGATTCGTGGATCAGTACCGTGCCCTTGCGGTAGCGCCGTGATTCGCCCAGGTGCACCAACTCGCGCAATAGCTGGGGCTGGACCGGATCGTTGCAAAAAGCGTGGGTGAGTGCGTTGATGGGTGACTGCATGGCATAGGTGGGCGCACGTCGCGCGCACGCAGTCTATGCCATTCGCCGACCCATCTTTACATTTTCGACAGATCCGGGCGGCTATTAATGCTGCACCGCTGCCATATGCCGGGCCATGGGCGGCAGGATAGACACCGTCTCTACCAGTTGGCGGATGGTGTCGCAGCGGGTTTTGATGCGGATGCTGCGCAACTGGCTGCGCACCGTGGAGATCTGCACCCCGTGGTGGGTGGCAATTTCGGTGGGGCGCATGCCGCTGCACACCGAGGCCAGCACATTGCTTTCGGCGCTGGTCAGGCCGCGTTCGCGGGCAAACAGCGCCATGGTCGAGCTGTCGCACAGTTGCTGTTTGGCAAACACCAGCAGGGCGTATGGGGCCGCGCCAGGGGCATTCAGCGGCACCAGGGCCACGCTGGTGGTGCAGTCTTCACCGCCCAGGCTGATCAGCGCCCGCACCCCGGTTTGGGCGCGCACTAAAGCGTGGTCCAGTTGCGGGACGTCGGTGCGCAACAGCGTGCTGAGCCGCCCGTCCACCACGCACAGGCCACTGCGCATGCTGCCGGGGCCGTTCAGCCCGTCGAGCGCCAGGCGGTTGGCAAACCGGATCTGGCGCGTGGCCATGTGCACCAGGGCCAGACCGTAGTCCATTTGCTCCAGCACGCACTGCATGAGGACCAGGGTGTCGGACAGTTCGGGTTCGTCGATGTAGTTGATGGCATCGGCGGAGAAAGAGGATGGGGCAGTGTTCAGCATGGCGGAGTCCCAAGGGTGCCTGCTGGTCCTGCGACGTGCAGGCTGGAGCGAGAAGATACAAAAAAGAAACGATTTGCAGCAAGGCTGAAACAAGCATAGGCATTTGGATTGAGTTTGGGCTGGTATTCGGACCACTCGAATTTGTGACGTATGCACCAAAAACAGGGTAGAGCCGGGGACTGTCATCTTTCAACGCCCCATCGGCAAACCCCAACCACGCGTGTCGTTGGTCCACGGCCATAGGACCAGGCCCTGCGCCTGCCGCGGGCGCTGGGACGATGCGTTCGGCAGGTTCCCGCCGTGGCGGGGCGTTCTTACTTTTGCTTACCGCTGCGCCGACAGCTCGCGCAGCGTCTGCTCGTACCCGGCCAGCCAGCGCACCGCCGCCTCGCGCTGTTTGGCGGTGGTGCTGTTGTGCACCACCGCGATGCCCTGGCAGTCCTGCAGGGCCAGGGCTTGGGCGTAGGTGCGGTAGCCGGGCTGGGGCGAGTGCACGGAGCGCTCCATCAGTCCCCGTACCGCGTTGCGGGTGTCGGCCACCGTGGCCGTGTCGTGCTGGAGCTGGCGCAGGGTCTCCAAGGTGTCGGTTTGGCGGCGCAGGCGTTCGGTTTGCACCAGCTGCGGGTCGAAGCGGGACTGCTCCACCTGCTGGCGGATCAGCGCTTTTTGCGCGGCGTCTATGCGGCCATAGACCATCTCGGCCCGGTCCAGGGCTTTGTCATAGCGCTTCTGGTGCATCGCGGCGGGGGTCAATGCCAGCCAGTCGCTGCGGTACTCGGCATTGGTCTTGGCGTATTTGCCCTCCAAATGCGTGATTTGTGCCGGGGTCAGCGTCTGCAACAGGTTGGTCGCCGCGGGTTCGGCCTCCACCAGCAGGGCTTCGAAGTAGCCGCGCAGGGTGGTGCCCACGGCGCAGACCTGCTCGGCGTCCAGGTCGTGGGTTACCAGGGCTTGTGCCTGGCGCAGGGTTTGGGCGTAGTCGGGCAGGTCGTGCTGGCGGTGGCGCACCTGGAGTTGGCGCAGGTCTTCGCGCACTTGCTGCGACTGGGCTTTGCTGAAGTCGATATGCCCGTCCAGCCACCAGGCCGCCAGGTTCACGCCATTGTTGTAACCAAGCTTGATGCCGGTGCAGGCCTGCAGCGCGCCCACCAGCAGCAACAGTCCCATAATTCGGGTCCATTTAACTAAAAAGTTGCAAGCTATGGCAGAAGTCGATGTAGTCATCATGGCGGCAGGTAAGGGTACCCGCATGAAAAGCAAGTTGCCCAAAGTGTTGCACACGCTGGCCGGGCGCGCATTGTTGGCCCATGTGGTTGACACCGCCAGCAGCCTTCTGCCCCGCAATGTGGTGGTGATCACCGGGCACGGTGCTACAGAAGTGGAAGCGGCTGTGCCAGGCTACATCTGCGATGGGGCCGAATATTCTGTAAATTTTGCACGCCAGGAACCGCAACTGGGAACCGGCCACGCGGTACAGCAGGCACTGCCTTTTCTGGCCGACGACGGTGTGGTGCTGGTACTGTCGGGCGACGTGCCGCTGACCCAGGTGGACACCTTGCGCCAGCTGGTGGCGGCCAGTGGCGGCGACAAGCTGGCCCTGCTGACGCTGGAATTGCCCGACCCGACCGGCTACGGCCGTATCGAGCGCAGCGGCGATGCGGTACAGGCCATCGTGGAACACAAAGACGCCACCGAGGCCCAGCGCGCCATCCGCGAAATCTACAGCGGCATCATGGCGGCACCCGCCACCCGTCTGCGCACCTGGCTGGCCCGGCTGGACAACCGCAATGCCCAGTCCGAGTACTACCTGACCGACATCGTCAAGATGGCCGTGGCCGACGGTGTGCCCGTGGTGGCCCACAAGATCACCGACGAGGTGCAGGTGGCCGGTGTCAACAGCCCCGTGCAACTGGCCGAACTGGAGCGCGCCTACCAGCGCCAGCAGGCCGTGGCCCTGATGGAGCAGGGCGTGCGCCTGGCCGACCCGGCCCGGCTGGATGTGCGCGGCAGCCTGGTCTGCGGGCAAGACGTGTCCATCGACGTGAACTGCGTGTTTGAAGGCGCGGTGACGCTGGGCGAGGGTGTAAAAATTGGTGCCAACTGCATCATCGCCAACGCCCGCATCGCTGCGGGTGCCATCGTCCACCCGTTCAGCCACATCGACGGTGAAAAAGCCGGTGTCACCGTGGGTGTAGATGCGCGCATCGGCCCGTTTGCCCGACTGCGCCCTGGCGCGGTGCTGGGTGCCGATGTGCACATTGGCAACTTTGTCGAAGTCAAGAACTCCACCCTGGGCCCGGGTGCCAAGGCCAACCACCTGGCCTACCTGGGAGACGCCACGGTGGGCGCTCGCGTCAACTTTGGCGCGGGCAGCATCACCGCCAACTACGACGGGGTCAACAAGCACCGCACCGTGATCGGCGATGACGTGCATGTGGGCAGCAACTGCGTGCTGGTGGCCCCCATCACCGTGGGCGCGGGCGGCACCGTAGGCGGCGGCTCCACGCTCACCAAGGATGCCCCCGAGGGCGTACTCAGCGTGGCCCGTGGCCGCCAGGTGGCCATCCCCCACTGGAAACGCGCCGTCAAGAAAGCCCCGCTTTGAGCGATCTGGATATCCGTCTGGCCGATGTAGAGGCCCGTCTGCAGCAGAGCGAGGCCCACAACCTGGCACTGCAGGCCGAGCTGGAGCACTTTGTGCGCAACGTCTCGCACGACCTGCGCGCCCCGCTGCGCCACATCACGGCCTACGCCCCGCTGGTGCGCGAAATGCTGGCCGAGGGTGAAGACCCCGCGCCTTGCCTGGACACCCTGGAGCAGTCGGCCCGCAGCATGGCCCGCATGGTTGACGCACTGCTGGAGCTGTCGCGCCTGTCGCGCATACCGCTGCAGACCACCGCCGTACCCATGGCTGCGCTCGTGGCGGAGGCGCAACGCGCGCTGTCGGCCGATACCGCCGGGCGCAGCATCGATTGGCAATTGCCTGCCGACTGGCCCGCCGTGCAGGGCGATGCCGCGCTGTTGCGCCAGGTGTGGGAGTACGCGCTGTCCAACGCCGTCAAGTTCACCCGGACCCGGCCCTTGGCGCAGATCGCTCTGGGCTGGGAGCCCGTAGCGGGAGGCATTACGTTTTGGCTGCGTGACAACGGCGTGGGCTTCAACCCCGCTGCCAGCGCTGGCATGTTCGACCTGTTCCAGCGCCTGCATGCCGCCTCGGCGTTCGAGGGCGCGGGTGTGGGCCTGGCCCTGGCGCGCCAGATCGTGCTGCGCCACGGCGGCAGCATCAGCGCGCAGGGGGCAGTGGACGGTGGGTGCACTCTGCGGTTTACCTTGCCGAAGCCGTAGCTGGTGATAATCACCCATGCGGCGCAGTTGCCCTTTTTTCAACCAGAGATCCGACCATGAAAAACAAACTTCTTGCCATTGCACTGCTGTCTGTTGCGTTCCTGGCGCAGGCTGAAACCAGCCCAGCCAAAAAAGAGCTGCTCAACAAGATTGCACAACTGCAACAGCCCAATCTGGACCTGACCGCCCGCCAATGGGCCGAACTGTCGCTGGCACCTCTGTTGCAGCAAGTCGGTGCAGCCATCCAGTTCCGGGTGGCCCCTGAAAACCGCGAAGCCCTGGGCAAGGACATCCAGGCTGAGGTCAAGAAATACCTGGACGACATTGGCCCCGTGCTGCGCGAACGCGCCAACAAGGCTGCGCCGGGCACGATTGGTGCGATGCTGGACGCCAAGTTCAGCGAAGATGAGTTGCGCCAACTCATTACCGTGATGGAGTCGCCAGTGCTGCGCAAATATTCGCAGCTCAATGCAGAGATGCAAAAGGCGCTGACCGACAAGGTGATGGCAGAGTCCAAGGCACAGCTCGAACCCAGGTTCAAAGCCCTGGGGCAGGCGGTGGAAAAGCGCCTGAACACCGCCATCCAGGCATCCGTTCCCGCCAAACCGGCCAGTAAATAAGCCGAACTCCCAACGAAAATGGCCTCCAGCCCAATATCCATGGGCGGGAGGAGCTATCATTTTTAAGCGACAGCCGCTTCCATCGCCACCGAACCCGCATACGCCAGTCCCGCTGCCACGCTGCCAAAGCGGTCGCCTGCCACCATGCGGGCCTGCGGAAACAGGGCTTTCAGGGCCGCTTGCAAGGGGGCCAGCGCCGATGAGCCACCGGTCAGGTACACGGCATCGGGCAGTGCCACCCCGGCCAGCGCCACACATTCCTGCGCGCACTGCACCACCCGGGCCAGGTGGCCTTGGAGCGCCTGGGCCAGGCCTTCGGGCGTGAGCTGGGCGCTCAGGTCGCGGGCGATGCAGTCCAGGTCGATGGTGCCTGCGGCGCCAGACAACGAGCAGGCGATCTTGGCCGCCTCCACGTTGGCCAGGATGTGGTGCCCCACCCGCTCCTGCAGTACCTGCAGCAGGCGCTGGTGCAGGACGCGGTCGGTATAGGCATCGCGTAAATCCACCGCCTGGGCCAGGCTCTTGCGCGAATACGACTGGTGGATCAAATGCCAGGTGCTCAAATCAAAAAATACGCCCGACGGCACTTCACGCCCGCTCGGCCCCACATGGCCCAGGCCCAATAGCGGCATGGCGTGGCGCAGGTTGAGCAGTTGGTCAAAGTCGGTGCCGCCGATGTGTACGCCGGTGGTGGCCAGAATATCGCCGCTGCGGTCGCCCAGGGCTTGCCGGCCGGGGCCGACGCGCACCACGGTGAAGTCGGAGGTGCCGCCGCCAATGTCTACCACCAGCACGGTGGTGTCGGTGGTCACGCGGCGTTCGAAGTCGAAGGCTGCGGCAATCGGTTCCAGCTGGAACTGCACCTCGTCAAAGCCCGCGGCGCGGGCCGCCTGTTCCAGCGTGGCCTGTGCCAGCGCATCGCGCTGTGCATCGCCATCGACAAAATGCACCGGGCGGCCCAGCATGGCGTGCTGCACCGCGTGGCCCAGGTGGGCTTCCGAGCGCTTTTTCAGCTCTTTGAAAAACATGCCCAGGATGTCGGTGAAACTGACCATCTGGCCGTTGACCACGGTTTTTTCGTCCATCAGGCCGCTGCCCAGCAGGCTTTTGATAGAGCGCATCAGCCGCCCCTCGGTGCCCGCCAGGTAGGCCTGCATGGCCGCGCTGCCATAGCTGGTGTGCTGGTCTTCGTGCGAAAAGAACAGCGCGGTGGGCAGCGTGGGCTTGCCCGCGTCCAGCGCAATCGTCTCCAGGCTGCCGTCAGCACGCACCAGTGCGGCCACCGTGTTCGAGGTGCCGAAATCAATACCGAGCATCATCCCTGGGTCGCTCCCAGTACCGATTGCAGAAACGCGCTGATGTCGGCCACCTCTTGCGGATGCACGCTGTGCGGCATCGGGTAGGTGTGCCATTGCACCGGGTGGCCTAGCGCCAGCAGCGCCTGGCGCGAGGCTTCGGCGCGGGCCAGGGGCACCACCGGGTCGGCCGTGCCATGGGCCATGTAGATGGGCGTGGCGAAGTTGGCCGGGTGCCGCTCGGTGGCCAGGGTGTCGGCCAAGGGCAGGTAGCCCGACAAGGCCATGATGCCCGCCAGCCGCGCGCTGTGCCGCAGCCCGGTGTGCAGAGCCATGGCGCAGCCTTGCGAGAAACCGGCCAGCACGATGTGGTCGGGGGCGATACCCCGGGCCACCTCATGGGCGATCAGCGCATCGATGGCGCGCGCCGAGGCGTGGATGCCGACCGGGTCTTCCTGGCGCACCAGGTCGGCATTCTTGATGTCGTACCACGCGGGCATCACGTAGCCGTTGTTGATACTGACTGGCATGGTTGGCGCATGGGGAAAGACGAAGCGGATGGGCGCGCAACCGGCCAGGTCCAGCTCGGGCACGATGGCCGCGAAATCGTCACCGCTGGCCCCCAGGCCGTGCAGCCAGATGACGGCCGCCGTGGGGTGGGGGGCGCTTTCGATTTCGATGCGTTGCAAAAGGGGTGTCATGGTGGTCGGAATTGGGGTTTACCCGGATATTGCGGTCTGGAGAGGAACGTGATTCTAAGGAGGTCGGGCCAACCCGGGCAAAATCGCCCGCATGTTGCCATTCCGTAGAACCCTGTTGCTATCGCTTTACCTGGGTTTTTGCAGTGTCGCCGGGGCTGCGCCCGAGGCGCCCGCCAGCAAAGACATGCAGATCGTGCAGCGCATCGACGATGTGCTGGTGGGCGTGGACGCGGTGTCGCTGGCCATCATCGACCGCCGCCATGTGGCGGGCAGCTATTTTCTGATCAACCTGCACCGGCCCAGCCCGGTGGCGGGTACGGCCGAGTTTGTGGCCGACTGCCAGGGTCCGCTGCGCCTGGCCACGCTGGCATCCAGCCTGCCTTCGGGGTCGATCAAGCCGGAAACACCGCTGTTGCAGCGCCGCGCCACGGCCTTGGACATAGCCAGCCTCACCTTCAACCCGGTGCACATGCTGGACGGTAGCTGGATGGTGGCCGAATTTGCCTGCCGCAGCACCAGCCAGCCGGGCCGGGCCCGCCAGATCGCCCAGGATCTGCTGGAAAAAGGCGGCCCGCCGGACATGCTGCGCCTGTGGTGCGACCTGCAGGCCGACGGCAGTACGCAGACGCGGCGTAATGCCGAAGTGCGCTACAGCGCGTCCGACGATGCGGTGGCGGTGCAGACGCAGTGGCTGAGTTCGGGTTTTGTGAGCGACACCGAAGTGGTGTTTGGCAGCGGTGCCCAGTGGATCGTGGACCGCCAGGCCGGCCGGGCGCGGCTGCTGGGGGCGGGTGGGGCGCTGCTGTTTGCCGGGGCCTGCAGCAGCGTGCCGCCCCGTCCGTAATATCTAGACGGCTTGGGTCTTGCGGCGGCGGGCCACCAGGCCCATGCTGCCCAAGGCACCCAGCACCAGGGCCAGGCTGCCGGGCTCGGGTACTTTGTTCAGTACCAGGTAGTCCTGGTAGGAAGCGTTTTCATAGGCGCTGACCTGGTACCAGTTGTTGGCGCCGGCCAGGCCATTGAGCCAACCCTGGGCCAGCGCCACGGTGCCGGTGGCGGCAGCGGTGATTTTGAAGTTGCCGGAAGCCAGGTCCAACTGCAGGCGCGATGCGCTGCGGGCGGTTTCGTTGACGATCTCCCACACCGCGATTTGCAAGGCCGCCGTTTCCTGTGCGGTGACGGAGGTGCTGCCGTTCCAGGCATCGAAGGAGGTGAACAAACGGCCCAGGTCGGCGGCTTTTTCGGCACCGAAGTGGGTGATACCGTCGACCAGGGTGTAATTCTGGGCGGTCGAGGAGGCGCTTTGGAAGATGTCTACGCAATAGGCCCGCAAAACGCTGGCAACACCATCGTCGTTCATGCCAAACAACATTTCACCCGCACCGAATGAGCCACTGGCGGCGGGCGCGGCGTTGCTGAAACTGACCGACTGGGAGCCCTGGACGTAGTTTTGGAAGGTCAGGGCGGTGGCTTGGGCGGGGTTGGAGGCAGCCAGCCAACCTGCAGCGAGTACGCCGGCGATGCGGCTGGCCATTTGGGTGCGGGGAAAAGCAGTTTTTTGCATAGCGTTTGAGGTCAGGGTAGGGGCGTGAACCCGGTGACCTGGATGCTAGGGCTGGGCCCTCAAAGCGCTTGTGAACTAGTTCCCCTGTATGCAACGGGTGGCCCCACTTGTGCAGGAAACTAGCGAATCTGTTAACTAATTTGCACCACTATTCGTATGCTTGGCGCGGTCAGGCCAGCAGGGCCTGGGCAAATTCCCGTGCGTTGAAGGTTTCCAGATCTTCCAGTTGCTCGCCCACGCCGATGAAGTACACCGGAATCGGCCGCTCCTGGGCAATCGCCGCCAGCACACCGCCCTTGGCCGTGCCGTCCAGCTTGGTGACGATCAGGCCGGTGAGTTGGATGGCATCGTCAAAAATCTTCACCTGGCTGACCGCGTTCTGGCCGGTGTTGCCGTCGATCACCAGCAGCACCTCGTGGGGCGCGCTGGCATCGGCCTTGTTGACCACGCGGCGGATCTTCTTGAGCTCTTCCATCAGGTGCAACTGGGTGGGCAGGCGGCCCGCGGTGTCGACCAGCACCACGTCCTTGCCGCGCGCCTTGCCTGCGCTGACCGAGTCGAACGCCACCGAGGCCGGGTCGCCGCCTTCCTGGCTGACGATTTCAACCGTATTGCGGTCGGCCCAGATGCCCAGCTGTTCGCGGGCGGCGGCGCGGAAGGTGTCCGCTGCTGCTAGTAAAACACTAGCGCCTGATGCAGACAGGTGGCGCGTGAGCTTGCCAATCGATGTGGTTTTTCCAGCGCCGTTCACACCGGTCACCATGATCACCGTGGGCGTGTACTGGCCGATCACCAGGGCTTTTTCCAGCGGCGCCAGCAGGGTGGTGATGGACTCGACCAGCAGCGCCTTCACGGCCTGGGGTTCGGTGGCCTTGGCGGCTTTGACGCGCTGCTTCAGGTCGGCCAGCAGAAACTGCGTGGCCTTGACGCCGGTGTCGGCCATCAGCAGGGCTTCTTCCAGTTCCTCGTACAGCGCGTCGTCGATCTGCGTGCCGGTGAACACGGTGGCGATGCCGGAGCCGGTTTTGCGCAGGCCGTTCTTGAGCTTGTCCATCCAGCCCGCGCGGGGGGCGGCGGGGGCTTCGGGCTCTTTGGGGACGTCAACCTCGGCAGGCTTGGCCGCAAACGGGTTGCGCAGCCAGCCCGAGGCGGGGGCAACGACTGCCGGTGCAGGGGCCGCAATTTCGGGGGCAGGAGGTTTTTTCTTGAAAAAGCTGAACATTTGGTGGGTTCTTAGAATCAGCCATTCTATGAAACGCCAAATACTTCCGGTTTTCGCCCTGTGCAGCACCTTGGCATGCGCCCAAACACCCACCACCCAACCCACGCAATGCGATCTGCCCAACGGCATGGCGGTCATCGTCCAGCCCGACCACCGCGCCCCCACGGCGGTGCAGATGCTGTGGGTGCGGGTGGGCTCGCTGGACGAGGTGGACGGCACGTCCGGCGTGGCCCACATCCTGGAGCACATGCTGTTCAAGGGCACGCCCAGCCTGGCGCCGGGTGAATTTTCGCGCCGGGTAGCGGCCCTGGGCGGGCGGGAAAACGCCTTCACCACCAAGGACTACACCGGCTACTACCAGCAAATCCCGGCGACGCAGCTGGAGGCCGTGATGCAGCTGGAAGCCGACCGTTTCGCGCACAACCAGTGGTCTGACGAAGAATTCAAGCGCGAACTGGAAGTGGTGAAAGAAGAGCGCCGCATGCGCACCGAGGATGCCCCGCGGGCCCTGGTGAACGAGGCCCTGATGGCCACCGCCTTCACCGCATCGCCCTACCGCCGCCCGGTGGTGGGCTGGATGAGCGACCTGGAGGCCATGGCCCCGGACGATGCCCGCGCTTTCTACCAGCGCTGGTACGTGCCAGCCAATGCCGCCGTGGTGGTGGCAGGCGATGTAGACCCGGTGCAGGTCTGCGCGCTGGCGCAGAAGACCTACGGCAGCATTGCGGCGCGGCCCGTGCCCCTGCGTAAGCCCCGGCTGGAGCCCGCGCAGGCAGGCACCAAGCGCCTGGACTTCAAAGCCCCGGCCGAGCAGGCGCTGGTGACCCTGGCCTTCAAGGTGCCCAGTTTGACCATGGACATGGGGCCCGACAGCGACGACGCGCTGGCCCTGACCGTGCTGGCCGCCGTGCTGGACGGCTACACCGGTGCCCGGCTGGAGCGCGCGCTGACGCAAGACCACGGCCAGGCCGGTGGTCCGCTGGCCGACAGCGCGGGGGCGTACAACGGCCTGTCCGGGCGCGGCCCGCAGCTGTTTGTGCTGGACGGCGTGCCTGCCGCAGGCCACAGCGCCGCGCAGGTAGAGGCCGCCTTGCGCGCCCAGGTGGCCCTGGTGGCGCAACAGGGCGTGACCGAGGCCGAGCTGGGCCGCGTCAAGACCCAGTGGGTGTCCAGCGCCGTCTACAAGCTCGATTCGGTGATGAACCAGGCCCGCGAACTGGGCAGCCACTGGGTGCAAGGCCTGCCGCTGGATGCCAACGACCGCCTGATTGCCCGGCTGCGTGGCATCCGCGCCGACCAGGTGCAGGCCGTGGCCGCGAAATACTTTGGCGACGACCAGCTCACCGTGGCGACGCTGCTGCCCCAGCCGCTGGACCCGAACCGCCAGAAGCCCCGTGCCATTCCCCAGGGAGAGCTGCGCTGATGTTTACTATCAAAAAAATAGCTGCTCACGCTCTTGCCATAAGCGCTAGCGGCCTGTTTGGCTTAAATTTCGCATGGGCGGGCATTCCCATCCAGCACTGGACCCAGCCCAGCGGCGCGCAGGTCTACCTGGTGCCCAGCCCGGCCATCCCCATGCTGGACGTGCAGATCGACTTCGACGCGGGCAGCCGCCGCGACCCGGCTGCGCAGGCCGGGTTGGCCAGCCTGACCGCAGGCATGGCCTCGGAAGGCGTACTGGCCGTGGGCACAGCGCCCGCGCTGGACGAAAACGCCCTGGGCGAAGCCTGGGCCGATCTGGGCGCGTCGCTGGACAGCAGCGCCAGCAGCGACCGCTTCAGCTTTTCGCTGCGTACCCTGACCTATCCTGACCTGTTGGAGAAGGCCACCGCCCTGGCGGCCCGCCAGATCGGCGAGCCCGCCTTCAGCGACAGCCTGTGGCAGCGCGAACGCCAGCGGGTGGCGGCCCAGCTCAAGGAATCCGCCACCCGGCCCGCCACGGTGGCCGGGCGCGCGTTTGCCGCCGCCGTGTACGGCACGCACCCTTACGGTTACGAGCTGACCGCCGAGACGCTGGCCCGCATCCAGACCGCCGACATGCGCGCCTTCTACACCCGCAGCATCCTGCCCTGCCGGGCCACCGTCAGCCTGGTGGGCGCGGTGGACCGGGCGCAGGCCGATGCGCTGGTGACCCGGCTGCTGGCCCGCCTGCCCGCCACCGGCTGCCTGCCCCTGCCCGCCGTGGCGGAGGTGCAGCCGTTGGGGCGCAGCAGCGAGCAGCGAATCCCGTTTGATGCTGCCCAGGCGCAGGTGCTGATCGGCCAGGTCGGCTATGCGCGCAGCGACCCGGCCTTCTTCGCCCTGCTGGTGGGCAACCACATCCTGGGCGGCGGCGGCTTTGGCTCGCGCCTGACCACCGAGGTGCGCGAAAAGCGCGGCTTGAGCTACAGCGTCTACAGCAGCTTTATGCCCGCCCTGCACGCCGGGGCCTTCACCATCGGCCTGCAGACCCGGCCCGACCAGGCCAAGCAGGCCATCCAGGTGGCCAAGGATGTGCTGGCCCGCTTCGTGGCCGACGGCCCCACCGCCGCCGAACTGCAGGCCGCCAAGGACAATCTGCAGGGCGGATTTGCCCTGCGCATCGACAGCAACCGCAAACTGCTCGACAACGTGGCTAACATCGCGTGGAACCATCTGCCGCTGGACTACCTGGACCACTGGACCGCACAGATCGCCCGCGTCACGCAAGCCGACATCCGAACGGCTTTTGCCCGTATCCTGCAACCCGAGAAAATGGCCACCGTGGTGGTCGGAGAAACCCCCTAAATCCTATGTCTACGTTGCAACGCCCCCCTAAAAAAGCCGCCAAGAAGACCAAGCCCCGCCCGTCCGACCCGCATCCGGTGGGCGGCAAGCCCGGCGAGATCCGCATCATCGGCGGCGCCTGGAAGCGCACCCGCCTCACCGTGGCCAGCAAGCCCGGCCTGCGCCCCACGCCCGACCGCGTGCGCGAAACCCTGTTCAACTGGCTGGGCCAGGACCTGACCGGCTGGCGCTGCGTGGACGTGTTTGCCGGCACCGGCGTGCTGGGCTTCGAGGCCGCCTCGCGTGGCGCCGCCACCGTGCACCTGTTCGAGCAAGACCCGGCCCTGGTGGCCCAGCTCAAGACCACGCAAACCAAGCTGCAGGCGACGGCCACCCAAGTCCAGCGTGGCGACGGCGTGGCGGCGCTGCGCCAGTTGGCAGCGGGCAGCCTGGACCTGGTGTTTCTGGATCCGCCGTTTGAATCCGGCCTGTACGAGCCCGCCATGAACGCCGCCGCCAAGGCCGTGCAGGCCAACGGCTTTGTCTACCTGGAAGCGCCCGCCAAGTGGACCGACGAACTGCTGGCCCCGCTGGGCTTGCGCGTGCACCGCTACCTGAAGGCGGGCGCGGTCCACGCCCATTTGCTGCAATTGCTGACGGCAGCCGAAGCGCCATGAATCCCCCGGTGGTTGCGGTCTACCCCGGCACCTTCGACCCCATGACCCTGGGCCACGAAGACGTGGTGCGCCGCGCCACGCAGCTGTTCGACCAGGTCATCGTGGCCGTGGCCGCCGGGCACCATAAAAAAACGCTGTTCAGCCTGGAGCAGCGCCTGGAGATGGTGCGCGAGTCGGTCAAAGCCTACCCACAGGTGCAGGTAGAAAGCTTCAGCGGCCTGCTGCGCGACTTTGTGGTGTCCAAGGGCGGCAAGGCCATGGTGCGCGGCCTGCGCGCGGTGACCGACTTTGACTACGAATTCCAGCTGGCCGGCATGAACCGCAGCCTGATGCCGGACGTGGAAACCGTCTTCCTCACGCCCAGCGACGGCTTCCAGTTTGTCTCCAGCACCTTTGTGCGCGAGATTGCCCTGCTGGGTGGCGAGGTGCACAAGTTCGTCTCGCCGTTTGTGCTGGAAAAGCTGGCCGAGAAGGTACGCGAGCGGGCTTGAGCATTTAAGGAAAATAGGCCTCTCACGCTTATTCCATCAGCGTGACAAGCTATTTAAACTGTAGCAACTACGGTTGCAGCCGACCCAGCCAGTCCAGCAGCACGGCGTTCACTTCGTCGGGTTGCTCCATGGTCAGCATGTGGCCGCAGCGGGGCAGCAGGTGCAGCTCTGCGCCGGGCACCAGGCTGGCGATTTCTTCCGACAGTTTGGGCGGGGTCAGCAGGTCCTTGTCACCGCACAGCACCAGGGTCGGGCAGCGCACCGCGCCCAGGTGCAGGCGCGCGTCGGGCCGGTCGGCCAGGGCGCGGTTTTGCTGCACCCACAGGGCGGGCGGCGTGCGCAGCACCATGTCTTTGTAGCGCTGCAGGTCGGCCTTGTCGCTGGGGTGGGTGGGCGAGAACGCCATGGCGGCCGTGGCCCGCACAAATTCGGCCAGGCGACCCGCTTCCACCATCTTGATCGCGGTTTCGCGCTGCGCACGGTGGTGTGGAAGTTCCGGCCGGGCGCTGGTGCCCAGCAGGGCCAGGGCGCGGACGCGCGCGGGGGCCTGGCGCACGGCCTCCATGGCGATGATGCCGCCCATGGAGGCGCCGCACAGCACCAGGTCGCCCGGGTGCTCCCGCAGCACAGCTTGGGCCATGTCTTCGATGCGGGTGTAGTGCACCAGCACGTCGGCCACCGTGGCCTGCCAGAAGGGGGCGACGGCGGCAAGTTGGTCCTGCCACATGTGGGCATCGGTGGCCAGGCCGGGAATAAATACGAGTTGGGGCATGTCGGGATCTTGCGGGGCGCAAATTGCGCCTATGCTGGCCATGTTTAAACCTCGGGAGAATACGCGATGAAGATTTTGTTGCCTTTGGATGGCTCTGAGGTGTCGCTGCAAGCCGTGCGGCAGGTGATCCGTCTGGTGCGCCAGGGCCTGCAGGCCGAGGTGGTGCTGGCCAATGTGCAGGAGCCCGCCCACCTGTACGAGATGGTGATGGCCGCCGACCCGGCACTGATTGCCCGGGCCAGCGCCCAGGCCGGTGCCAAGGCGCTGAAGGCGGGCGAAGCCTTGATGCGGCACGCGGGCATTGCCTACGCCACCGAGGTGGCGGTGGGCGACCCGGCGCACACGCTGATCGACATTCTGGAGCGCTATGGCTGCGACATGGTGGTGATGGGCGCGCGCGACAAAGGCAGCCTGCGCAGCGCCTTGCTGGGCTCGGTGTCGCACGAGGTGCTGCACGCCGCGCAGGTGCCCGTGATGTTGATCAAACCCAGCGAAGAACCCGAAGAGTCCGAAGGGAACGCAGATGCAGAAGCTGAATAGGCTTCTGCACCGTTGAGGCGGTTTCGCCAGGGTCTACGTGGTTCCCCATACATCGGACCACGGTGGTATGGCTATGATCGGCCCCAATTCCACAGGAGCTTTGATGAAGAAACTTGTTACGTTGTTGGCCCTCGCCGCCGTTGCCTTGGCAAGCCATGCTGCTGACTACCCGACCAAACCCATCAGCATCATCGTGCCCTTCACGGCGGGAGGCCCCACCGACCGCGTAGCCCGCGACTTGGCCGAAGCCATGCGCAAGCAACTGGGCGGGGTGAGTGTGGTGGTCGACAATGTGGCCGGTGCGGGCAGTTCCATCGGCTCGGCCAAAGCGGCACGCGCCACGCCCGATGGCTACGTCTTGTTGTTGAACCATATCGGCATGGCGACCATGCCGGTGCTGGTGCGCAACCTGCCGTTCAAGGTGGAGAGCGATTTTGAATACCTGGGCTTGGTCAACGAAGTGCCCATGACGCTGGTGACCAAGCCCAGCTTGCCGGCCAACAACTACAAAGAGTTGTCGGCCTGGCTGGTGCAAAACAAGGGCAAGGTCAACCTGGGCAATGCCGGTGTGGGCTCCGCCTCGCACCTGTGCGGCCTGCTATTCCAGAATGCTGTGCAGATCGACATGACCACCGTGCCCTACAAGGGCACGGCACCCGCCATGACCGACCTGATTGGCGGCCAGATCGACCTGATGTGCGACCAGACCACCAACACCACCAGCCAGATCGAAGCCAAGAAAGTGAAGGCCCTGGCCGTCACCACGGCCAAGCGCCTGACCACGCCGTCGCTGAAAGACCTGCCCACCTTGCAAGAGTCGGGTTTGAAGGACTTTGAAGTCACCATCTGGCACGGCCTGTATGCCCCGAAGGGCACGCCAGCCGATGTGCTGGCCAAGCTGAATACGGCTTTGAAGGCCGCCCTGAAAGACCCCGACTTCATCAAGAAGCAAGAAGGCCTGGGCGCCGTGGTGGTGACCGACAAGCGCATGGAGCCCGCCGAACACAAGAAGTTTGTGCTGGCCGAAATCGCCAAGTGGAGCCCGATCATCAAGGCTGCCAACGTCTACGCCGACTGATCCTTTTCCAAGATGCCAAAAGCCGCCGCGCCGCAAGGCCCGGCGGCTTTTTTATTTGACCTACGTGCCCCAGGTCACTTCGGCGTTTTCTGCTTCGCAGCGGCGCAGCAGGTTGATGAAGGGTTTGGCGCGCTGGTGCAGCGACACGGTGTCCATCTCATGGGCCTTGGCCTCGGCGGTGGCGGCCTGGCGGGCGGCATCGTCCAGCACCACGGCGGCTTGCAGCGCGGTGATGGCCGCGGCCATTTCGCTAACCAGAATGATGCCCTGGGGCCCTGGGGTTTTGCCGATAATCTCCAGCACTTTGCGCCCATTGGCCTCCAGCAGGATGAGATCGCCGTCGACTTTGGATTTGAATTTGTACAGCATGGTTGTCCCCTTCAGAATGATGTCCCCATTGTGCCCGCGCTGGCGTGTGCAGGCTGGCATGATGCAGCTTTCTTCGCCGATTCCACACAGGAGATTTTGAGTGACCGATATCCACATGCAGCGCGACCACGCGCTGGGCCTCCCCGCTGCCCGCAAGCTGGCCAACGAATGGCTGGAACAGGCCGAAACCCGGTTGGGCATGACCTGCGAATACACCGAAGGGGTGGCCAGTGACGAGATCAGCTTTCGCCGCGCGGGTGTGACCGGCACGGTGCAGATCACCGACGACCGCTTTGTGCTGGACGCGGAGCTGGGCTTTCTGTGGAGCGCATTCAAGGACAAGATTGAAACCGAAGTCGCCCGCCGCATGGACAAAATGCTGACCCAGGTGACCTGATCCGGCCGGCCACTGCGTGCAGTGGAAAATTGAAGCAAAAATAGCTGCTCACGCTTATAAAATAAGCGTGAGCAGCTATTTTTTATGTAGCATTGCGCGCTGCGTTTACTTCAACTTTCAAACACATCCGCATCGGCCAGCAGGCTGCCTACCGCATCTTTGGCGGACAGTTGGGGCGCAATGCCTGCGGGCCAGTCGATGCCGATGGCCGGGTCGTTCCAGGCGATGCAGCGCTCATGGGCCGGGGCGTAGTAGTCGGTGGTTTTGTACAGAAAGTCGGCAGTCGCCGTCAGCACCATAAATCCGTGGGCAAAGCCCGGCGGTATCCACATTTGGAGGTTGTTTTCTTCGCTCAGCTCCACTCCGACCCATTGGCCAAACGTGGCGGAGCTGCGGCGGATATCCACCGCCACATCGAACACGGCACCGCGCACGCAGCGCACCAGCTTGCCCTGCGGGTTCTGGATCTGGTAGTGCAGCCCGCGCAGCACGCCCTGGGCCGAACGCGAGTGGTTGTCTTGCACAAAGGCCACGTCCAGGCCCGTGGCCTGGGCGAACGCGTTGGCGTTGAAACTCTCAAAGAAGAAGCCGCGTGCGTCGCCAAAGACCTTGGGCTCCAGGATCAGCACATCGGGGATGCGGGTGGGGGTGGCTTTCATTTGCGCAGTTCCTCCTTGAGCATGCGCAGCAGGTACTGGCCATAGCCGTTCTTGGCCAGCGGCTGGGCCAGGCGCTCCACCTGTTCGCTGGTGATGAAGCCGTTGCGCCAGGAGATTTCTTCCGGGCAGGCGATTTTCAGGCCCTGGCGGCGCTCCAGCGTGGCGATGAACTGCCCGGCTTCGAGCAGGCTCTCAAAGGTGCCGGTGTCCAGCCAGGCATAGCCGCGCTGCATGATTTGCACGTCCAGCGTGCCCTGGTCCAGGTAGGCCTGGTTGACGGCGGTGATCTCCAGCTCGCCACGCGCGCTGGGCTGCACGGCCTTGGCGATGTCCACCACTTGGTTGTCGTAGAAGTACAGGCCGGTGACGGCATAACTGCTTTGCGGGACAGCCGGTTTTTCCTCGATGCTGCGGGCCTTGCCCTGGGCATCGAAGGCCACCACGCCATAGCGCTCGGGGTCGTGCACGTGGTAGGCGAACACCGAGGCTCCGCTGGTCTGGGCATCGGCCCGGCCCAGCAGGTGGGCAAAGTCGTGGCCGTAAAAAATGTTGTCGCCCAGTACCAGCGCGCTGGGGTGGTTGCCGATGAAGTCTTCGCCAATCAGAAACGCCTGCGCCAGACCGTCGGGGCTGGCTTGCACCGCGTATTGCAGGTTCAGGCCCCACTGCGAGCCGTCGCCCAGCAACTGGGTAAAGCGCGGCGTGTCTTGCGGCGTGCTGATGATCAGAATGTCGCGGATACCGGCCAGCATCAGCGTGCTCAGCGGGTAGTAGATCATCGGCTTGTCGTACACCGGCAGCAGTTGCTTGCTGATGGCCAGGGTGGCGGGGTGCAGGCGGGTGCCTGAGCCGCCCGCCAGGATGATGCCTTTGCGCTGGGTACGGGGCTTGGTCATGGGGTGAGTGTCTCGTTGAGCATGCGCGCCACGCCGATCTGCCAGTCGGGCAGGGTCAGGCCAAAGGCGGCTTGCAGTTTGTGGGTGTCCAGGCGGCTGTTGTAGGGCCGCTGGGCGATGGTGGGAAAGTCAGTGGCCGGTACGGTGGCTACGGCATCGGGCCCGGCTTGGAGCACCACACCGGCCCGCTGTGCGTGGGCCAGCACGTACTGCGCATAGCCATGCCACGAGGTCTCGCCCGCTGCCGCCAGGTGGTACAGGCCTGCCAGGGCGGGCGTGGCGGTGGCCGAGCGCAGAGCCAGGGCGGTTACATCGGCCAGCAGTTCGGCTCCGGTGGGGGCCCCGAACTGGTCGTTGATCACCGTCAACTTGTCGCGCTCCTTGGCCAGGCGCAGCATGGTTTTGGCGAAGTTGCCACCACGTGCGGCGTAAACCCAGCTGGTGCGGAAGATGAGGTGTTTGGCACAGGCGGCCTGGATGCGTTGTTCGCCTTCGAGCTTGCTGCGGCCATACACGCTCAGCGGGCCGGTGGCGTCCGACTCCCGCCAGGGCTGGCTGCCGCCGCCGTCGAATACGTAGTCGGTCGAGTAGTGCACCAGCCAGGCGCCGAGCCGGGCGGCCTCGGTGGCCAGCACGCCGGGGGCCAGCGCGTTCAGCGTGTGGGCCAGTTCGGGTTCGCTCTCGGCCCGGTCGACGGCGGTGTGGGCTGCGGCATTGACGATGATGTCGGGCTGCAGGCGGCGCACCGTGTCGGCGATGCCTTCCAGATTGGCCAGATCGCCGCAGTAGTGGGTGCTGTGGCGGTCGAGTGCGGTCAACCTGCCCAGGGGGGCCAGGCTGCGCTGCAACTCCCAGCCCACTTGCCCATTCTTGCCCAGCAGCAGAATCTTCAAGGGAGGCCTCATGCGGCGCGGGCTGCGTAGTTGGTGTCGACCCAGTCGCGGTAGGCCCCGCTTTGCACGCGGGCCACCCACTCGGGGTTGTCCAGGTACCAGGCGATGGTTTTGGCGATGCCGGTGGCGAAGGTCTCGGCCGGTTTCCAGCCCAGTTCGCGCTCGATCTTGCTGGCATCGATGGCGTAGCGGCGGTCGTGGCCGGGCCGGTCGGTGACGTAGGTAATCTGCGAGGTGTAGCTCTGGCCGTCGGCGCGGGGGCGCAGGGTGTCGAGCAGTCCGCAGACGGTGTGCACGATGTCCAGGTTGGGCATTTCGTTCCAGCCGCCCACGTTGTAGGTCTCGCCCAGGCGCCCGGCTTCGAGCACGCGGCGGATGGCGCTGCAATGGTCCTTGACATACAGCCAGTCGCGGATTTGCTGGCCGTCGCCGTAAATGGGCAGGGGCTTGCCCGCCAGCGCGTTGACCACCATCAGCGGAATCAGCTTTTCCGGGAAATGGTAGGGGCCGTAGTTGTTGCTGCAATTGGTGGTCAGCACCGGCAGGCCATAGGTGTGGTGGTAGGCGCGCACCAGGTGGTCGCTGGCAGCCTTGCTGGCCGAGTAGGGGCTGTTGGGCTCGTAGGGGTGGTTTTCGGTGAAGGCGGGGTCCGTGGCCGCCAGCGAGCCGTAGACTTCGTCGGTGGAGACGTGCAGGAAACGGAAGCCGGTCTTGGCATCGCCTTGCAAGCCACCCCAGTAGCTGCGTACCGCTTCCAGCAACTGGAAGGTGCCCATCACGTTGGTCTGGACGAAGGCCTCGGGGCTGTGGATGGAACGGTCCACATGCGACTCGGCCGCAAAGTTGACCACGGCGCGGGGCCGGTGCTGGGCCAGCAAGGCTGCCACCAGCGCGTGGTCTCCGATGTCGCCCTGGGCGAAAGTGTGGCGGCTATCGGCTTGCAGGCTGGCCAGGTTCTCCAGATTACCTGCGTAGGTGAGCTTATCGAGGTTGACGACCGCTTCACCCGTCTGAGCGATCCAGTCCAATACAAAATTCGCGCCAATAAAACCTGCGCCGCCAGTCACCAGAATCATGATTTTCCTTGTAGAGCAAAGCGCTGCGGGCAGCGCATAAACCGCTAAAGTTTAGCCCACCCCGGGATCCTGCCCAGGCCGTTTAGAAGTGTGCATCTACACGCAACACCATCGACTGCGTACAGTTGAAGACCCGAATCCCCTTTAAAGAGACTGCCATGGACAAAAAAACCAACCCTTCCGACGATGACACCCCGTCCGGCGCGTCGCCCAAGCCCAGCGTCAAAGATTCCGCCCAGCAGATCTGGCTGGCGGGTCTGGGTGCTTTTGCCAAGGCGCAGGAAGAGGGCAGCAAGGTGTTTGAAGCCCTGGTGAAGGACGGCATCGGCATGCAGACCAAGTCGCAGGCCATGGCCGAGGAAAAGCTGGCCGAGGCCGCCAGCAAGATGACCAGCATGGCCCAGGGCATCACCGAGCGGGCCACCGGCCAGTGGGATAAGCTGGAGAATATTTTTGAAGACCGCGTCGCCAAAGCCCTTCAACGCCTCGGTGTGCCCTCGGCCCAGGACGTGGCGGTGCTGACGGCCCGGGTCGACGAACTCAGCAAATTGGTGCAAACCCTGGTGGCCCAGCAGGAGCCTGCAGCCAAAGCCAAGCGCACGACCAAGCCCGACGCTTGAGCGGGCCGGGCGTGGAAAAAGGGTGCTGCGGCACCCTTTTTGCCGTGTTGAGGGCACTAGCGCCATCCCTAATGCCTGTGTCGGGTCGCGTCGGTTAGAGTGGATGCTCAATAACGGGGGAAGACATCCATGGCGAAAAAAGCGCCGCGCCGCACGGCCGAACGCATTCTGGAAGTGACGCTGGATCTGTTCAACCGGTTTGGCGAGCCCAATGTCTCCACCACCCTGATCTCGGCCGAGCTGTCCATCAGCCCCGGCAACCTGTACTACCACTACCCCGCCAAAGAAGAGCTGATCAACGCCCTGTTTGACCGCTATGAGCGCGGCCTGAACGAACTGCTCAACGCCAGCGACGGCGTACGCGACGTGGAAGATGCCTGGTTCTTCATGCACAGCCTGTTTGAGCTGATCTGGGAACACCGGTTTTTGTACCGCGACCTGAACGACCTGCTGAGCAACAACAGGCACCTGGAAACCCATTTCCAGTCGGTGCTCAAGCACAAGACCCGCGCCATCCGTGCGCTGCTCGATGGCATGGCCCAGTCGGGCGCTTTGCAGATCGACAGCCGCGAAGCCGAGCCCACCGCGACCAGCATGGTGGTGGTGCTGACCTACTGGCTGAGCTTTGAATACGTGCGCGACCCCCGCCACGCGCTGGAGGCCGAGAGCGCCCAGATGGCGCTGCTGCGCGGTGCCCACCACGTGCTGAATTTGCTGTTGCCCTACCTGGAACCGGGCCAGCGCCTGCATTTGTTGAACCTGGTGTCCGCCTACTCCCAACCTGCTGCCGGCGCGGCGGGCTGACCGGTTCCTAAACGCCTGCCCACGAGGAGACACACCATGTTCTTATGGACCGCCTTTCCCCATCCCGGGGCCTATGCGTTTGACGCCGCCAGCACGGCCCTGGGCTGGGCACGCCTGCACCAGGGCGACTCCGAGCCTTTGCCGGTCGATGCGCCCCTGCTCGATGCCTGGGCGCTGTTCCACAACGGCGAATTCCAAAAGGCCGCAGCCGCCGGGCTGGCCCTGGGCGGTGCCGGGCTGACCCTGGCCAACAAGGCCACCTGTATCTACGCCACCTACTTGGAGCCGTTTGAACGCCTGCGGCTCGATCTGTTCCTGGAAGTGGCAGCCCGGGCCGAGGCCCAGGCCCAGGAAGACCCGCAAAACGCCAATGCCTGGTACTGGCACGCCTACGCGCTGGGCCGTTACAGCCAGGGCATCAGCGTGGCCAAGGCGCTGGCCCAGGGCCTGGGCGGCAAGGTCAAGGAGTCGCTGGAGCGCACCATCCGCCTGGAACCGAAGCATGCCGGGGCGCACATCGCATTGGGCGCGTTCCATGCCGAGGTGATCGACAAAGTGGGGGCCTTGATCGGCAGCATGACCTACGGCGTGCGCAAAGACGTGGGCCTGAAGCTGCTGCAAGAAGCCCTGAACCTCACCCCCGGTGCCGCCATCGCCATGGTCGAGTACGCCAACGCCCTGCTGATGCTGGACGGCCAGCAGCGCCTGGCCGAAGCCACTCGCCTGTACGAGCAGGCCGCCACCGCCGCGCCCCTGGATGCCATGGAGCACCTGGATGCGGATCTGGCGCGGTCGGAGCTGGACAGTTAGGCCTGCACCACCACCTCACCCCGCAGCGAGAACGACATCGCCTCGGTCACGCGCACGTCGACCATCTGGCCGATCTGGCGTGGCTGGCCCTGGAAGTTGACCACGCGGTTGCACTCGGTGCGGCCCATCAGCTCCAGGCCTTCGGCGCTGGGGCGTTTGCTCGGGCCTTCGACCAGAATGCGCTGTACGGTGCCGACACGGCGGGCGGCAATGGCGCGTACGCTGTCGTTGAGCACGCCTTGCAGGTGCTGCAGGCGCGCCAGCTTGACGGCGTGCGGGGTGTCGTCGGCCAGGTTGGCGGCGGGGGTGCCGGGGCGGGGGCTGAAGATGAAGCTGAAGCTGTTGTCGTATTCCACGTCATGGATGAGCTTCATCATTTTCTGGAAGTCGTCTTCCGTCTCGCCGGGGAAGCCAACGATAAAGTCGCTGCTCATGGCCATGTCGGGGCGGATGGCGCGCAGCTTGCGCACGGTGCTTTTGTATTCCATGGCGGTGTAGCCGCGCTTCATGGCCATCAGGATGCGGTCGCTGCCGTGCTGTACCGGCAGGTGCAGGTGGCTCACCAGTTTGGGCAGGGTGGCGTAGGCCGCGATCAGGCGCGGGGTGAACTCGTTCGGGTGGCTGGTGGTGTAGCGGATGCGCTCGATGCCGGGGATGTCGGACACGTATTCCAGCAGGAGGGCGAAGTCGGCAATGTCGGCTGTGTCGCCCATCACACCGCGGTAGGCGTTGACGTTCTGGCCCAGCAACGTTACCTCTTTCACGCCCTGGTCGGCCAGCCCGGCCACTTCCACCAGCACGTCTTCAAAAGGCCGCGAAACCTCTTCGCCACGCGTGTACGGCACCACGCAGTAGCTACAGTATTTGGAGCAACCTTCCATGATGCTGACGAAGGCCGATGCGCCCTCCACCCGGGCGGGCGGCAGGTGGTCGAACTTCTCGATCTCGGGGAAGCTGATGTCCACCTGCGGGCGGCTCTGCAGCAGGCGCTGGTTCAGCAGCTCGGGCAGGCGGTGCAGGGTTTGCGGGCCAAACACCACGTCCACATAGGGTGCGCGTTTGATGATGGCATCGCCTTCCTGGCTGGCCACGCAGCCGCCCACGCCGATCTGCACGCCCTTTTTCTTCAGGTGCTTGATGCGGCCCAGGTCGCTGAAGACCTTTTCTTGCGCTTTTTCGCGCACCGAGCAGGTGTTGAACAAAATCAGGTCGGCCTCGTCCACGTTCAACGTGGCCTCGTAGCCCTGGGCGGCGTGCAGTACGTCGACCATCTTGCCCGAGTCGTACTCGTTCATCTGGCAGCCGAAGGTTTTGATAAATACTTTTTTAGACATGGGGGAACTCTCAGTGCAGGACAGCGCAGCGGGCCAGCCGCTGGCGCTCAATCGAAAAGGCCAAAGAAGCGCCAGGGCTTGGCGGCGGTGGGGCGTTTGACTTCGGCTTCGGCCTCGGTCAACAGCCACACCTGGTGGACCGCGCCACCGATCTCACGGGTGTAGTTGACGGCCAGCGTCGGCTGGCCCACCAAGCTGCCCGACAGCACCAGCATGTTGTTGCTGTTGTAGATGCGGGCACCGGGCGAGAGCTGGTCGATCTTGCCATCCAGCAGCACCTGCGGCGGCACCGTGACTTCCAGCGTGCCGCGCAGGGCCGTGGCCGGGAAGTTGCGCTCCTGGGCGTGTAGATTTAAGGAAAAAGTGGCTCCAGCGCTTATGGATAGGGCGAGAGCAGCTATTCTAAATATAGCGTTTCGGTGGGGAGAGAGAATTGGCATACAGCGGTCCGTGGTAAACATCCAGAGGCTGGGGGAGGGGCGATTTTAGTTGCCGCGGGCCTGCGCTGCCTTCAGCTCCATCAGCAGCGCGTGCAGCATCTCGGTGGACAGGCCGTGCACCACCAGCCGGTGCCCGGCCCGCAGCGTGCTCAGCGGCACGAGAGGATGCTTGTTGTTCAGCAGGATCAGGTGCTGCGGTGCGTTCAGGATGGTGGCGGTGTAGATGCCAATGGTTTCGTCCAGTTGCAGCGAATTGGCGGCGCGCCAGAAGTCGTTGTCGGTCAAAAACAGCTGGTAGATGGGTGTGAAGCACTCGATGGCGGTTTGCAAGTCCACCTTGTTCCAGCGGCCATGGGGGAACTGCTCCACGGTCAGTGGCGGCTCCACCACCATGCTGAAGTCGGGCTTTTCCACAAACTGCAGGCGCTGCCCGGCATCGCGCAGGGTCTGGTTCAGGCGGATCACAAAGTTGAACAGGTTCAGGTCGTGCTTGAGGAAGGTCTCGTCCTTCAGGTCGTCCAGCGTCAGGGGCTGCAGCGGGTGGGTGGCGACCGGCGTGGGGGCGTTTTTGGCGATGAATTCCAGGATCTGCCCGCCCATGTGGAAGTGGCGCATCACCAGCCAGTTGGCCTCGGGCGAGACCAGACGCTTGAGCCCCTCGGCCAGCAGCTGGTGCAGCAGCTTGGATGCCGCCCAGCCCCGGGGCATAAACGCCTTGACGACCTGGATCAGCACGATGCAGGTGCGCGCCAGGGGCCGTACAAAGGGCAGCAGGAATTGGCGGGACGCCGAACTCGAATCTTCCAGCCAGGCCTGTTTGACATGGTCGGGCAGTGGGGTGCTTTGGTCTAGGTACAGCGCCAGCCAGGGGCTGGGGTCGGAGGGGTCGTGGTCGCGGGCGAGCAGGTCGGGTAGGCGTTTCATTGGGAGTGTGAAGTTTGGGCAATGTGTTCAAACTGCATCAGGTACAGCTGGGCTGTATGGCGGGCGGTTTGCAGGATGGCATCTGCGGCACGCGGGTCGAGCGCCAGGGTGATTTCGACTGCCGCCAGCCAGCGGGCCAGGTGGTGTGCGTCATTGGCCCCGTGGTATTCCAGAAAACGAAACGCGCTGGGCGGCAGCTTCACCTGCTGGCGCAGCAGCGGCAACAGGGCGGGCACGATGCGCTGGCCGGTGCCTTCGATGATGTAGATGGCACCCAGCAAGCCCAGCGGATTCTCGGTGGCGGCCAGGGCGTGCAGGTAGCTGTTGAGCGCCTCGCCGCCGGGGTTGCGCTGCAGATCGTCCAGCGCGAATGTACCGCCCGCCGCCTGGTAGTCGCTGTAGAGGATGTGGAAGTCGTCCTGCTCGTCGCTGGCGTGGGTCTCTATCAGTGCGCCCAGCTCGGCAAACGGGCCACTGAGCGAGGCCACGGCCTTGCGCATCCACTGGCTGCCCTGGCGCACCTGGGGCACCCATTGCGCCGTCCAATTGCGGTAATCCACCACGCCAAACTGCCCCGCCACCAGCTTGTGGATGACCGGGCTGCGCCACACGTCCGAGCGGTAGCCGTGCCAGATGCTGGCCAGGGCGGTGAGCAGCGGCTGCAGCGTGGGCGGGGCTTTTTGGGGGTCGTGCGGTGCGGGGATGGTGGGCGCGGCTTGAACCACTGGTGCGGGTTTTGCAGGGCTGGCAGGCGCATCGGCCGCTTCCACTTCCAGCAGCATGTAGGCGGCGCTGATGCGGCCCGATTTGGGGATGAAGCAGAGGATCTTTTCGCCCGGCTTCAAGGTGCGGGTGGCGATGAACTCGGCCAGCATGATGAAGATGGATGCCGCCCCGGTGTTGCCCCGGGTGCGCAGGTTGTTGTACCAGCGCTCGGGCGGGATCGTCAGCCCGGCCTTGGCCAGCAGGTCGGCCACCACCGGCATGAATTTTTCGGACGAGTAGTGGCACAGAAAGTGGTCGATCTCGCTGGACTGCACCCAGCCTTGGTCCACCAGCTTCAAATACTCGTGGATGCACACGTCGAACAAGTGCGGCAGCAGGCGGATGTCCTGGCGCAGCGACAAGGCCCCGGCGGCCTCGGCTTCGCTGGCGCTGGGGTAGTCGAGGAAGGAGGTGCTGCGGTCTTCGCTCAGGCCCAGCTGCATGCACACCGGGTAGTCGCCCGCAAAGCTTTGCTGGTGCACCCAGTTGAGTTTGAGGCGCACCTTGGCGCGGCCCGTGGGCGTGTGCAGGCCCTGCGTGCTTTTTCGTCCGTCCACCAGCAGCAGTGCGCCCGCGCCGTCGGACAGCATCCAGCGCAAAAAATGCGCGTCAAAGTCGCTCTGGTAGCCACGCGGGCCAAAGCGGCTGCGCTTGAACATGCGCGAAGGCATCTCGGCCGCCACCGCCAGCGCCTTCTGGTGCGCGCCCAGTTCGATGCCCTGTGCGGCATGCAGGATGGCGGTGACCCCCGCCGCACACACGCCCTGGCTGGACAGCGTGCCCATGGGCGGCGCACCCATTTCGCCCTGCACCATGTTGGCAAAGCCGGGCATCAGTGCGTCGCCGCCCGACGAACCCATGCTGAGCAGTGACACGTCGGCGATGTTTGCCCCGGCCTGGCCCAGGCAGTCGCGCACGGCGGCGGCGGCCATCTGGGCGTGGGATATGGTCGTGCGGCCTTCGGTGTCTATCGCGTAGTGGCGCGACTGGATGCCATTCTCGGCCAGGATGCGGGCCTTGATGCGGCTGGAAATACGGTTCAGCGGGGCAATGTAGGCATCCATCTCGGCATTGGCGATGGGGGCGCCGGGCAGAAAGGAGCCTGCGGATTCGATGTAGACGTGGTTAAAACGGGTAGGCATCAGGTGATCTTGTGGGATGGCATGAGCGGCCGGCTGCGCAAGCGCCGCAGCAGCAGGCCGAGTACAAAGGTGCTGAACATGTAGGGCAGCAGTCCGCCACAGTTCAGGCGCGGGTGGACCCGCTGGCGGTAATGGGCGTGCAAGGTCGGAAGGGACGACCAGTGTGCGCGGCCATGGTGGTGGTGGGCGGTATGCAGGCCGATATTGAACAGCAGCGGGTTCAGCGCGCCCTCGAAATTGCGGGCGAAATCGGTCTTGGAACGGCCATCGGCATGGGCGTGCTGCAGGTAGTTGGTGGCCAGCAGCCAGTGCAGGCCGTGCAGTTGCGGCAGCAGCACCAGCGTCAGCCACTTCTGCCAGTCCAGCAGCGCCAGCCCCAGCCACAAGCCAGCCACCAGCAGGTACTGCAGCACGCAGTATGCAAACGCCCCCGGCGCGCGCCGCCGCAGGCGGCCTAGCCAACGCCCAAACAGCGGGTACAGCGCCCAGGTGGCCTGCAGGGGATGCAGCAGATAGCCCGCCAGGTGGTTGTGGTCGCCGCCAAACCGGTAGGTGCGCGCGGCATCCTGCGGGCCGTGGTGGTAGCGGTGGTGGTTGGCGTTGTGGGTGGCGTGGAACACAAAGCCGGGGTGGCCTTGCAGCAGGGTCAACCACAGATCGGTGGCGCGGTTCAAGCCCCGGCTGCGCCACATCTTCAGGTGCATGTGGTTGTGGTGCACTACGCTGATGCCCAGGGTCAAAAACAGCATCGGCAGATAGAGCCACCAGTGCATGCCATAGCGCCACTGCCACACCACCAGCGCGGGCAGGGCCAGCAGGTACAGCAGCGACTGCCAGTCACGCGGGTGGCGCAGCATGCGGTTTGGCTTGGTGGCGGGCCATATGACGATCTATGTGGGTATTGGCTGCATCCGGCGGCAAGGCGGTGCCGCACAGCCGGTCCATGAACGGAAACATGAAGCCAAAATTGCCCTGGTAGCAGGCGTGGTGCAGGTGGTGGCGGCGGGCCCCATTGAGCCACCAGCGGTCGCGGTCGGCATCGGGCAAGAAGTCGTAATTAGAGTGGCCGATGTTGTTGAACACGATGCTGAACACCGGCACCGACAGCAGCGACCACACATTGAAGTCATGCACCAGCATCGGCAACAGGATCACATTGCCCAACATCATGGCCTCCACCGGGTGGAAGCAGTAACTGGACCAGGGCGTGACGACCACCGAGCGGTGGTGTACCAGGTGAAATTGGCGCAACCAGGGCCGGTGCAGCAGCCAGTGGTTGGTGTAGAAGTGCACCTCGTTCCACACCACCAAAACGCCAATTTCCAATGCAATCTGCCAGCCGCTGGCATCGGTGGCCAGGCGGGCCCAGCCCAGCTGCAAAAAGCCCCAGGGCACCACGCTGCCCACGCCAAACAGCAAGATGGCCAGGGCCGATTGCCGGAGCTCACGGGCGGTTTGGCCCGGGCCCAGCGGGCGGGGGTCCAATGGGCTACCTTTTCCCCATAGCGGCATGAGCACGCGGACGATGCCCAGGTTGATAGCACCGGTGGCCAGGTACAGCGTGGCGAAAAAAATGCAGCCCCACAGCATGATCTGGGGCCCACTAAGAGAAAGAAGTGTGTCTCGCATCGAGGGCAGGTACCAGCACAGGACAAGGGATGCTCAGTTTACTGTAGCGCTCCAGGCAGGTACAGCCTGCGGTGGCATTGGCTTGCAAATTGCTAGTGTCATGGAATAGTCGCAAAGTAGTCATATATCGCCACTACGATTGCGCTAGCAAAGGGCTGGCAGTAGTATGCAATCGGGGAGTTTCAGGCATTTTTTGTGCCTTCACGCAGCCAGTCCAGGCTGGGTATGTACCAATGTATGCGCTTGTGCAGCCGTTGGCACAGCCCTGATCTTTCATCGGTCACATGTGTCTTTATCAGATTACTGAAATTTCAAAAAAGGAAGTGATATGCCTCGTCAAATGTTCAAAGTTCTAGCCGTCACCGCTGCGGTCTCCGCGGCCCTGGGTGGTGTGCAAAGTGCTTCGGCCCAGTCGGCCCAACTGGTGGCAGCCGCCAAGGCCGAGGGCGAGCTGACTGTCATTGCCCTGGCCCGCTCTTGGTGTGGCTACGGCAAATTGATCGATGCCTTCAAGGCCAAGTACGGCATCAAGGTCAACGAACTGAACCCCGACGCGGGCTCTGGTGATGAGCTAGAAGCCATCAAGGCCAATAAAGACAACAAAGGCCCGCAAGCGCCGGACGTGATCGACGTGGGCCTGTCCTTCGGCCCCCAGGCCAAAGCTGCAGGTTTGCTGCAACCCTACAAGGTGGCCAACTGGGCCACCATTCCTGATTCGACCAAGGACGCGCAAGGCTACTGGTACGGCGACTACTACGGCGTGCTGGCCTTCGAAGTCAACACCGACCTGATCAGCAAGGTGCCTGCCGACTGGAGCGACCTGCTCAAGTCCGACTACAAGAATTCCGTGGCCCTGGCGGGTGACCCCCGCTCGGCCAACCAGGCGATCCAGGGTGTCTACGCCGCAGGCGTGGCCATGGGCGGCAAAGATGCAGCTACTGCCAGCGCGGCCGGTTTGAAGTTCTTTGCCGACATGAACAAGGCCGGTAATTTTGTGCCGGTGACCGGCAAGGCCGCGTCGCTGGCCCAGGGCACCACGCCCATCGTGATCCGCTGGGATTACAACGCCCTGGCCGACCGTGACGCACTCAAGGGCAACCCCAAGGTCGCCGTGGTAGTGCCCAAGACCGGTGTGGTCGCAGGCGTGTACGTGCAAGGCATCAGCGCCTACGCACCGCACCCGAACGCGGCCAAGCTGTGGATGGAATTCCTGTACTCGGACGAAGGCCAGATTGGCTGGCTGGATGGTTACTGCCACCCCATCCGCTTCACCGACCTGGTGGCCAAGAACAAGCTGCCCAAGGCCATGCTCGACAAGCTGCCCCCCGCAGCCGGTTATGCCAAGGCCGTGTTCCCCACCCTGGAAGACCAAAACGCTTCCAAAGACATCATCACCAAGCAGTGGGGTGTGGTGGGCGCTGACGTAGCCAAGTAAGCACCGCGTTAGGTTAGTGACCTCGCTGGCATGGTTCTCACGGGCCATGCCAGTATTGTTTTAGGGATAGTTTGCACAAAGGCGTAGCACCACGTGGCACCTACTTTGAATTCCGGCGGGGGCTTGGTTCCGGCGAAGTCCGCCCAGCCCAGTCCACCGTGGCACTGGCTTGGCGTGCTGCCATTCCTGCTGTTTGCTGCGCTGTTCTTGATTTTGCCCACGGCCTACCTGATGGTCGGGGCGTTCCAGGACGAAGCCGGGCATTTCACCCTGGCCAATATTTTTGGTTTGTGGACCGACAGCGTCATCCAGGCCTACTGGATCAGCTTTCGCATCAGTGCTGCATCGGCCCTGGGCGGCGGCATTATTGGGTTCTTATTGGCCTGGGCGGCGGTGCAGGGCAAGCTGCCAGGCTGGATCAAGCCCACTTTGATGACTTTCTCGGGCGTGGCCTCCAATTTTGCGGGCGTGCCTCTGGCCTTTGCCTTCCTGGCCACGCTGGGCCGGGTGGGCCTGGTCACGGCGCTGATGCGCAAGTACCTGGGTTTTGACCTGTACTCCACCGGCTTCAGCATTCTCAGCTTCACCGGGCTGACGCTGACCTACCTGTATTTTCAGATTCCACTGATGGTGTTGATCGTCTCGCCCGCGCTGGAAGGCCTGAAGCGCGAATGGCGCGAGGCCTGCGACTGCCTGGGCGGCTCGGCCTACCACTACTGGCGCTATATCGCACTGCCGGTGCTGTGGCCCAGCATCATGGGTGCCGTGCTGCTGCTGTTTGCCAATGCCTTTGGTGCGGTGGCCACGGCCTACGCGCTCACCGGCAGCTCGCTCAATATCGTGCCCATCCTGCTGTACGCGCAGATCCGTGGCGACGTGCTGCACAACCCCAACCTGGGCTATGCGCTGGCCCTGGGCATGGTGGTGATCACCGGTGTTTCCAACGCAGGCTACATCTGGCTGCGCAGCAAATCAGAAAAGGGGCGCATATGAGCTCAACCTCTTCATCCCCGTCGCGTTTGGGCGCCTGGATCGCCATTGGCGTGGGGGCCAGCTACTTCCTGATTCCGCTCATCGCCACCTTTGAGTTCAGCATGCGCATGCTGCGCGGCGAATACAGCTTCGAGGCCTACCGGGTGGTGTTTACCGACCCGCTGTTCCAGGCCACGTTTGGCTACTCGATCATGATGGCCGTCATCACCATCGTGGTGGGCGTGCTGCTGGTGGTGCCCACGGCGTACTGGGTGCAATTGCGCCTGCCCAAGCTGCGCCCGCTGGTGGAGTTCATCACCTTGCTGCCGCTGGTGATTCCGGCCATCGTCATCGTGTTTGGCTACCTGCGCATCTTTGGCAGCAACTCGTGGATTCCGCTGACCGGCAACGAACGCGCCACCGACTTCCTGCTGGTGTGCAGCTACGTGACCCTGTCGCTGCCCTACATGTACCGCTCCATCGATACCGGCCTGCGCACCATCGACGTGCGCACCCTGACCGAGGCCGCGGAAGTGCTGGGGGCGGGCACCTTCACCATTTTGTTCAAGGTGATCTTTCCCAACCTGCGCTCGGCCATTTTGTCGGGCGCCTTCCTGACCTTTGCGGTGGTGATTGGCGAGTTCACCATGGCCAGCCTGCTCAGCCGACCGGCGTTTGGCCCCTACCTGCAACTGGTGGGTGCCAACAAGGCGTACGAGCCGTCGGCCTTGGCCATCATGGCTTTCATGATCACCTGGGCCTCGATGGGCCTGATCCAGGTCTTTGGCCGCAATGCCAAGAACGCCGTCAAGCAATAAATTTTTCAGAAAAAAAACCGCACATGGCTTTCCTCGAAATCTCCCATCTGAAAAAGACCTTTGGCACCCAAACCGCCGTACACGACTTCACCATGGACATCGCCAAAGGCGAGTTCATCACCTTCCTCGGCCCCTCCGGCTGCGGCAAGACCACCATCCTGCGCATGCTGGCCGGGTTTGAAGGCCCCTCGGGCGGCACTATCCGATTCGACGGCAAGGACGTCACCCATACGCCCACCAGCCAGCGCAACATCGGCATGGTGTTCCAGTCGTACGCGCTGTTCCCCAACATGACGGTGGCCGAGAACATCGGCTTTGGCCTCAAGGTCGCCAAGATGCCGCAAGAACAGATCCAGGTCCGCGTGACCGAGATGCTCAAGCTGATCGGCCTGGCGGCGCTGGGTGCACGCTACCCCTGGCAGCTGTCGGGCGGGCAGCAACAGCGGGTAGCGCTGGCGCGTGCGCTGGCGGGCAAGCCGCAGGTGCTGCTGCTGGACGAACCTTTGTCGGCGCTGGACGCCAAGATCCGCGTCTCGCTGCGCGAAGAAATCCGCGCCGTGCAGCGCGAGCTGGGCATCACCTCGGTGTTCGTGACCCACGACCAGGAAGAGGCGCTGTCCATCTCCGACCGCATCGTGGTGCTCAACGAAGGCCGGGTCGAGCAGATCGGCACGCCCAGCGAGGTCTACAACTTCCCGCGCACCCGTTTCGTGGCTTCGTTTGTGGGCACGCTGAACCTGTTGTCGGGGGTGGTGGTGGACCCGGCCGCGGGCCAGATTTCGGTGGCCGGGCAGCCGCTGGTCACCGCCAACAAAATGCCGGGGGCGGTGGCCGGGCAAATCCGGGCGCTGGCCATCCGGCCCGAAGCCATCACCCTGGAGCCACCGGTGCCCGGCCGCAACACCCTGCAAGCCACGGTGGAAGACGTGAATTTCCTGGGGGCGGTGGTGCGCATCCGTGCCCGCACGGGCACCTTTGTGCTGTCGCTCGACGTCTTCAACGACCCGCACCGCACCTTGCCGCAGCGCGGCGAGAACGTGACCCTGGGCTTCTCTTTTGACAACCTGCTGGTACTGGAAGAAACGGTCTGAACCATGGCATCTGCATTGACTCCCGGCTGGTCTCCCGCCAACCGCCGCGCCCTGCAACACCTGCTGGACAGCCTGGGCCAGCACAGCCCCGGCTATGACCCGGCGCGCAAGCCCTACGCGGTGTTCGACTGGGACAACACCTGCATCATGAACGACACCGAAGAAGCCTTGCTGCTGTACCAGGCGGAAAACCTGCAGTTCAAGCTGACCCCGGCCGAGTTTGCCGAGGTGCTGCGCCAGGGCGTGCCCGAAGGCGTGTTCCACGCCGACTACACCAACCTGGACGGCCAGCCGGTGTCCATGCACGACCTGGCGGCCGACATCGACGAAGCCTACGCCTGGCTATACGCCCATTGCGATACCCTGGGCGGCACCCAGCCGCTGGCCGCCATCCGCCAGACCGCGCCCTTCCAAAACTTCCGCGCCAAGTTCTACTTTCTGTACGGTGCGCTGTGCGACAGCTACCCGATGGAAGTGGGCTACAAGTGGATCATCTACTTCTACAAAAACTTCACCCCGGCCGAGTTCCAGGCCCTGGTGGCCAACTGCGTGGCCCACAACCTGGCCGAGCCCCTGGTGCAGGCACCCATCCACAGCAGCGCCGAGCTACCGGGCCGGGCAGGCCGGGTCGCCCCGGTGCACTTCTACGGCATGCGGGTGGACTCCGACATGGTGGCGTTGATGGGGGCTTTGCGCGCCCATGGTTTTGACGTGCATGTATCCACCGCGTCCATGGACGATGTGGTGCGCGCATTTGCCAGCCAGCCCGACTACGGCTACGGCGTGCCGCCCGAGAACGTGCTGGGCCTGAAGCTGGACATCCAGGACGGCAAGTACACCAACGTGTACCGCGCAGACTGGCACTTCAACTGGGGGCCGGGCAAAACCACCGGCATCGAAAAGCATTTCATCGCCACCAAGGGCTACGGCCCGGCGCTGGTGTGTGGTGACAGCGATGGCGACGCGTGGATGATGAAAGACTTTGCCGACACCCGGCTGGGCGTGATCATCAACCGCCTGCACACCGGTCAGATCGGGGCCAACAGCCAGCAGGCGGTGGCCACGCTGGGCCAGCCGCAGGCGCGCTTTGTGCTGCAGGGCCGCGATGAACACACCGGCCGCTTCAACGGCCAGGAGGCGACGCTGAAATACGGCCAGGCCGAGGCGCGGCTACTGGCCTGAAAGTTCAGGCCGCACGCACTGCGCGCGTGCCACCCAGCGTGACGCGCGCAAACACAAACGCCGCGATGGCCGACCCGGCAATGCCCAGCACCATGGGCCGGGCGCTGCCGTCCACAAACAGGCCCACCACGGCCATCACCAGCGCGCCCACCACAAACTGGATGGTGCCCATCAGGGCCGACGCGGTGCCGGCAATCTCGCCGTGCTCTTCCAGCGCCAGCACGGCGGTGGTGGGCACCACCAGGCCCAAAAAGCCAAAGCCGACGAACAGCAGGCCGATCAGCACGTCCAGTCGGTCCACGCCGCCCAGGTTCACCAGCAGCAGCACCGCCATCACCGCGGCAAAGCCGGTTACGGCGATGTTCACCACCTTGACCAGGCCAAAGCGCTGGCTCAGCTTGCCGGTGAACTGCGACACCCCGATGAAGGCGGCGGCGTTGACCGAGAAGGTGATGCTGTACTGGCGCGGTGTGAGCCCGTAGTGGTCGATCATGATGAAGGACGAATTGGCCAGGTAGGCAAAGAAGCTGGCCATGCCGAAGGCCCCGATCAGCACCAGCCCCAGGTAATGCCGGTCGCGCAGCAGCTTGCCATAGCCCGCCAGGGCGCTTGCCACGCTGCTGTTGACCCGCTCGGACGCGGGGCGGGTTTCGGGCAGGCTGGTAGCCAGCAGGGCCAGGCCCAGGGCCGCCGCCACGGTGACGGCCCAGAACACGCTGCGCCAGCCAAACCACTCGATCAAAAAGCTGCCCGCCAGCGGCGCCAGGATGGGCGACACGCTGAACACCAGCATCAGCAGCGACATCAGCCGGGCGGCATCATGGCCGGTGTGCAGATCGCGCACGATGGCCCGCGGAATCACCATGCCCGCGCAGGCTCCCAGGCCTTGGATGAAGCGCAGCACCACCAGGGTGTGCACGTCGGGGGCCAGCGCGCAGCCAATGCTGCCCGCCGCAAACAGCAGCAGGCCAAAGTACAGCGGCGCCTTGCGGCCAAACATGTCGGACACCGGGCCGTAGATGATTTGCCCAACGCCCATGGAAACAAAAAACACCATCAGGCTGAGCTGCACCGCGGCCATGGAGGCGTTCAAGGTCTGGCCGATGGAGGGCAGGGCGGGCAGGTACATGTCGATGGCAAACGGGCCAATGGCCGACAGCAAACCCAGGACCAGTGCAGTGCGGAAGAAGTTTGATTTCATGTGGCAGCTCTGTAACGGAAACCCAAAAACGGAAAAACCCGCAGAGCGGGTGCTCTGCGGGTTTTAGATTTGGTGGTGATAGGTGGATTTGAACCACCGACATCAGCATTATGAATGCTGCGCTCTAACCAACTGAGCTATATCACCAAAGAGGAAAATTATATACCGAATTCTGGCCTGTTTTTAGCGGTGCGTAAAAACTGCCTTGCGCTTGTTCAGGAACGCGTCCATGCCTTCGCGCTTGTCGGCGGTGGAGAACATGGCGTGGAACAGGCGGCGCTCGAACAACATGCCTTCGCTCAGGCTGCTTTCAAAAGCGCGGTTGACCGATTCCTTGGTGGCCATCACCGCCAGCTGGCCGTAGTCGCAGATCACCAGCGCCGCGCCCAGTGCCTCGGTCATCAGCTGGTCCAGCGGCACCACGCGGCTCACCAGGCCTGCACGCTCGGCTTCAACGGCATCCACCATGCGGCCCGTCAGGGCCATGTCCATGGCTTTGGATTTGCCCACGGCGCGCGGCAGGCGCTGGGTGCCGCCCGCGCCGGGAATCACGCCCAGCTTGATCTCGGGCTGGCCGAACCTGGCGTTGTCGGCGGCGATGATGAAGTCGCAGGCCATGGCCAGCTCGCAGCCACCGCCCAGTGCAAAGCCCGCCACCGCAGCAATCACCGGCTTGCGCACGCTGCGCAGGGTTTCCCAGTTGCGGGTAACGAAGTCGGTCTTGAAGGTGTCCGAGAAGTCGTAGGCCGCCATGGCGGCGATGTCCGCGCCCGCCGCAAAGGCTTTTTCGCTGCCGGTGACGATGATGCAGCCAATGGCCGGGTCGGCATCAAAGGCCTTGAGCGCGTGGCCCAGCTCGTCCATCAGCTGGTCGTTCAGGGCGTTGAGCTGCTTGGGGCGGTTCAGGGTGACGATGCCGACCTTGCCAGCCTCGGTGGTGGCGGTGATTGCCTGGTAGTCCATCAAATATCCTTTAAGGTTTGCTATTTAATTTAGAGCTGCTCACGCTTATTCGATAAGCACTAGAAGCACTTTTTGCATATAAATCAGGTTTTGCCGGGCTCCAGCCAGGCGGTGACAGCGCGGGCGTTCTCGGTGCTCAGCCGCCAGGTGGTGGTGCTGGCCCCGGTGGGCAAGGTCAGCGGCAGGCGCAGCAGGCGTTTGTCGCGCGCCACCAGGGCGGTGCATTGGCGGGTGGTCCCCAGGTACAACAGCAGATCGTCCAGCTTGGCCATGCGCCAGCCGCCCTCGGCGGTTTCCACGCCCAGCCATTCGTCGCCCGCCGCCATGCCTGCCTGCTCGGCCGCGCCGCCGCGCAGTACCACCTTGACCTGCACGCCCTGGGCCTCGGCCACGCGCAGGCCCAGGCGTTGGGCCAGTTGGGCCGGGTCTTCGTGCACCGCCACGCCGTGGCCGGCCAGCAGGTCTTTCAGCGGCAAGTCGGCGGTGCCGTGCACCCAGGCCTGGATTTCGGCGTCGAAGCTGCGGCCGGCCAGGTCGGCCAGCACCTCGGCAAAGTCGGCCTCGCGCATCGGCCCGGCCTGGCAGCGTTGCCACAGCGCGCGCATGACCTCGTCCAGCGTGGTCTGGCCCTGGCCGCGCAGGGTCAAGTCGAAGCACAGGGCCACCAGCGCGCCCTTGGTGTAGTAGCTCACCGTGGCGTTGGGGGTGTTTTCGTCCTGCCGGTAGTACTTGACCCACGCGTCCATGCTGGCCTGGGCCACCGACTGGACGAAGCGGCCCGGGGTTTGTTGCACCTGGTTGATGGTCTTGTTCAGCAGCTTGAGGTAGTGGGCGTTGTCCAGCAGCCCGGCGCGGCGCAGCAGCAGGTCGTCGTAGTAGCTGGTGAAGCCTTCAAAAAACCACAGCAGCGGGGTGTACTGCTCTGCGTCGTAGGCGTAGCGCGCAAACTCGGCCGGGCGCAGGCGCTTGACGTTCCAGGTGTGGAAGTATTCGTGGCAGATCAGCCCCAGCAGGGTGGTGTAGCCCTCGCTGCGCTTGACCGGGGCATCGCTGCGTTTGGTGCTGCCGTCGGGTTTTTTGGCCTCGGCATCCGGCAGGCGCGGCAGGTCGCGGCGGTTGCAGACCAGTACGGTGGAGTTGCCGTGTTCCAGCCCGCCGTAGCCGTCGTCCACGGCGTTGAGCATGAACAGGTAGTTTTTGTGCGGTGGCTTGCCGGGGCGCTTGCCGTCGCCGTTGGCGCTGTGCCAGAAGCGGATCTCGGCCTCGCAAATGGCCTTGGTGTCGGCCAGCAGCCGCGCACCGTCGAACGAGGGCGGTGCGCCCGCCACCACAAAGCGGTGCGGCACGCCACAGGCCTTGAATGCACCGCTCCAGAAGGTGCCCAGCTCCACCGGGCAGTCCACCAGTTCGTCATAGTGGTCGGCCTGGTAGTGGCCAAAGCCGGCGGTGTCGACCTTGGTGGCGGTCAGGCCGGTGGCCACCGACCAGTGCGCGATGGCCGGGGCGGCCACCAGTTCCAGGCCGTGCGCCGTATGTTCCTGCCCGTGCACCCGCAAAAACAGGCTGGTGCCGTTGAAGAACCCACGGGTGGCGTCCAGCCAGGCGGTGCGCACCGAGGCGTCATTGGCGTAGACCTCGCACACCAGCACCAGCGGCTTGCCCGGCTGCGCCGCGACTTCCCAGGTGTTTTTGTCCAGCTGCTGCAAGGGCAGGGTGCGCTTGCCCTGGCGGGCCTGCAGGTGCTGCAGGTTCTTGGAGAATTCGCGCACCAGGTAGCTGCCCGGGATCCACACCGGCAGCGATACCCGCTGCAGGGCGGCGGGCTGGGCGACGGTTAGCGTAACGCGGAAAAGGTGGGCGTGGAGATGGGCAACCTCCACGCGGTAATGGACGGGGCACATCTCAGTGGGGTTTGGCATGGTGCCAAGAATACCCCAATGGACTCAGGTGCCTGCAGCACCCAGCACGCAGCACAGCACCGCCACGATGGTGATGCGCAGGCGCATCGGCAGCCAGGCCGCCAGCCCGGCGCGGGGCCAGGTCTTGAAGTCCACCACGCAGCAGGCCACCAGCAGCAAGCCCAGCAGCGGCAACCCCGCGTAGGCGGGCATTACCACCGCCACCCAGGCCACCAGCGAAGGCACCACGCCCCAGACGAGGTGCCACCGGGCGTGCGGCGCGTTCAGCGTATCGGGGCGCAGCGCAATGCCCCAGTGGATGCCGCCCAGAAACGCGGCGATGGCCCCCGCGTAGCTGACCAGTGCGATGGCGACGAAGGGATGCAGATCGGCCGACACCATCCACATCAGCGCGGCCAACAACACAAAAGGCACCAGGCCAAAATAGGACAGGCGGCGCACCAGGGTTTCGACATTCAGGTCGTGCAACATCGTTTGCTTCATATTTAATAGCTGCTCACGCTCTATCTATAAGCGCGGGAGGCCTGAAAGGCATAAAACTCTGGATTATTTGATTTTGGCCAGCTGGGCTTCAACCTGCTCCACCGGCACGGCACCGGGGATGCGCGAGCCGTCGGCAAACAGCAGCGTGGGCGTGCCGGTGATGCGGTATTTGCGGCCGAACTCGACGTTGCGTGCCAGCGCGGGCGCATCGCAGTTGGCCGCCGCCTGGGGCGGGGTCTGGCTGCGCAGCATCCAGTCTTGCCAGGCCTTGGCCTTGTCTTTGGCGCACCAGATGTTGCGCGATTTGTCGGTGGAGTCGGCGCTGAGAATGGGGTACAGGTACAGCGAGATGGTCACGTTGTCCACCTTTTGCAAATCCTTCTCGAAGCGTTTGCAGTAGCCGCAGTTGGGGTCTTCAAACACCGCAATCTTGCGCTTGCCGTTGCCGCGCACGATGGTGAACGCGTCTTTGCTGGGCAGGCTGTCGAAGTCCACCGCGCTGAGCTTGTTGATGCGCTCTTCGGTCAGGTTGCGGCGGGCCTTGGTGTCGATCAGGTTGCCCTGGATCAGAAAGTTGCCTTCGGCATCGGTGTACATGATGTCGCCGCCGCTCACCGTCAGCTCAAACAGGCCGGGCATGGCGCTCTTGTTGACCTCTTCGATCTTGGGCATCTGCGGAATGCGCTCGGCCAGGTTCTTGCGCAGGGCGGCTTCGTCGGCCTGCGCGCCCAGGCAAGCGATGGCGATGGCCGTGGCAGCTGCTATTTTCAAAAATGTCATGTCAATTTCCAAGAGTTTCTAGTCCCATGGCCTGCCGCGCGACCCAGGTCTTGACCCAGCCGCTGCGCTCAAACCCTTGCATGCCCCAGTTGCGCAGCCCTTGTGTGGTCGCGTCGCCGCGCGCAAACAACTGCTGCAAACCGTCCGTCGCCCCGCCCACCGCCAGCAGCGCCGTCTTGCGTGTCCGCTCGTACTGCCGCAGCAGGCGCGCATCGCCCACACTGCGCCAGTAGTCGCGCCCGTGCAGCACCTGCGCCAGCGTGGCCGCATCGCCCAGGCCCAGGTTCAGCCCCTGGCCCGCCAGCGGATGCACGGTGTGGGCGGCATCACCTGCCAACACCCATGCGCGCTGGTCCTTGCTGCCGATCCAGCTCCCCATCCACCGTTTGGCCTGCGCCTTGTGCAGCGGCCAGGCCGCCCGTGGGCCGTCCAGCGCCAGGCTTCCCAGCGCGCCGTGGCTGGCCTCTTGCAAAGCCTTGCAAAAATCTTCGGGCGACAGGCCCTGCAGCGCGGCTGCGCGGTCCTCTTGCACAGACCACACCACGGCCACAGAGTTCCCTGACGCGCCCTGCAAGGGCAAAAATGCCAGGATTTCCCCGTTGGCAAACCACTGCCGGGCGGTTTGGTCGTGCGGTTTTTCACATTGCAGCCGGGTGGCGATGGCCTGCTGGTGGTAGGGCATGCTGTCAAATTCCACGCCCAGCTCGGCCCGGGTGGCGCTGGCCTTGCCTTCGCAGACCACGGTGAGTGCCGCGTTGACCGGGGCATCCACCACTTCGATCATCGGCTGGTAGCGCACCGCCTCGCCCAGGCGGGCTTCCAGCGCGGGCACGTCCACGATCCAGGCCAGCGCGGGCGCGCCCTGCTCGCTGGAGGCGAACGTGACCTCGCCACCCTTGTCGCCCCAGACGTGCATGTGCTGCACTGCCGTGGCGTGCTCCGCATCGGGCCAGCAGCGCAGGGATTCGAGCAGCGTGATTGACGCCGTGTTCAGTGCGTAGGCGCGCACGTCGTCGGCAGGGTGGGGGTGGGCCGGGTCGGCCACCAACGCCACGCGCAGCCGGTCGCGTGCGAGCAACAACGCCAAAGTGCGGCCGACAATGCCAGCGCCACGGATACAAATGTCAAAAGGTTGGGCCATAAGAATCTAGGTTGAACGGACACCGCGGTCCGTTCAAGGATTGTAGGAGCCGGGCACAATCCAGGACTTTGCCCCCAGGATGCCCCCATGGACGTGACCGCCACCATCTCCCGCCTGTTCGTCTACCCCGTCAAATCCTGCGCCGGGGTGGCGCTGGACCACGCCACGCTGACCGAGACCGGGCTGGAGTTCGACCGCGCCTGGATGGTGGTGGACGTACACGGCCAGTTCGTCACCCAGCGCGAACTGCCGCGCATGGCCCTCGTCCAGCCCGAGCTGCAAACCTTTGACATGGTTTTAAGGGCCCCAGGCATGCTGGACCAGCGTGTGCAGCTAGACAAAGTAGAGCACCCGGTGCAGGTGACGGTGTGGAAAGACGCCGTGCCCGCCTTCGACATGGGCGACGCGGTGGCGCAGTGGTTCAGCGACTTTCTGGGCCAGCCGCTGCGCCTGGTGCGCTTCCACCCCGACCACCGCCGCCTGTCCAGCACGCAATGGACGGGCGACGACCAGGGCCTGAACCAGTTCTCTGACGGTTTTGCCGTACTAGTGACCAGCGTTGCCTCACTGGACGGCCTGAACCAGCGCCTGGCCGCTGCCGGGGAATCGCCAGTGGGCATGGAGCGCTTTCGCCCCAACATCGTGCTCTCCGGCATCGAAGCCCACGACGAAGACCGCCTGGACGCACTGCTGATCACCACCGCCGAGGGCGAGGCCCGCCTGCGCATGGTCAAACCCTGCCCGCGCTGCCCCATCCCCAACATCGACCCCGCCACCGCCCTCAGCACCCCCACCGTAGGCGACATGCTGCAAACCTACCGCCAAACCGCCGTAGTGGGCGGGGCCGTGGCCTTCGGCATGAACGCCATCGTGCTGGGTGGGGTGGACAGTGCACTGCGCGTGGGCCAAAGCGCTTGCGCGGACTACAAATTTGACTAACTGCTGGCGCGGCGTGGTCGATGGCTGCGGGGGCGGTCATTACAATGGCGGGCTTCATACAGCCCTCTGCCACCGCGCAGCGGGCCTGTTCTCCCTCTTTATTCCTCTGCGCCGTGGTGGTTTTACCGGCGCAAAGACTCGGCTCCTGAAGGATTCCCCATGAAATGTGGCATTGTGGGCTTGCCCAATGTCGGTAAATCGACCCTGTTTAACGCCTTGACCAAGGCGGGCATCGCTGCGGAAAACTATCCCTTTTGCACCATCGAGCCCAATGTGGGCATCGTCGAGGTGCCCGATGCGCGCATGGCGCAGCTGGCCGAGATCGTCAAACCCGAGCGCATGGTGCCTGCGGTGGTGGAGTTTGTCGATATCGCCGGTTTGGTGGCCGGGGCCAGCACGGGCGAGGGGCTGGGCAACAAGTTTTTGGCGCACATCCGCGAAACCGATGCCACCATCAATGTGGTGCGCTGCTTTGAAGACGACAACGTGATCCACGTGGCGGGCAAGGTCGATCCGATCTCGGACATCGAGGTGATCCAGACCGAGCTCTGCCTGGCCGATCTGTCTGCGGTGGAAAAAGCCCTGCACCGCGTGACCAAGCTGGCCCGCTCGGGCGACAAGGAATCCATCAAGCTGGTGGCGATTCTGGAGAAGTGCCAGCTGGCCTTGAACGAAGCCAAGCCGGTGCGCACGCTGGACTTCGGCAAGGAAGAGCTGCCGCTGCTCAAGCAGTTCTTCCTGATCACCGCCAAGCCCGCGATGTTTGTGGCCAACGTGGCCGAAGACGGGTTTGAGAACAACCCCATGCTCGACCGCCTGAAGGCCTATGCCGCCGCGCAAAATGCGCCGGTGGTGGCCATCAGCGCCAAGATGGAAGCCGAAATGGCCGAGATGGAAGACGAGGACCGCGCCATGTTCCTGGAAGAGCTGGGGCAAAGCGAGCCCGGCCTGAACCGCCTGATCCGCGCTGCCTACACGCTGCTGGGCCTGCAGACCTACTTCACCGCCGGTGTGAAGGAAGTGCGCGCCTGGACCATCCACGTCGGCGACACCGGCCCGCAGGCGGCTGGCGTGATCCACACCGACTTCGAGAAGGGCTACATCCGCGCCCAGACCATCGCGTTCGACGACTTCATCGCCTTCAAGGGCGAGCAGGGCGCGAAGGACGCGGGCAAGATGCGCGCCGAAGGCAAGGAATATGTCGTCAAGGATGGCGACGTGATGAATTTCTTGTTCAGCTCCTGATTTTTTGACCCTTTTAGGCTGCTAGCGCCCATTCCATCGGCGTGAGCAGCTATTTATTTTGTAGTAAACCACCCCATGACCGAACCGGTTCGCCTTGCCAAACGCCTTGCCGAGCAATTGGCCTGCTCCCGCCGCGAGGCGGAGCAGTACATCGAAGGCGGCTGGGTGCGGGTGGACGGGCAACTGGTGGAAGAGCCGATGTTCCGCGTCGGCGCCCAAAAGATCACCGTGGACCCGGATGCCACGCTGCTGGCACCGCCCACGGTCACACTGGTGCTGCACAAGCCGGTGGGCTTTACGGCCGGGCTGGATGCGGGCCCCGGCCCGAAAGCACAGGCCGCGCTGGGTTTGCTCACGCGCGAGAACCACACCCCGGACGACCGCTCCGGCATCCGCACCCTGAAGAAGCACTTCGCCCAGCTGCGCCTGGCCACGCCCATGGACAGCCGCGCCAGTGGCCTGGTGGTCTACACCCAGGATGGCCGCGTGGTGCGCAAGCTGGAAGAAGACGCCGACCTGATCGAGCACGAGGTGATGGTGGAAGTGGCGGGCGATGTCTCCCCCGGCATGCTGCGCAAACTGGCCGACCCGGTGCAGTACCACGAGAAAATTCTGACGGCTGCCAAGGTCAGTATCAGCAGCAATACCGACACCGAAACCCGGCTGCGTTTCGCCCTCAAAGGCGAGCGCCCCGGGCAGATCGATTACTTGTGCGAAAGCGCGGGCTTGCAGATCCGCAGCGTCAAGCGCATCCGCGTGGGCCGCGTGGCCATGACGGCGCTAGCGCCCGGCCAGTGGCGTTATCTGGCGGAACACGAGCGGTTCTGACAGCGCGCTAAATCCAGTGCGCCGGGAACGCCCAGACCAGCGACCCGGTCATCAGCACGTAGCGGATAAATTTACCGATCGCCATATAGCCCAGGCACGGCCAGAACGGCAGCTTGAGCCAGCCCGCCACTGCGCACAGCGGATCGCCCACCAGGGGTAGCCAGGCCAGCAGGCAGGCTTTGGGCCCCAATTTTTCCAGCCAACCCAGCACCCGGGTGTGGTGCGACGAATGCTGGTATTTATCTGCCACCTTGTGCGCGCCATAGCCCATCCACCAGTCCACTGCGCCGCCCAGGGTGTTGCCGGCTGTGGCGACCAGCACGGCAGGCCAAAACAGTTCGGGGTTGAGCTTGACCAGTCCAAACACCACCGGCTCCGAGCCGAGTGGCAGCAGCGTGGCTGAAATAAACGAGACGACAAAGACGGTGCTCAGGCCGTATTGCGGCAGGGCCAACAGGGTGAGAAGGTGGGTGATCCAGGATTCCATCGGGGCAGTGTAGTGGGGCGCTGGCTGTGTTTGCCCGCCATGCCTGCTTATTTTTCACTATGTGGAATGAAGAAACCGCACTGCGAAACCCTCGATTGCTGCACTGCAATATTTTTTACCAAACTACGGAAATTGTTTTCGTATCATAAAAAATAATTCATAACGTATTGATTTTATTAGATTAAATTTTTAATCTTATATAAGACATAAGAGTATGAAAAGTCTTGTAGAAGACTTAGAATTTGTCCATCGGCACCGCAGCCCACCGCAGTGCAGACCCCTTTCAATCCACCTTGGAGTTTTTATGCCGCAATCCATCACCGAACAACTCAGCCGTGACCAACAAGCTGCCGCTCTGCAAAAAGACTGGGACACCAACCCCCGTTGGAAGGGCATCAAGCGTGGCTACACCGCCGCCGAAGTCGTGCGTCTGCGCGGCTCCTTCCCCATCGAGCACACGCTGGCCCGCCGCGGCGCAGAAAAGCTCTGGGATCTGTTGCACACCGAAGCCTATGTCAACTGCCTGGGCGCGTTGACCGGTGGCCAGGCCATGCAGCAAGTCAAGGCCGGTGTGAAAGCCATCTACCTGTCGGGCTGGCAAGTCGCCGCCGACAACAACGGCTACGCCGCCATGTACCCCGACCAGTCGCTGTACCCCGTGGATTCGGTGCCAAAGGTGGTCGAGCGCATCAACAACACCTTCCGCCGTGCCGATGAAATCCAGCACTCCAAGGGCATTGACGCTGGCGACGCAGGCTATATCGACAACTTCGCGCCCATCGTGGCCGATGCCGAAGCCGGTTTCGGCGGCGTGCTGAACGCGTTCGAACTGATGAAGGCCATGATCAACTCCGGCGCGGCCGGCGTGCACTGGGAAGACCAGCTGGCTTCGGTCAAGAAATGCGGCCACATGGGCGGCAAGGTGCTGGTGCCTACCGCTGAAGCGGTGCAAAAGCTGATCGCTGCCCGCATGGCGGCCGACGTGTGCGGCGTGCCTACCTTGGTGATTGCCCGAACGGACGCCGAAGCCGCCGATCTGCTGACCAGCGACTACGACGAAAACGACAAGCCTTTCATCACCGGTGAGCGCACCTCTGAAGGTTTCTACAAGACCAACAAGGGCATGGACCAGGCCATCAGCCGCGCCATTGCTTACGCCCACTACGCCGACCTGGTGTGGTGCGAAACCGGCACGCCGGATCTGGAATTCGCCCGCAAGTTTGCCGAAGCCGTGCACAAGGTCCACCCCGGCAAGATGCTGGCCTACAACTGCTCGCCTTCCTTCAACTGGAAGAAGAACCTGGACGACGCGACCATTGCCAAGTTCCAGCGCGAGCTGGGTGCCATGGGTTACAAGTACCAGTTCATCACCTTGGCCGGTATCCATTCCATGTGGTACAACATGTTCGACTTGGCCCAAGACTACGTCAAACGCGGCATGTCGGCCTATGTCGAGAAGGTGCAAGAACCCGAGTTCGCAGCCCGTGACCGCGGTTACACCTTTGTGTCGCACCAGCAGGAAGTCGGCACCGGTTACTTCGACGAAGTGACCACCGTGATCCAGGGTGGCAAGTCCAGCGTGACGGCCTTGACCGGTTCTACCGAAGAAGAACAGTTCCACTGATCCCCAGGCCCTCGGGCCTCAGCGCAAAAAGCCCGTCTGTGTACGGGCTTTTTGCTTTGTCAGCTAGCGATTCCAGAGCGGCGGCAGCCGCAGCGGGGGCGGGGGAGGCGGCGATTCGTCGTCGTTGCGGGCCACCACGCGTTCCACCAGCACGTCGCCCGTGCCGCGGTCCAGCAGGCCGATTTCGGCGGCGGCGGCCTGGCTCAGGTCGATGATGCGGTGGGTCAGGATGTGCGGCCCCCGGTCGTTGATGCGCACAATGATGCTCTTGCCGGTGCTCAGCAAGGTCACCTTGGCGTAACTCAGCAAGGGCAAAGTGCGGTGCGCCGCCGTCAGGGCCGACATCTTGAAGATTTCACCGGAGGCCGTGCGCCGCCCGTGGAAGCGCTTGCCGTACCAGCTGGCCTTGCCCCGCTGGCCCGAGCCCGAGCCCAGATCGGTGGCCCAGAAGTCGCTGGCCGATGCACTGGGTGTGGACGGCTCGGCTGCTTCGGTGCTGCTGTCGGCGGGGGTGGTGGCTTGTGCCTGCACCCCGGTCGCGTACCCCCACAGGCCCGCCACCACCAGCACAAACACAACAGGGGACTTTTCAAACATGGCGGCATGTTAGTGCCTGTCTGCAAACGGTCACTGATGGGTCATGGCACGGGTGTAAGCAAACGTCAGATTTCAATTGCTGAAATTTTGGGCAGTTACAATGCGGCATCCCCCAGAATTGTCTCCCGTATTTCCTTGGCGCCCCACCGGCGCTGACTCCTATTCCTATGCACATTGGCCCGTACGCTTTAGCGAACCGCCTGTTTGTTGCGCCCATGGCTGGCGTGACAGACCGGCCGTTTCGGCGTTTGTGCAAATCCCTGGGTGCGGGCTATGCGGTCAGTGAAATGGTCACCTCGCGGCGTGACCTGTGGGCCACGCTGAAGACCTCGCGCCGCGCCAACCACGACGGCGAAGTCGCACCCATCGCGGTTCAGATCGCTGGCACCGATGCCGAGATGATGGCCGAGGCCGCGGCCTACAACATCGCCAATGGCGCGCAAATCATCGACATCAACATGGGCTGCCCGGCCAAGAAAGTCTGTAACAAATGGGCCGGTTCGGCGCTGATGCAAGACGAGCCGCTGGCCCTGGCCATCGTGGAGGCCGTGGTGGCCGCCTGCGCCCCGCACAACGTGCCTGTCACCCTGAAGATGCGCACCGGCTGGAGCCAGGCGAACAAGAATGCGGTGTCGCTGGCGCGACAGTTTGAACAGGCCGGTATCCAGATGCTGACCGTGCATGGCCGCACCCGCGAGCAGGGCTACACCGGCCACGCCGAATACGACACCATTGCCGCCGTCAAGTCCGCCGTGCGCGTGCCCGTGGTGGCCAATGGCGATATGACCACCCCCGAAAAAGTGCGCGACGTGCTGGCTGCCACCGGGGCCGACGCGGTGATGATTGGCCGTGCCGCCCAGGGCCGCCCGTGGATCTTCCGCGAAGTGGCGCACTTTCTGGAAACCGGCACCCACCTGGCCCCGCCCCTGGTGGCCGAAGTCCGCCGTCTGCTGCTCGACCACCTGCACGACCACTACAGCCTGTACGGCGAGTACAGCGGCGTGCGCACTGCCCGCAAGCACATTGGCTGGTATGTCAAAACCCTGCCCGGTGGCGAGGCCTTCCGCGCCCGCATGAACCTGCTGGAAGACCCGCAGCAGCAATGGGCGGCGGTCGATGATTTTTTTGCCGAATTGGCCAGCCGCATGGACCGCATGCCCGCTGCCGATAGCCTGGACCCTGAAGAACAACATTTGCACATGGAGAGCGCCGCGTGAGCCAAAAAAGTATCGACGAGTGCGTGCGTGCCAGTCTGGAAAGCTATTTCAAAGACCTGGACGGCATAGACCCCGCAGGCATGTACGACATGATGGTGCGGGTGGTGGAAAAACCCCTGCTAGAGGTGGTCATGGCCCAGGCCGACCACAACCAGTCGCGCGCCGCCGCCTGGCTGGGCCTGAACCGCAATACCCTGCGCAAAAAGCTGCTCGAACACCATTTGATGGAGTAAGGATGTGGCAAAGAATAAGTTCTCCAGTTTTCCCTGTCGGATTCGGGCGCTCTGCGGCGTTGCAATCTGCTTCTGTGGCTGGGCCACAGGGCGCATCTTGCGCCTTGCAGCGCATCCCGACTCCTCGGGTTAAACCGGGCAATTATTCCTTGCCACATCCTTAGCCGCCACGGCTTGTCCATACCGATTTTTAACCTCCCCTTGATCCCCCGATGCCCATGAACGCACTTCTCTCCGTCTCCGACAAAACCGGTGTTTTGGAACTCGCCCAGTCCTTGCACGCCCTGGGCTTTGGCCTGTTGTCCACCGGCGGCACCGCCAAGCTGCTGGCCGACAATGGCCTGCCGGTCACCGAAGTGGCCGACCACACCGGCTTCCCCGAAATGCTGGACGGCCGCGTCAAAACCCTGCACCCCAAGGTCCACGGCGGCCTGCTGGCGCGCCGCGATTTCCCCGAGCACATGGCGGCTTTGAAGACGCACGACATCGCCACCATCGACCTGCTGGTAGTCAACCTCTACCCGTTTGAGGCCACCGTCGCCAAACCCGGCTGCACGCTGGAAGATGCCATCGAGAACATCGACATTGGCGGCCCCGCCATGGTGCGCAGCGCGGCCAAGAACTGGAAAGACGTGGCTGTGCTCACCGATGCCAGCCAGTACGCCACCGTGCTGGCCGAGCTGCAAGCCACCGGCAGCGTGAGCCACAAGACCAAGTTTGCCCTGTCCGTGGCCGCGTTCAACCGCATCAGCCAGTACGACGGCGCTATCAGCGACTACCTGTCCAGCATCCAGGCCGACGGCAGCCACGCGCTGTTCCCCGCGCAAACCAATGGCCGCTTCGTCAAGCTGCAAGACCTGCGCTACGGCGAAAACCCGCACCAGCAAGCCGCCTTCTACCGCGACCTGTACCCCGCGCCCGGCTCGCTGGTCACTGCCAAACAGTTGCAGGGCAAAGAACTCAGCTACAACAACATTGCAGATGCCGATGCGGCCTGGGAATGCGTGAAGAGCTTCGATGTGCCTGCCTGCGTCATCGTCAAGCACGCCAACCCTTGCGGCGTGGCTGTGGGCGCCAACGGCCTGGAAGCCTACAGCAAGGCCTTCCAGACCGACCCCACCTCTGCTTTTGGTGGCATTATTGCCCTCAACCGCACATTGGATAAGGACGCAGCGCTGCAAATTTCGAAGCAGTTCGTTGAAGTGCTGATGGCCCCCGGCTACACCGCCGAAGCGCTGGAAGTATTCAAGTCCAAGGTCAACGTGCGCATCCTGGAAATTGCGCTTCCACCCGGCGGCGCGACCGCCTGGGACAAGGGCCAGAACGCCATGGACGTCAAGCGCATTGGCTCCGGCCTGCTGATGCAGACCGCCGACAACCACGAGCTGGTGCTGGCCGACCTGAAGGTGGTCACCACCCTGCAGCCCACACCACAGCAGCTCGAAGACCTGCTGTTTGCCTGGAAAGTTGCCAAGTTCGTCAAGAGCAACGCCATCGTCTTCTGCAAGGACGGCATGACCATGGGCGTGGGCGCAGGCCAGATGAGCCGCCTGGACTCGGCCCGCATTGCCAGCATCAAGGCCGGCCACGCCGGTTTGTCTTTGGCGGGCACGGCGGTGGCCAGCGATGCCTTCTTCCCGTTCCGCGACGGCCTGGACGTGGTGGTGGATGCGGGTGCCACCTGCGTCATCCAGCCCGGTGGCTCGATGCGCGACGACGAAGTCATAGCCGCCGCCAACGAGCGCGGCGTGGCCATGGTCCTCACGGGCGTGCGCCACTTCCGCCATTAATCGGCATTAAAACGGTGCTGCGGGCCACGCTGACCCTGGCCTCGCTGCTGGGCAGCGGGCTGGCCGCCGCCCAGTCGATTGCGCCCCAGGCATTGGCCCAAAAATCTGACTGCATGGCCTGCCACGGCATGGTGCAAAAGCAGATCGGGCCCGGCTTTGCAAAAATCGCCGCGCGCTACCGGGGCGACGCGGATGCCCCGGCGCGGCTGGCGGGCAAGATCCGCAATGGCAGCGTGGGAGCCTGGGGCCGTGTCATCATGCCCCGGCACCCCCAGCTCAGCGAAGCCGAAGCACTGGCCCTGGCCCGCTGGGTGCTATCCCAACCCTAAGTGACCCCTGGAGACACCCCATGTCCGACCTCATCATCATCGCCCGTGCCCAGGCCAAACCCGGTTTCGAAGCGGCACTGGTTGCCGCACAAACCGCGCTGGTCGCACTGTCACGCCAGCAGCCTGGCTGCATCGCCTATGAACTGCACGAAGACCTGGAGCAGCCCGGCAAGGTGTTGTTCTACGAGCGCTGGACCGACCGCAACGCCTGGGAAAACCACATCGCCGGTGCCCACAGCGTCGCCTTCCGCGACCAGGCGGGCGGGTGGGTTGCCGAGTCTGAACTGCTGCAGATGCGCCAGGTGGCTTAACCACTCGGGCTATAAAAAATAGGCTTCCAGCGCCCATGCAATGGGCGCAAGCAGCTATGTTTTAAATAGCAAACTCAGGCGCGCACGGGTTGCCCGCCAGGCTGGGCCGAGGCCTTGGCCAGCAGGACCGCGGCCGCCGCCACCAGGCAGGCCGCGCCCGCGGCATACAGCGCCGGGGTGTACGAGAGCATCACCGTACGCGTCAGCCCGGCCCCGTAGGCCGCTACCGCGCCGCCGAGCTGGTGCCCGGCAAACACCCAGCCGAACACCATGCCCGCGCGCTCCTTGCCAAAGTGCGTGCCGACCAGCTTGACCGTGGGCGGCACCGTGGCCACCCAGTCCAGCCCGTAGAACATGGCGAACAAAGACAGGCCGTACAGCGTGAAGTCCGAATGCGGCAGCCAAAACAGCGACAGCCCACGCAGACCGTAGTACCAGAACAGCAGCTTGCGGTTGTCAAAGCGGTCGGACAGCCAGCCCGACAGGATGGTGCCCACAAAGTCGAAGCCGCCAATCATCGCCAGCACCGAGGCCGCGGGCAGGGCCGCCAGGCCGTAGTCGCCGCACAGCGAAATAAAGTGCGTCTGGATCAGCCCGCTGGTGCTCAGGCCGCAGACGAAAAAGGTCCCGAACAGCACCCAGAAGGTGGCACTTTGGGAGACGCTGCCCAGCACCTTCAGCGGCTCCATGAAACCTTTGCGTTGGGTGGGCAAGGGTGCGTCGGGCACCTCCGGGTTGGCCCCAAAGGCGCGCAGCCCCAGGTCTTGCGGGCGGTTGCGCAGGAAGCAAAAGGCCAGCAGCGCCACCAGCAGGCAGGTGGCGAACGCTGGTGCGATGGCCACGCGCCAGCCGTAGCGCTCGATCAGCCAGGCCGCCAGCGGCAGAAACACCAGCTGCCCGGTGGCCGAGCTGGCCGTCAGCAGGCCCAGCACCAGGCCGCGGCGCTGGTCGAACCAGCGGGTGGCCACCACCGCGCCCAGCACCAGGGCCGTCATGCCCGATCCCACCCCCAGCAGCACGCCCCACAGGAGCACCAGTTGCCACAGCGCCGTCATCTGCGTCGCCAGCAGCAGGCCGCTGGCCACCAGGGTCAACGCGGTGCAGACAATGGTGCGCAGGCCGTAGCGCTCCATCAGGATGGCCGCAAACGGCCCCATCAGCCCGAACAGCATGAAGCGCAAGGCCATGGCCGACGAGATCTGGTCGGTGCTCCAGCCGAACTCTTTGCTCAGGGGCTGCAGGAAGGCCCCAGGCAGGCCCAGCGCCGCCGACGAGCTGAGCATGGTCAGGAACACGATGGCCAGAATGGCCCAGGAAAAGTGGATGCCGCGGCGCTGCAGCCAGAGGGACACGGGTTGGGCGAACATGGTTTTTACAGAGTTGGGGTGGGCAAAAGGTGGGCGCGGGCCGCGGTCAAAAGTTCGTCAGACATTGCACTGCCCTGGGTGGCGCGCGAGAGCAGCAGGGCGCCGACCAGGGTGGACAGGTCGACCAGGGCCTGGCGGTGGTCGGTATCGGCATCGCCCGTGGCCTGCTGGGCCTGCAGGATGTCCAGCAGCGCCTGGGTGCCTGCCAGGTAGGCGGTATGGATGGGTTTGTCGGGGGCCTCACGGGCCACATCGCTGGCCAGCGCAGTGAGGGGGCAGCCGGTGGCCACGCTGTCGCGGCTGTGGGGCGAGAGGTAGGCGTTGACCAGCGCAGCCCGTGCCGCCGCAGGGGGCTGGTCGGCAACGCGGCCCTCCCAGCGCTCGCGGGCCTGGGCAAAAGCCCGTTCGCAGGCCACGGCGGCCAGCGCGTCTTTGGAGGCAAAGTGGCCATAAAAGCCGCCGTGCGTCAGCCCCACCTCGGCCATCAGATCGGCCACGCTCACCCCCTGGATGCCCCGGGCGCGGATCAGGGTGGAGGCGGCCTCTTCGATGGCGGCGCGGTTGCTGTCGGTTTGGGCGCGGGAGACACGGGGCATGGCGGGTCCTGGAAATGTAAATAGATTTTAGTCATCATGAATAATAGATGTCAATGCAAATCTATTTTCTGAAAAATCTATAAAAATTCAACCCTTCACGCCCTACCCATCGGCGTGAGCAGCTATTTTTTGAATAGCAAACAGACCAAAAAAAAGACCGCACAGGGCGGTCTTGGGGAGGTGGCGCAGCGCCGTTCAGCGCCAGTGGCGGCCACCGCGTTGGTAGCCAAAGTTGAGCTCCAGGCCAATCGGCAGGACCGGGCGGTAGTAGGGCACGGCCTGCACCACCACCGGTGCGGGCGCGGCGTAGACCGGCTCGGGCTGGTAGTAACCACCCGAGATCACCTGCTGCTGCACTGGCGCGCGTACTGGCGGCATGTTGCTGCTGCCGAAGCCGTCCACAGGCGTGACTTGCAGCGCAATGCTGGGGCCGGGGTCGTTGGGCAGCGTGGTGGTGTACTGCTTGCCCGCGTACTCGTAGACCACGCTGTAGCCCATGTTGCGGGTTTCGAAGAAGGTCTGGGTGCTGCAGTTTTGCACCGTCTGCAGCTGCGTCGGGCCCGGCGCTTCGATGTTGTTACCCAGAATGGCACCGCCCACAATGCCCAGCATGGTGGCCGCGGCGCGCCCGCTGCCGCCGCCAATGGCATTGCCCATCGCACCGCCAGCGATGCCGCCCATCAGGGCCCCCGCGCCGGAGCGCGGGGCTTCCACCGCGACCTGCTGGTTGCTGCACACCTGGCGCGGCACGGCCACCTGCTGGGTCAGGGGGGTAGCGGAAATCACCCGCCCGGTTTCCTGGGCGGCAACCACGCCCGACACCAGGGTCAGGGCGCTGAGGATGAGGATCTTTTGCATGGTGTCAATTAAACGCTCCAGAGCCCCAAAAGGTTCCAGGCTTTACCCGGCAGTTTCAATTTTTCCCGTACTGAAAAATACATCAAAATGGCATCTCATGCTTATTCCGTAAGCGTAAGAAGCTATGCTTTTGATAGTTCCTTGAACACCGCGCGCGCTGCTTCCACGGTGGCGGCAATGTCGTCGGCTGTGTGCGCGGCGCTGACAAAGCCGGCTTCGTACAGCGCCGGGGCGATGTACACGCCGCGGTCCAGCAGGCCGTGGAACAGGTGGTTGAAGCGCGGGCTGCTGGTCTTCATCACCTGGGGGTAGTTGACCGGCAAGGTGTCCAGCAGGAAGAAGCCGAACATGCCACCCTCGCTGTCGCTGCTGAAGGCCACGCCTTCCGTATCGGCGGCGGCCTGCAGCCCCGTGACCAGCGAGCGGGTGGTGGCCGACAAGGCTTCAAAAAAGCCCGGTTTGCGGATTTCGCGCAGCGTGGCCAGCCCGCAGGCGGTGGCCACCGGGTTGCCCGACAGCGTGCCCGCCTGGTAGACCGTGCCCAGTGGCGCCAGGTGCTCCATCACCGCACGCGAGCCACCAAAGGCGGCCAGCGGCATGCCGCCGCCAATCACCTTGCCCAGCACCGTCATGTCGGGCGCAAAGCCGGGGATGGACTGGGCGTAGACACTCTGGGCACTGCCCAGGGCGACGCGGAAGCCGGTCATCACTTCGTCGAACACCAGCAGTGCGCCGTACTGGGTGCACAGTTCGCGGCAGCGGCGCATGAAGGGCACCGAGGCGCGCACAAAGTTCATGTTGCCCGCGATGGGCTCGATCATCAGGCAGGCGATGTCTTTGCCGTGCAGGTCAAAGGCTTCTTCGAGCTGGGCGATGTGGTTGTACTCGAGCACCAGGGTGTGCTGCACCACTTCGGGCGGCACACCGGCGCTGGTGGCGCTGCCAAACGTGGCCAGACCGGACCCGGCCTTGACCAGCAGCGCGTCGGCGTGGCCGTGGTAGCAGCCTTCGAACTTGATGATTTTCTTGCGGCCAGTGGCACCGCGTGCCAGGCGGATGGTGCTCATGGCGGCTTCGGTGCCAGAGCTGACCAGGCGCAGCATCTCCATGGAGGGCACCAGCGACAGAATTTCCTCGGCCAGCTCGACCTCGCGCTCGGTGGGGGCGCCGAACGAGAAGCCTTCAAGCAGGGCCTTTTGCACCGCCTCCACCACCACCGGGTTACCGTGGCCCAGGATCATCGGGCCCCAGGAGCCGATGTAGTCGGTGTAGCGCTGGCCGTTGGCATCCCAGAAGTAGGCCCCCTGGGCGCGTTGCACAAAGCGCGGCGTGCCGCCCACGGCCTTGAAGGCGCGCACGGGGGAGTTCACGCCACCGGGGATGACTTTGACGGCGCGGTCAAACAGGGCTTGGTTCAGATCAGTGTCGGGTTTCATTTTGGGCTTCCAAAGCGGCAATTGCGCGCAGGGTTTCTTCGTCCAGAGGGGCATCGGGGTCGCTGCCGTCGTCGGGTGCTTCGTCTTCTTCGGGCTGGGCCCAGAACATGCGGTCGGGCAGGATATGCCCCATGCCGGGGCGAAAGCCTCCGTCCAGGCAGCGGTCCAGGTAGCTCATGGCCTCCAGGGTGGCCTCGGCCAGGTCGCTGCCACTGGCCAGCAGGGCGGCCAGCGCGGCCGACAGGGTTTCGCCCGCGCCAGTGAACACTGCTTCAAACAGCTCGAACTTTTCGCTCACCAGCACGGCCTGCGGGCTGGTCAGCACGTTTTCCACATGCTGGTCGGGCAGGGGGATGCCGGTGACCAGGGTGTAGGGCACGCCCATGGCGGAGGCGGCCTTGGCGATGTCGCGCGGCGTGGGGTTGCGCTCGCCGCTCCAGTCGGGCAGCAGCCAGCGGCGCAGCGTGCTGTGGTTGCCCACCAGCACGGTGGTTTGCGGCAGCATCAGCTCGCGGAAGGCATCCAGGTAGTCTTCGATCTTGTCCTCGTCCCACCACGACAGGTTGGGCATGTAGGCCACGACCGGCACGTCGGCGTAATCGGAGGTAATTTCTGCAATCGCACTGACGTTTTCCGGGCTGCCTACAAAGCCGACCTTGAAGACCTGCACGGCAATGTCTTCCAACACGGCGCGGGCCTGCTCGGTGACGGCTTCTTCCTCAAAGCAGAAGTGGTCAAAAATCTCGCCGGTATCGCGGGCATAGGCTCCGGTGACCACAGGCAGGGCGTGGCCGCCCACCGAGGCAATGGCGGTGGTGTCGGCCGCCAAACCGCCTGCGCCGCTGGGGTCGCTGGCGTTGAATACCATCACGCAGGCCGGGCCTTCGAGCGGGTCGTCTTCAGCCTCGGCGGGGTTTTCCGGTACTTGGGCTGCCTCGGGCAGATCGTCGGTAGGAGGTTTTTTGGGGGGCGTTGGGGAGGTCATGGGCCTAAATCGGCATGGGCCGCGTACAAAATGGTCAAGGCAATAATCTGCGTCTATACAATCCATTTCATTCTATTGCTAAGGCTTTTTACGCTGTGACTGACTCTAAAACTTGGATGTGCCTGATTTGTGGCTGGATTTATGACGAGGCTACGGGCGATCCCGCCACGGGCATTGCCGCCGGAACCGCCTGGGCCCTGGTGCCCATGAACTGGACCTGCCCCGAGTGCGGTGCCCGTAAAGAAGATTTCGAGATGGTCCAACTTTGATGCGCGGCGACCGTCCGCGTTGTCCTGTTCTTTTGAGAAGAGGTGCCACGTGAGTACGATTGCCACGACTTTCAAAGTCCTTGTGGTGGATGACAGCAACACGATCCGTCGCAGTGCTGAAATCTTCCTGAAGCAGGGCGGGCACGAGGTGCTGTTGGCCGAGGACGGCTTCGATGCCCTGTCCAAAATCAACGACCACCAGCCGCAGCTGATTTTTTGCGACATCCTGATGCCCAAGCTGGACGGTTACCAGACCTGCGCCATCATCAAACGCAATCCCAAATTTGCCTCCATCCCGGTGGTGATGCTGTCGTCCAAGGATGGCGTTTTTGACAAGGCCCGTGGCCGCATGGTCGGCTCACAAGACTACTTGACCAAACCGTTTACCAAAGACCAGTTGCTCCAGGCGGTGCAGCAGTTTGGTGCCGCCATGCAAGGAACCATTTGATGCCTATCCACAACGTGCTGATCGTGGACGATTCCAAGACCGAGCTGATGTACCTGACCGACCTGCTGGAAAAGAACGGCATGGTGGTGCGTACCGCGGAAAACGCCGATGAGGCCTTCCGCCGCCTGGCCGAACTCAAACCCGACCTGATCCTGATGGACGTGGTCATGCCGGGGCAAAACGGCTTCCAGCTGACCCGCACCATCAGCCGCAATCCTGAGTTTGCCGACGTGCCCATCATCATGTGCACCAGCAAGAACCAGGAAACCGACCGCGTCTGGGGCATGCGCCAGGGAGCCCGCGACTACATCACCAAACCGGTGAATGCGGCCGAGCTGAAGGCCAAGATCAGCGCCCTCAAGTAAGGCAGCGGCAGCCATGGCGAACCGCGAAGCGCTCCGAGAACTGCAAACCCGATTGGCCTCCCGCCTGCAAGCGGCCCGCAGCGAAGGGCTGTCGGTGCGCTGGCTGGCGGCCCAGGTGGGCGGTGTCCGTTACCTGTTTCCGCTGGCCCAGTGCGGCGAGATTTTCCCGTGGACCCCGGTGCAACCCGCGGCCTACACCCAACCTTGGTTCATGGGCGTCGCCAATCTGCGCGGTGGCCTGTGCGGCGTGGTGGATCTGGTGCGCTTCATGGCCCCCGACACGCCCGTAGTCCGCAGCGATGCCGCTTTGTCCGAATGCAGCTTGCTGTCGTTCAATGCCGGTATGGAACTCAATTGCGCGATGCTGGTGGACCAGCTCAGCGGTCTGCGCGGCCCGGATGCATTTACCGCATCGGCGCCCGCAGCCGAGGGCGCGCCGGGCTTTCTGGGGCCCATCCATACCGATACGGCCGGTCTGCCGTGGCAGGAAATCAACCTGCTGAGCCTGTCCCAACTTCCTTCTTTTCTGAGCATCAGTGCTTAGGGCCCCCCAGAAAGCTGCACCATGCCTGCTGTTGATGACAAGTCCTTTTCCCACCCGACAGTAGAGGACTCTGTGGATTCTGTAACCGATACCGTGGCCGACTTTCCCATGGGGGCTGCGCCCCGCGCTGCGGCGCGGTCGCATGCCGATTTCAGCGAAAGCCGTTTTGTCAGCGCCCATGTGCCGGACGCAGCCGATGAGTGGGTGACCCTGCCCTTGCTGGGCAACCGCCACACCACGGTCCACCAGCGGATCCTGGTGGCGGTGATGGCTGCCGCCTTGCTGGCGTTGGCCGTGGTGGCCGCCTGGGGTCTGCACCGCGCCGATACCGTCGCGCAGCAACTGGCTGCCACCGGCCAGGCCCTGATGCAATCTCAACGCCTGGCCAAATCGGTGTCTCAAGCCCTGGTGGGGAGCACCCCGGCCTTTGCCGACGTGGCCGAGAGCGCCGACGTGCTGGCCAAGAACGTGCGCGGCCTGCAAGCTGGCGACGAACGTTTGGCCGCGGTCAATGCCGATGCCCAGACCGATATCGCCCAAATTACCCCCCTCATGGAGCGCGCCGAAAAGAACGCAGCCACCGTGATGGGCCAGCAAAAAATCCTGACCCAGGTGGGCGCTGCGTTGCACAACATCAACCGCCAATCGTCCGATCTGCTGGAAATCGCCGAAACCGTGGCGTCGTTCAAGTTGCAACAGGCCGCCAGCCCGACCGAGATTTCGGCTGTGGGCCAGTTGGTCATGCTGACCCAGCGCATCGGCAAGTCGGCCAATGAATTCCAGACCATGGAGGGCGTGAGCCCCGAGGCGGTCTTCCTGCTGGGTAAAGACCTGAATTCGTTCAAGGAAATTACGCAGGGTCTGCTGGACGGCAGCCCGGATCTGCGCCTGGGCGCAGCCAAGGATGCCGCCACCCGCGAGCAGCTCCAGGCTTTGCTCAAGCTGTACGAAGAAACCCGCACCCAGGCCGGGGCGATTCTGGGCAACCTGCAGGGCCTGGTGTCGGCCCGCGAGGCGCAAACCGCTGTGGTGGGCGACAGCGAACCGCTGCGCCGCCAGCTGGAAGCATTGCAAGACAAGCTGTCTTCGCAAACCGGTCTGGGCCTGGTGGCGATCGTGGCGCTGGTGTTGTCGGCCCTGCTGGCCCTGGCCTGTGCCGCTGGTTTGGCCGCCGTGCAACTGCGCGGAAGCCGCAAACGCCAGGCCACGGCCGAAATGCAGCGGCTGGATGCCGAGGCCGCCCAACAAGGTGCCAAGCGCGTCAACGATGCCAACCAGGCCGCCATTTTGCGGCTCATGAACGAACTGCAGGCAGTGGCCGAGGGCGATCTGACCCAGCAGGCCACCGTCACCGAAGACATCACCGGCGCGATTGCCGACTCGGTGAACTACACCGTGGAAGAACTCCGCGCCCTGGTGGGTAGCGTGCAAAACACCGCCACCCAGGTGGCCCAGACCACGGCGCAGGTGGACAGCACCTCGACCGAGCTGCTGGCCGCCTCCACCGAACAGCTGCGCGAGATCCGCGAAACCGGCCGTTCGGTGCTGGACATGGCTTCGCGCATCAACGAAGTGTCCGCCCAGGCGCAAGAGTCGGCCACGGTGGCGCGCCAGTCGCTGCAGGCGGCCGACTCGGGCCTGCAGGCGGTGCAAAACGCGATTGGCGGCATGAACTCCATCCGCGACCAGATCCAGGAAACCTCCAAGCGCATCAAGCGCCTGGGCGAATCTTCGCAAGAGATTGGTGAAATCACCGAGCTGATCTCCGACATTACCGAACAAACCAATGTGCTGGCGCTGAACGCTGCCATCCAGGCCGCATCTGCTGGCGAGGCCGGGCGTGGCTTCTCGGTGGTGGCCGAAGAGGTGCAGCGGCTGGCCGAGCGCTCGGCCGACGCCACGCGCCAGATCGCTGCGCTGGTCAAGGCCATCCAGACCGACACCCAGGACGCGGTGGCCGCCATGGAGCGCTCCACCCAGGGCGTGGTGGCCGGTGCGGCCTTGTCTGACAGTGCCGGTACGGCCCTGACCGAGATCGACCACGTGTCGCGCCGCCTGGCCGAGCTGATCGAGCAGATTTCGCTCACCACTTCGCGCGAGGCCGAAAAAGCCAACGTGGTGGCCGACAATATCCAGCACATCTTTGCCGTGACCGAGCAAACCGGCGCGGGCACCCGGACCACGGCGGCCCAGGTGCGCGAGCTGTCCGAGATGGCCGAAGAATTGCGCCTGTCGGTGGCGCGGTTCAAAATCAAGTAGCCTGCCATGCTGTTGTCGCCCACTGCCGCTGCAGACACCACCATGTACCCTCCCGCATCCACGGCCGAAGAGGCCCCCGAGCACGACCTGGGCCCGCTGGCCTGGGTGCTGGACGAGCTGCGCAAAACCCTGGATGCGGCCGTCAAATCACTCAAGCGCTATGTGCGCGAAGCCGATGCGTCGCAGGCGGCGGGTTTTTCTGTGCCCGATGCCAGCCACTTGGGCACCGCGCTGCAACACCTGCACCTGACCGTCGGCGCGCTGGAGATGGTGGGCATGATGCCGCCGTCGCTGCTGCTGCGCGCCATGGAGGCCGCCGTCGCCAAATGTCTGGACAACCCCAGCCTGTGCACGGACGAGGCCGTCGGCAAGATCGAACGGGCCGGGTTTGCGGTGGTGGACTACCTGGAAGCCGTGCTGGCCAGCAAGCCGGTGTCGCCGGTCGGTCTGTTTCCGCAGTACCGCGAAGTGCAGGCGCTGGCCGGGGTGACCCAGGTCCATCCGGCCGACCTCTGGCCACTGGAGCCGCACTGGCGCGATATTGCCGTGGCCGAACCGGTGTCGCCGCTGGCCTATGCGCCTGCGCTGCGGGCTCGGCTCGACCAATGTGTGCTCAAGGTCGTCAAGACCGGTGACCCGGTGGCCGCCCAGGAACTGGTCCGTATCTGCCTGGGATTTGCGCAGCACCAGCAGCGCCAGCCCGAGCAGGTGTTCTGGAACATCGCTGCCGCCTATTTCGAAGCCTTGTCGCTGGGCCTGTTTGCCTCGGACGTGTACTCCAAGCGGATTGCCTCGCGGGTGCTGACCCAGTACGCCGCGCTGGCCAAGGGCGAAGCCACCATTGCGCCGCGCCTGGTGCAGGACATGCTGTTTTTCTGCGCCCAGGCCGTGCCGGTGCAGGCCGCCGATGCGCCCACCCTGGCCGCGGTGCGCCAGGCCTACGGTTTACAGCGGCATGCGCCCATCGACTACGAAATGCGGCCTTTTGGTCGGTTCGACCCGGCCTTGCTGGTCCAGGCGCGCAAGCGGCTGGCCGCGGCGGCCGAGACATGGTCGGCCCTGGCCGGGGGCGACACGCACCGTTTCAAGCCCGCCCTCGACCAGTTCGCCATGGTCGGCGAGTCGCTGACCAAGCTGCATGCCGGTAGCGCCGTGCTGGCGCAGGCCCTGACCCACGCGGTGGAGTCCACCGTGCGCTCCAAGGCTCCGCCGTCTACGGCCTTGGGCATGGAGGTCGCCACCTCGGTCCTGTACCTGGAGGCCGCGTTCGAAGAGCTGGACCAGGCCGATGCCGAGCTGGCCGAACGCGCCACCCTGCTGGCCGACCGCCTGACCGCGGTGGGCCAGGGCGCCCAACCCGAGCCGCTGGCTCCGTGGATGGAAGAGCTCTACCACCGCGTCAGCGACCGGCAAACCATGGGCAGCGTGGTCGATGAGCTGCGCCACACCCTGGCCGAGGTGGAGCAGGCACTGGACCAGTTTTTCCGCACTCCGCGCGAGAAAGTGCCGCTGTCCAAAGTGGCGCACCAGCTCACCCAGATGCGTGGCGTGCTGTCGGTGCTGGGCCTGGACCAGGCTTCGCACGCCGTCTTGCGCATGCGCGAGACGGTCGATGGCTACATGGCCGAGGATCTGGGCGACCCGGTGGCCCAGGCCGCCAGCTTTGACCGGTTGGGCAACAGCCTGGGGGCCCTGGGCTTTCTGATCGACATGCTGGGCTACCAGCGCGCGCTGGCCAAGAAGCTGTTTACCTACGACGAAGAAGCGGGTGAATTCAAGCTGGCCATGGGGCGCAACACCGTCTCGGCCGCGGATTCGGTGCAAGCACCATACCTGGACGCCTTGGAGGAGCGTGCCCAAGTGTCCGAGTTGGCGTCGCCCCCGGCAGAAGAACCGCTGCCGCCAATGGATGCCGAACCCTGGGCCATCTCCGAACTGCCCGACCTGCTGGATCTGGACCTGGCCTCCGTGGCCGCTCCGCTGGAGCCCGCCGCAGCCGTGCCTGAACCTGAACCTGAGCCTGTAGAGGACTTGGAGCTGTTCTCGGTGCAACCCGTGGCGGAGCCCGAGCCCGAGTTCACCCTGACCGCTGCAACGCCAGACCAAGGCCGTGTTACCGAAGTCAGCGCCGAACCCGAGCCCGTAGCGCCTCCGGTAGCCGCCGAGCTGTCCGAAGACGATGCCGAACTGTTGGGCATCTTTCTGGACGAAGCCCGCGAAGTGGTGCAGACCGGCCAGGGCGCGGTGGCGGCACTGGCTGCCGCACCCACGGGTGCCGGGCCGCAAATCACGCTGCGCCGCGCTTTCCACACCCTCAAGGGCAGCGCCCGGATGGTAGGACTGTCCGAGCTGGGTGAAGCCGGCTGGGCGTTGGAGCAGATGGTCAATGGCTGGCTGGCCGAGCAAAGCCCCGCCCATCCCGATTTGCTGCGGGTGGCAGGCGATGCCCTGAACGCCTTTGGCCTGTGGGTCGAAGACATTGCCGTGGGTGCCGCCCAGCACTGGCGGGCCCAGCCCTTCCGTGCCTCTGCCGATGCCCGTCGGCTGGAGCTGCGCTATCTGCCGCTGGCCGTGCCGCAAGCCTCCGCCGATGTGTTGGACCCCGCGCACCTGCTGGCCGACCTGCCGGAGCCGGTGGTCGACCCAGTGCCAGAACCCGTGCCAGAACCGGTGCCAGAACCCATGCCAGAACTGGTGACCGATGCGGTAGAGGCGGTGGCGGAAGAGGCTGTGGCCGCCGAGTTGCCAGAGCTGCTGCCCGAGGAGTTGCCCGAGGCCACCGACAGCGCTCTGCTGCCGCTGGACACCCCCGGGCCGGACGAGGCCACCAAGGTCATCGGCCCGCTGCGCATTGGTATCCCGCTGTACAACGTCTACCTCAACGAGGCCGATGAATGGTCGCGTCGCCTGCTGACCGAGCTCAGCGAGTGGTCGCTGGAGCTGCACCAGCCGCTGCCCGAATCGACCATCTCGCTGGCGCACTCCCTGGCCGGTAGCTCGGCCACCGTGGGCTTCCAGGCGCTGTCGCAGATGGCCCGGGCGCTGGAGTCGGCGCTGGAACACGTGCAGCTGATGCCCCAGGGCACCCCCCGGCACGCGCAGATCTTTACCGACGCCGCCGAAGACATCCGCCGCCTGCTGCACCAGTTTGCCGCCGGTTTCCTCAAAGAGCCCAACCCCAGTGTGCTGCAGGCCCTGCGCGATGTGCTGGAGGATGCCTCGGTGCCCGCGCCCCAGGCTGAGCCCGAGGTGCCGGAGCCGCCAGAGCATGACGATGCCGAAGCGCTGGCCGAGCTGGCCTTGCTGGATGCCGTTGAGGAACCTGTGGCCAGCGTGGAAGCCCCTGTCCTTGCCGAGGAACCCCTTGCCATTGCAGCGGCCCCGCCGTCCGACTTCGACGAAGAGATCGACCTGGCGGACGTGATCGATGTCGATCTGTTTCCGATCTTCGAAGAAGAGGCCGCCGAACTGCTGCCCCAACTGGGCGGCGCCCTGCGCCAATGGTGGGCCCGGCCCGAAAACGGCGGCGCCCGCAACGAGGTGCTGCGCGCCCTGCACACCCTCAAAGGCAGCGCCCGCCTGGCCGGTGCCTTGCGCCTGGGCGAAATGGCCCATCGGCTGGAAACCGAGATCGAGCGCCTGGGCTCCGAGCCCCTGCAGTCGGCGCAGATCGAGCCGCTGTTGTCGCATTTCGATGCCTTGCAGACCCAGATGGACAGCCTGCGCCAGGCCCATTTGCGCATGCCCCACGAAACCGTGGAGCAGCCTGCGCCGTCCCAGCCCGATGCGAAGCCCGAAACCTCGGCCATCATCACCCTGTTGACCCCCGCGCAGCCCGCCGCCGTACTGCCTGCGCCGCGCCTGATGGCCCACCAGTCGGTGCGCGTGCGCTCCCAGCTGCTGGACCGGCTGGTCAACCAGGCGGGCGAGGTCATCATCACCCGGACCCGGCTGGAGACGCGCCTGACCCAATTGCGCGGCGCGCTGGCCGACCTGACCGGCAACCTGGAACGCATGCGCGGCCATCTGCGCGACATCGAGGTGCAGGCCGAGTCGCAAATGCAGTCGCGCCTGGCGCTGGCCAAGGACACGGCGCAGGGGTTTGATCCGCTGGAATTTGACCGCTTCACCCGGGTGCAGGAGCTGACCCGCATGATGGCCGAGTCGGTCAACGACGTGGGCACGGTGCAGCGCAACCTGCAGCGCACCATCGAGGGCACCGAGGACGACCTGGTGATCCAGGCCCGCCAGGCCCGCGAGCTGCAGCGCGACCTGCTGCGCACCCGCATGGTGGAATTCGAAGGTATTGCCGAGCGCCTGTACGCCGTGGTGCGCCAGGCCGCCAAAGACACCGGCAAACTCATCAAGCTGGACATCACCGGCGGCTCCATCGAGATGGACCGGGGTGTGCTGGACCGCATGGCCCCGGCGTTTGAGCACCTGCTGCGCAACGCGGTGGCCCACGGCATCGAGCTGCCCGAGGTGCGTACGGCGGCGGGCAAAACCGCCATCGGCAACATCCTGGTCGAGCTACACCACGAGGGCAACGACATCTCGGTGCGCTTTGCCGACGACGGTGCCGGGCTGGACATGGACCGCATCCGCCAAAAAGCGCTGGACCAGGGTTTGGTGCAGGCTGGCGCAGAGTTGGACCCGGCGGCCGTGGCTGACCTGATTTTCCTGCCTGGCTTCACCACCGCCGCGCAGGTCACCGAGCTGTCGGGCCGCGGCATCGGCATGGACGTGGTGCGCTCCGAAGTGCTGGCCCTGGGTGGGCGCATTGAAACCCAGACCGCTGCCGGGCAGGGCACGCAGTTCAAGCTGGTACTGCCCCTGACCACGGCGGTCACCCAGGTGGTGATGCTGCGCATGGGCACCCTGTCCATTGGCGTACCCGCTAACGTGATCGAAGTGGTGCGCCGCATGCCGCAGGCCGAGTTGGCCCGGGCTTACGAGAGCCATACCGTCGATGTGGCGGGCGAGGCCGTGCCCTTCTTCTGGGGCGGGGCGCTGCTGCAGACATCAAAGCACAGCAGCGAGCCGTCGGGCAAAAACAGCGCGGTGGTCATCTTCCGCAGCGCGGCGCAGCGCCTGGCCCTGCACGTGGACGAGGTGCTGGGCAACCAGGAGGTGGTGGTCAAGAACCTGGGCCCGCAACTGTCGCGCCTGCCCGGTCTGTCCGGCATGTCGGTGCTGGCCTCGGGTGCGGTGGTGCTGATCTACAACCCGGTGGCGCTGTCGTCGGTGTACGGCGTGCAGGCCCGCCAGTGGCAAATGGGTGTGGGCGATGTGCCGGCACAGTTGGCCCCTGTGCAGCACACGCCGCTGGTGCTGGTGGTGGACGACTCCATCACCGTGCGCCGCGTTACCCAGCGGTTGCTGCAACGCGAAGGCTACCGCGTGGCGCTGGCCAACGACGGCCTGCAGGCGCTGGAGCGGCTGCAGGAGGAAAAGCCCGCCCTGGTGCTGTCCGACATCGAGATGCCGCGCATGGACGGCTTTGACCTCACCCGCAACATCCGCAGCGACGAAGCATTGAAAGACCTGCCCATCATCATGATCACCTCGCGCATGGCCGAAAAGCACCGCGAGCACGCCCGTGCGCTGGGCGTGAACCACTACCTGGGCAAGCCGTATCCAGAAGAAGAGCTCTTGAGCCTGGTGCGGCGCTACACCACTGAAAATAATGGTGTTTTAGGCCTCTAGCGCCCATTCCATGGGCGTGAGAAGCTATAAATTACATAGTACTTTCGTCACGGCAGTGCATGCGGCTTCTTGACCACCGCGTAGCGCAACAGGGTGCGGGCGCGGGCCTCGTCATGGGCCACGATGGGCAGCGGGTAGGTCTTGCCCAGCACCACGTCGGCAGCCTGCAACTCCATCGGTTTGGCCAGCCACGGCGCGTGGATGGCGGCGTTGGGTAAGCGGGCCAGCTGGGGCAGGTAGCGGCGGATGAACTTGCCCTCGGGATCGAACTTTTCGCTCTGGCTGGTGGGGTTGAAGATGCGGAAATAGGGCTGGGCATCGCAGCCGCTGGAGCTGGCCCACTGCCAGCCGCCGTTGTTGGCCGACAAATCAAAATCGTTCAGGTGGGTGGCAAAGTAGGCCTCGCCCCAGCGCCAGTCCAGCCCCAGGTCTTTCACCAGAAAGCTCGCCACCACCATGCGCAGGCGGTTGTGCATGTAGCCGGTCTGGTTGATCTGCGCCATGGCGGCATCCACCAGCGGGTAGCCGGTGCGGCCCTCGCACCAGGCGGCAAACAGGGCCTTGGCGGCCTTGCCATGCTCCCAGGCGATGCCGTCGTATTCGGGCTTGAAAGCGCCTTGGGCCACATGCGGAAAGTTGCTCAAAATCTGCGCATAAAAATCCCGCCACACCAGTTCGCTGAGCCACACGCTGGCCCCCTGGATGCCCTGCAGGTGCAGCGGGTAGGCCGCGGCCGCCATCTGCCGGATCGACACCGTGCCAAAGCGCAGATGCACGCCCAGGTAGCTCGGGCCTTTGACGCCGGGGAAGTCGCGCGTGGCGTGGTAGTGCTCCATGCGCTCGAAGAATTCTTCAAACAACTGCTGGCCGCCGCTTTGCCCGGTGGGCAGCTTCAGCTGGGCCAGGTTGGTGGGCTCGAAACCCAGCGCCTGCAAACTCGGCACGGGCTGCGGATGCGGTCGCGGTGCCAGGCGCACGGCGTACTTCTCCACCGGGTAGGACTTGAGGTAGAAATCGTCCACCTTCTTCAGCCAGGCATTTTTGTACGGCGTAAACACCCCGTAGGGGCGGCCCTGCTGGGTGAGGATTTCCCTGCGCTCAAACACCACGTGGTCCTTGTAGGTGTGCAGCGCAATGCCCAGATGCGCCAGCCCGCCCAGCACCATGGCGTCGCGGGCCAGGGCCTGCGGTTCGTCGTCGTGGTTGGCAAACACCGCCTGGGCGTGCAGTTCCTTGGCCAGTGCCGGAATCGCATCGCGGGCCAGGGCGTGCAGGGTGATCAGTCCGCTGTTGGGCTGCAGGGCGCGCAAGGCGGCGTCCAGCTCGACCACCGAGGCCTGGATGAACTCCACCCGGCGGTCGGCGCGGGGCAGGCTGTCCAGAATCTCGGTGTCGAACACAAACACGCAGTGCACCTGCTGGCAGCACTTGAGCGCGTGGTAGAGCGCCGCGTGGTCAAAGCTGCGCAGGTCGCGGCGGAACCAGACCAGGCCGGTGGCGAACTCTCGGGAGGCGGTTTTGGGGGGAGGGGGCGCTAGCATTCCACGATGTTAACGGCCAGCCCTCCACGCGCGGTTTCCTTGTACTTGGTCATCATGTCGGCGCCGGTTTCACGCATGGTCTTGATCACCTTGTCCAGGCTCACAAAGTGGCTGCCGTCGCCGTGCAAGGCCATGCGGGCGGCGTTGATGGCTTTGACGGACGCGATGGCGTTGCGCTCGATGCAAGGGATTTGCACCAGTCCGCCCACCGGGTCGCAGGTCAGGCCCAGGTGGTGTTCCATGCCGATTTCGGCGGCGTTTTCCACCTGCTCGGGGGTGCCGCCCATCACCGCGCACAGGGCGGCGGCGGCCATGGAGCAGGCCACGCCCACCTCGCCCTGGCAGCCGACTTCGGCCCCGGAGATGGAGGCGTTCTCCTTGTACAGCATGCCGATGGCGGCGGCGGTCAGCAGGAAGTCGATGACCCCGCTGGGCGTGGACGTAGCCACAAAGCGCACGTAGTAGTGCAGTACGGCGGGCACGATGCCTGCGGCCCCGTTGGTCGGTGCGGTGACCACGCGGCCCCCGGCGGCGTTTTCTTCGTTCACGGCCAGGGCGTACAGGTTCACCCAGTCCAGCACCTGGAGTGGATCGCGTAGCGCCAGTTCGGGATTCGCGCAGAGCTTGGTGAACAGGTCGGCCGCACGGCGTTTGACCTTGAAGCCGCCAGGCAGCACGCCCTGGGTGCGGCAGCCGCGCACCACGCAGGCCTGCATCACGGCCCAGATCTTGTTCAGGCCTGCGTCGATGTCGGCATCGCTGCGCCAGTGCTGTTCGTTGCGGCGCATCAGCTCGGCAATCGAAATGCCCGCGCCCTTGCACTGGGCCAGCAGCTCGTCGCCGCTGTGGAAGGGGTAGGGCAGCACCGTGGTGTCGGGGGCCAGTACCTTTTGCTTGTTGCCGTCGGCGGCCACTTCGTCGCTGACGATGAAGCCACCGCCCACCGAGTAGTAGCAGCGGTTTAGCAGTTCGGCCCCATCGGCGTCATAGGCAATGCAGCGCATGCCGTTGGGGTGGAAGGGCAGGGTCTCGCGGCGGTAGAAGGCCAGGTGGTCCTTTTCCTTGAACGCCACCGGGTGCACCCCGCCCACGCGCAGCAGGCCGGTGCTGCGGATGTTTTCCAGCAGGGCGGGAATGGCTTCCACGTCCACGCTTTCCGGGTCATGGCCTTCCAGGCCGAGCAGCACGGCCTTGTCGGTGCCGTGGCCCTTGCCGGTGGAGCCCAGCGAGCCGTAGAGCTTGACCTCGACCCTGGCGCACGCACCCAGCAGGCCCTGGTGCGCCAGCCGTTCGGTGAACATACGGGCGGCGCGCATGGGGCCCACGGTGTGCGAGCTGCTAGGACCGATACCGATTTTGAAGATGTCGAAAACACTGACTGCCATGGGGAAAGTCTCGCTTTTTTACCGCTGTGCGGTGAGGTAGTCGGGATGGACAAAGAAAGGCGCGTCCGAACGCGGCAGGGCGGCTTTGCCCCGGATCGCGTCGGCCATCTTCTCGGCCAGCATGATGGTGGGGGCGTTCAGGTTGCCGCTGATCACGTCGGGCATGATGGACGCGTCCACCACCCGGAGGTTGCTGATGCCATGCACGCGGCCTGCGCCGTCGGTGACGGCCATGTCGTCGGTGCCCATGCGGCAGGTGCAGGAAGGGTGCAGGGCGCTTTCGCCGTGCGCCCGGATGTGGGCATCGATTTCGGCATCGGTCTGCACGTCGTCCTTGGGCGACACGGCGTCGCCGCGGTAGGGGTCGAACGCGGGCTGGTCGAATATTTCACGCGTCAGCCGGATGCCAGCGCGCATTTCCTTGCGGTCCTGCTCGGTGGCCATGTAGTTGAACAGGATGCGCGGCGCATCCTTGGGGCTGGCGGTCTTGAGCGTGACGGCACCCCGGCTGGTCGGGCGCATCGGCCCCACGTGCGCCTGGAAGCCGTGGAAGCTGGCGGGCGCGCTGCCGTCGTACTGGATCGCCATGGGCAGAAAGTGGTACTGCAGGTCGGGGTGCTTGACCCCGGCCGCGCTGCGGATGAAGCCGCCGGATTCGAAATGGTTGGTGGCCCCCAGGCCGGTGCCCTTGAGCATCCACTCCGCGCCGATCTTCACCTTGGCCACCGGGTTCATGGCGCTGTACAGGGTGATGGGTTCCTTGCACATGTACTGCACATAGGTTTCCAGGTGGTCCTGCAAGTTGGCGCCGACCCCGCGCAGCGCGGCGACCACGGGGATGCCCAGTTTGCGCAGGTCGTCCGGGTTGCCCACGCCCGAGAGCATCAGCAGCTGCGGCGAGTTGATGGCGCCGCCGCACAGAATCACTTCGCGGTTGGCGCGGATCAGGTCGGTGCGGTGGCCGTGGACCACCTCCACGCCCACGGCGCGCGGCGGGCTGGTCTCAGGGGCGAAAGCCACCTTGGCGACCAGCGCACGGGTGCGCACCTGCAGGTTGGGGCGCTTCATGGCCGGGCGCAGGTAGGCCATGGCGGTGCTCCAGCGGCGGCCCTTGTGCACGGTCATGTCCATCGGGCCAATGCCCTCCTGGCGGTAGCCGTTCATGTCGTCGGTGCGGGCATAGCCCGCTTGTTGTGCCGCCTCGATAAACGCGTTGTACAGCGGGTTCACGCAGGCCCCGGTGGACACGTTCAGCGGGCCGCTGTCGCCGCGGTAGGCGTCGCCGCCCTTGCCGCGGGTTTCGGCCTTGCGGAAGTAGGGCAGGCAGTCGGCATAGGACCAGTTTTCCAGCCCTTTGTACGATGCCCAGCCGTCGTAGTCGAGCGCGTGGCCGCGGATGTAGACCATGCCGTTGATGCTGGACGAGCCGCCCAGCACCCGGCCGCGCGGGCAGTACATGGGGCGGTTGTCCATGAAGGGCTCGGGCTCGGAGTGGTAGAACCAGTTGAACTTGTCGTTGGCCAGCGGGTAGGCAAAGGCCGAGGGCATGTGGATAAAGATGCTGCGGTCGCCCGGCCCGGCTTCCAGCAGCAGCACTTTCACGTCCGGGTCTTCGGTCAGGCGGTTGGCCAGCACGCAGCCCGCAGAGCCTGCGCCGACGATGATGTAGTCGAAATTTTCGGTGGTCATGGGGCGTAATCTCAGCGGTAGCCGCAGGCGACTTCGCCCAGTTCCACGTACACGGTTTTCAGCTGGGTGTAGTGCTCCAGCGCAACCATGCTGTTCTCGTGGCCAATGCCGGACTCGCCCGCGCCGCCGAAGGGGATTTCGATGGGCGTGATGTTGTAGTTGTTGATCCAGCAGATGCCGGCCTTCAAACGCGCCGCCACGCGGTGGCCCCGGGCCCCGTCGCGGGTGAACACGCCTGCGGCCAGGCCGAAGCGGGTGGCGTTGGCGCGCTGGATGACCTCGGCCTCGTCGTCAAACACCAGCAGGGCCATCACCGGGCCGAAGATTTCTTCCTGCACGATAGCCATGCCGTCCGTGCAGTCGGCAAAGATGGTGGGGGCAACGAAGTTGCCGTTCTCACAGCCTTTGACGTTGACTGCCGTGCCGCCGCACACCAGCGTGGCACCACCCGCCACGCCCTGGGCCACGTAGCCCAGCACCTTGTCGCGGTGGGCGGCAGAGATGAGCGCGCCGACTTCTGTTTCGGGATCTTTCGGGTCGCCCACTCGCAGCAGCAAGGTGCGTTCCTTCAGGCGGGCCAAAAATTTGTCGGCAATGCCGCGCTGCACGAACACGCGGGTGCCGTTGGTGCAGATTTCGCCCTGGGTGTAGAAGTTGGCCATCATGGCGGCGGTCACGGCCTGCTCGAAGTCGGCATCGTCAAACACGATCAATGGCGACTTGCCGCCCAGCTCCATGGTCACCCGTTTCAGGGTGGCGGCGGCGCTGGCCATGACGCGTTTGCCGGTGGGGATGGAGCCGGTGACCGACACCTTGGCTACGCCCGGGTGGGCGGCCAGCAGCGCGCCGGTGGTGCCGCGGCCTTGCAGCACGTTGAACACGCCGGGGGGCACGCCAGCCTCCAGGTAAATCTCGGCCAGCTTCACCGCGGTCATGGGCGTGAGCTCGGACGGCTTGAAGATCATGGCGTTGCCTGCAGCCAGCGCGGGTGCGGACTTCCAGCAGGCGATCTGGATCGGGTAGTTCCACGCGCCAATGCCCACGCACACGCCCAGGGGCTCGCGGCGGGTGTAGGCGAAGGCGTTTTTCAGCGGGTACTGGGCACCGGCCAGGGTGGCGGCGGCACCGGCAAAGTATTCGATGCAATCGGCCCCGCTTGCCACGTCGACCACGCAGGCTTCCTGCCAGGGCTTGCCGGTGTCTTGCACCTCCAGGGCGGCCAGGGTGTCGTTGCGCTCGCGCAGCAGCTGGGCGGCGCGGTGCAGGATGCGGCCGCGCTCGGTGCCGGTCATGGCCGACCAGATTTGAAAGCCAGCCTCGGCGGCGGCCACGGCGGCGTTGACGTCGGCCTCTGCGTTGTCGTGCACCCCGGCAATCACGGTGCCGGTGGCGGGGTTGAGGGTGTCAAAGCGTTCGCCACGGCCCTGTGTGGTTTGGCCATTGACGAAGCTGGGGATCAAGGATGCAGTCATAGAAAAATCTCGGAAAAATATCAGCGCAAAACCACGGTCTTCATGCCGTTGATGAAGACACGGCGCTCTAAAACAAAGCGCAGCGCGCGCGACAGCACCAGGCTTTCCACCAGGCGACCGGCCTGCGACAAATGCTGGGGCGTGTCGGCGTGGTCTACGCGCTCCACCGACTGCTCGATGATGGGGCCTTCGTCCAGGTCGGTGGTGGCAAAGTGGGCGGTGGCGCCGATGAGTTTCACGCCCCGGTCAAAGGCCTGCTGGTAGGGCTTGCCGCCCTTGAAACCGGGCAGGAAGGAATGGTGGATGTTGATGACGCGGCCATGCAGCTCGTGGCAGAGCTCTTCGCTCAGCACCTGCATGTAGCGGGCCAGCACCACGTACTCGGCATCGGTGTCCAGGATCAGCTGCTTGAGCTTGGCTTCTTGCGCGGGCTTGGTGTCGGCGGTGATGGGCAGGTGGTGGAAGGGAATGCCTTCGGCAGCGGCAATGGGGGCCAGGTCGGGGTGGTTGGAGACGATGGCGACGATGTCCATCTTGAGTTCGCCGCGCCGCCATTGGGCGATGAGCTCGCGCAGGCAGTGGTCGAACTTGGACACCATGATCAGTACGCGGGTGGGCACGGCCAGGTCGTGCACCTGCCACTGCGCCTGCGGAAAGCCCACGGCCAGCTCGGAAAACGCGCTGTGCAGGGCCTGCACCGAGCTGGTCAGGCTGAACACGCTGCGCACGTAGAAGCGCTCGGTGCTGTGGTCGTCGAACACTGAAAACTGTTCAATGTAGGCGCCGTGTGCGTTCAGCAGGGCTGACACGGCAGCAACCTGCCCCTGGTCGCTGCCGCAGGCGAGGTTCAGGCAGTAATGGGTGGCTTGGGCGGTGGTCATGGGGCGTTGGAAGTGGAGTGACTTGTCTTACGCCCTCTCCCGTTGCGGGAGAGGGTGGGGGTGAGGGCTTATTTCAGTGCAGCCGTCACGGCGGCCAGACCGTCCTTGCCGTCCAGGGTGGTCACGCCCTTGAGCCAGCCGTCGAGCACGCCGGGGTTCTTCTTCAGGTAGGCGCGGGCGGCGTCGTTGGGCTTGGCTTTGTTGATGATGTCGACCATCACCATGTTTTCAATGGTGGTGGTGAACTGCAGGTTTTTCAGCAGCGTGGCCACGTTGGGGCAGCGGGTTTCGTAGCTGGGAGGGATGGCAGTGAAGACCTTGGATTCGCCATAGTTGGGGCCAAAGCCGCTGGTGTCGCCGCCTTCGAGGTACTTCATCTTCATCTGCACGTTCATGGGGTGCGGCTCCCAGCCCAGGAACACAATGGGCTTGCTGGCGCGGCCTGCGCGCTGCACTTCGGCCAGCATGCCCGCCTCGGAGGATTCGACCATCTTGAAGCCCTTGAGGCCGAATTCGTTTTTGTCGAGCATGCCCTGGATGATCAGGTTGCCGTCGTTGCCGGGTTCGATGCCGTGGATCTTGCCGTCGAGTTCGGTCTTGAACTTGGCGATGTCGGCAAAGGTCTTCAGGCCCTTGTCATACAGGTAAGCGGGTACGGCCAGGGTGTACTTGGCGCCGACCAGGTTGGGGGTCTCCAGCACCTTGATCTGGCCCGCCTTGACGAAGGGCTCGATGATGGGGGTCATGGTGGGGTTCCAGTAGCCCAGGAAGGCATCGATCTGCTTGGACTTGATGCCCGCAAACGTGATCGGCACCGAGGCGATGGTCACCGTGGGCTTGTAGCCCAGGCCTTCGAGCACCACCGAAGCCATGCCGGTGGTGGCGGCGATGTCGCTCCAGCCCACGTCGGCAAAACGCACGGCTTTGCAGCTGGCGGGGTCGGCGGCGAAAGCCAGCGTTGAGCACAGCGTGGCGGCGGCAACAACGGTAAGTTTCTCGGCAAGTTTCAGTTTCATGACCGGGTCCTTTGAATGGGGGGCTACAACACCCCGGACTTTTACAGGTTGACACGCCAGAACTTGGCTGAGAACGACGCGGAGTTGTTCCAGGGCGGCAGGGCGAAAAAACAGGCAAAAATCCGGGTGCCAAATGGGCCTCCTGCGCTTATTCAATGAGCGCAAGAAGCTCCTTTTTACATAGCAAACAATGGCGTGGATGCTAGAGGCAGTTTTTAGCCGCGCTGCTGCACCCAGGCGGCAAACGGGGCCAGCAGGCCGTCGGCACGGGCCTCTACCGTGGCCAGCAGGGGCTGCCAACCGGCGGGCGGCGTGTAGGGTTGCGGGCTGGCCGAAAAGTTGAGTACGGTCAGGGTGTGGCGTGTAGCCAGGGTGATCACCTCGGTGGCCGGGTCGGCCCGCACCTGCACCTGGTCGCGCTGGCGGGGGCCGAGCCAGCCGCTGCGCTTGAGGGCGATCAGCTGGCGGTACAGGGCCAGGATGGCCTGGTTGTCCGGCGCATCCAGCAAGGCCCATTGCAGCTTCGAGGCCTCAAAGGTGCTGCGCGCATGCGGGTCGGGCGGCTCCACGCCGTCGGCACCATCAAAGGCAAAGTCCGCCTTGCGGCCCGCGCGCACGCCGTCGATCAGCGGCTGGTCGCTGAAATCTTCAAAGAACAGGAACGGGGCGGTTTCGCCGTATTCCTCTCCCATGAACAGCATGGGCACAAACGGGCTGGCCAGCACCGCGGTAATGCCCAGCAGCGCCTTGGCCCGGCCGTAGGTGGGCAGCATGCGGTCGCCCCGCAGGCGGTTGCCCACCTGGTCGTGGTCCTGGATGTGCACCACGTGCTCGAAGCCCTGGGTGCTGGCCGCGTCGGTGCCTAAAAAGTATTTGTAGACCTGGTCAAAGCGCGTGCCGTCCAGCACAAAGCCGTCGCGCAAGGCCTTTTCCACATCGGCAAAGCTGCCAAAGTTGGCGTAGTGGCGGCCGGTCTCGCCGGTGAGGCGGGCAAACACCGCGTGGTTCAGGTCGTCGTTCCACTGGGCGTGGTAGCCAAAGCCCTGCTCGGAGGTCACAAACCGGTTGTTGCGCAGGTGTTCGGCAATCATCAGCACCTCGCGGCCCTGGGCCTGGCCGATGCGGCGCGCCAGGGCTGTGCATTCGCGCAGGATGTGCACCGGCATCACGTCAAAAATCAGCGACACCGCGTCCATGCGGAAGCCGTCGAAGCCGATGTCCTCCAGCCAGTAGCGGGTGTTTTCCAGGAAGAACTCGCGCACGCCGTGGTTGTACTCGCCGTCGAAATTGATGGCCGCGCCCCAGGGCGTGGCCGCACTCTTGGTGTAGGGCGCAAAGGCCCCGGTGTAGTTGCCCTCGGGGCCGAAATGGTTGTAGACCACGTCCAGGATGACGGCCATGCCGTGCGCGTGGGCGGCTTCAATAAAGGCTTTGAGGTCGGCATAGCTGCCGTACGCGGCGTGCAGGGCAAACAGGCACACGCCGTCGTAGCCCCAGTTGCGCTCACCCGGAAAGGCCGCCAGCGGCAGCAGCTCGATGGCGGTGATGCCGAGCTCGCCCAGGTAGGGCAGCTTGTGCTGCGCGGCGGCCAGCGTGCCCTCGGGCGTGAAGGTGCCCAGGTGCAGCTCGTACAGGATGGCATCTTCCATCTTCACCCCTGTCCAGCCCGGGCTGTGGGCGGGCGTGGCCTCCACCACCATCGATGGGCCGTGCACGCCTTGCGGCTGGTAGTGCGATGCCGGGTCGGGAAAGCGCTGGCCGTCCACCTCCAGCCAGTACAGCGTGCCGGGCGGCAGGCGGTCGGTGCTGCCATGCCAGTAGCCCAGCGCGTCGGCGGTCAGGGGGATGCGGCCCGGTGGCTCCGCCAGCAGCACGCTGAGGCTGTTTTTCAGTGGGGCAAAGACCCGGAATGCCGAGCGCCCATCGGCGGTGGTGTGGTGGCCAACTGCTGCCATTTGTCTTGTCTCCTGGTCGTGAAAACGATGGTAGCACCGGGTTTTGACAGCGCTGGACGGGGATGGGCCGCCAGCACGGGGCCGATAGAATGGGATTACACAAAAAGATACATCTCATGGGCTTACGGCTTAAATTCAATTTGGTTCTGGTATTGGTTTTTCTGGCGGGGTTTTTGGCCGCCGGGGCGGTGTCGCGCCAGCTGTTGCAGGACAACGCCCGCGACGAAGTGGTGCGCAATGCCCGGCTGATGATGGAAACCGCGGGGGCAGTGCGCAACTACACCATCACCCAGGTGCAGCCGCACCTGCTCAAGCAGCTCGAAGAGGTGTTCTTGCCGCAAACCGTGCCCGCCTACGCGGCCACCGAGACGCTGAACCAGTTGCAAAAGAACTACCCCGAGTACAGCTACAAAGAGGCGGTGCTCAACCCCACCAACCCGCGCGACCGCACGGCCGACTGGGAGGCGGATGTGGTCAACCAGTTCCGCCAGCACGAGGGGGTGCGCGAGATCGTGGGCGAGCGGCCGTCGCTCACCGGGCGCAGCCTGTATATCGCCAAGCCCATCCAGATCACCAACGGGGCCTGCCTGCAGTGCCACAGCGTGGCCACCGCCGCGCCGCCCACCATGCTGAAGATCTACGGCGCGGCCAATGGCTTTGGCTGGAAGCACAACGAAATCGTGGGGGCGCAGGTGGTGTCGGTGCCGATGGAGGTGCCGCTGGCGCATGCCGACCGGGCCTTTACCGCCTTCATGGCTTCGCTGGCCGCGGTGTTTGGGGTGGTGTTCATCGTGCTCAACGTCATGCTCAGCTGGCTCATCGTGCGGCCCATCCGGCGCATGTCGCTGGCGGCCGACGGCATTTCTACCGGCGACTTCAACCAGCCCGAGTTCAGCGAAAAAGGCGGTGACGAAGTCGCCGTGCTGGGCAGTTCTTTCAACCGCATGCGCCGCAGTCTGGAAAAGGCCATGCAGATGATTGACGACTGAGCCCATGGCGGAGCCCGGCGCAGTGCCCCAGAACACCCCGGCCGATGCAGCCAGCCTGCCGGTGGGCTACCGCATGCTCGAATACCAGATCCAGAGCGTGCTGGGCAGCGGCGGCTTCGGCATCACCTACCTGGCCCGGGACGACAACCTCGACCTCACCGTAGCCATCAAGGAATACTTCCCCAGCGGCCTGGTGGCCCGGGGCGAGCAGCACGCCGTGGTGGTGCGCGAGGGCCACCAGGGCGCCCAGGCCAAGTACGACTGGGGGCTGCAGCGCTTTCTGGACGAGGCCCGGGCGCTGGCCTCGTTCCGCCACCCCAACATCGTGCGGGTGCTGCGTTATTTCAAGCAGAACGACAGCGCCTACATCGTCATGGAATACGAGATGGGCCAGCGCCTGAAGCGCTGGGTGCCGAACCAGGCGCCGCTGACCCGCGACGCGCTGCTGTCCATCGTCCACCCGCTGCTCGACGGCCTGGACGCGGTGCACCAAACCGGTTTTTTGCACCGCGACATCAAGCCCGACAACATCTATGTGCGCGCCGACGGCACCCCGGTGCTGCTGGACTTTGGTGCGGCCCGCCGCGTCAGCAGCGACAGCGCCATGACCAACATCATCAGCCCGGGCTTTGCGCCGTTTGAGCAGTACCACTCCCAGGGCAAGCAGGGGGCCTGGACCGACATCTACGCCCTGGGCGCGGTGATGTATTGGATGGCCACTGGCGAGAAGCCCACCGAGTCGGCCGCCCGCGTGACGCAAGACACCATGCTGCCTGCGTCCAGCCTGGCCGATGCCGGGGTGTTCGGGGCCAAATTGCTGCAGGCCATCGACTGGGCCCTGCGACCCGATGAAAGCCGCCGCCCGCAGTCGGTGGCCCTGTTCCGTGCCGCCCTGGTCGAGGCCAACAAGCCGCAAGCCAATGACCTGCTGGCCTTCTCGCTGGCCCCGGACAACGGCCTGACCAACCGCGGCGCTGCGGCCCGCATTCCGGCCGACCAGCGGCGCAACCTGCTGTGCACCATTTTGTTTCTGGACCTGGTGGGCTACTCGATCCGCTCGGTGGACGGCCAGGTGGCGCTGAAGAAGGTGTTCAACGGCTTGATCGTCAAGGCCTTGCACGGCATTGCCGAAGAAACCCGCATCGCCATCGACACCGGGGACGGCGCGGCGATCTGCTTCCTGGGCGACCCCGAGGAGGCATTGCAGTCGGCCATGCTGCTGCGCGACCTGCTGGGGCAGCGCTATGGTGGCCACGTGGCGGTGCGCATGGGTCTGCACATGGGGCCGGTGCGCATCATTTCGGACATCAACGAACGGGTGAATGTGGTGGGCGACGGCATCAACGTGGCCAAGCGGGTGATGGACTTTGCCCAGGCCAACCAGTTGCTGGTGTCGCGCTCGTACTTCGATGTGATTTCGCGCATCACCGACAGCACCGCCGACCTGTGCCGCTACCTCGGCCCGCACGAAGACAAGCATGGCCGCCTGCACGAGGTGTATGCGGTGGAAGGCCATGCGCCCGGCGCGGAGACCACCCTGAAGATGGCCCCGCCGGGCAGCACCACCTACACCACCACGGTGCGCCTGCAGACCGCCAATGTGCTGGTGCCCGAGCAGGTGCTGGAGATAGAGACCGAGCTGTCCCGCCACATTGGCCCGCTGGCGCGGGTGCTGGTGCGCAAAGTGCTGCCGCTGGCGCAGGACATCGCCCACCTGCGTGCAACCCTGGCCCCGGCGATCCAGGAGTCGCGCACCCGGGCTTCATTTTTGGCCGGAACCCCGGTCGTGGGCCAGGCGCAGCCGGGTAGCAAGACGGCACCCAGTGGCTTCCAGGCCACCACCGGTGCCGGGGTCTTGTCGGCGGATGGTCTGGGTTCGCGGCCCATGCCTCTCAGCCAAGTGCCTAGCCAGGCAGCGAGCCAGCCGGTGCTCAGCCGCCCGAACAGCCTGGGCGGCGTGGGGGCCAGCCAGTCGGTGTCCCAATTGCAGTCGCAGTCGCAGTCGTCCATGCACCCGTTTGCCATCAGCTCGGACGAGCTGGCCACCATCGAGCTGGCGTTGGGCAAGTTCATCGGCCCGATTGCCAGGGTGCTGATCCGCAAAAAAGCCGGGCACTGCACCAGCTTCAAGGACTTCATCGCCACCATCGCCCAGACCATCGACCGGCCCGACCAGCGCGCGCTGTTCATCCAGTCGCTCAAGCGCGCACTGCCCAAACGGACGTATTAGCCAATTTATAAAAAAAGTGCCGCCCGCGCTTATGGAATGGGCGTGAGCAGCTACTACAACAATAGCAAGCCTGGAGGGATGTCAGGCTGCCCGCATGACCGGGCCGGGCCGCTCTTGCCAATTGCTGGCGCGCGGCTTGGTGGTGGCTGCGGCGTGGCTGCGGCGCTCTTCGCTGGGCGACTGGCCAAACAGGCTGCGGTAGGCCTTGCAAAAGTGCGACGACGACTGGAAGCCGCAGGCCACGGTGACCTGCATGATGGGCATGCTGCTGTGGGTCAGCAGCTCCTGGGCGCGGCGCAGGCGCAGGTTCATGTAGTACTGCGCCGGGTTCATGCTGAAGTAGCGGTGGAACAGGCGCTCCAGCTGGCGCAGCGACAGGTTGATGGCACTGGCCAGCTCGGCCAGCGGCAGCGGTTCTTCGATGTTGGCGGCCATGATCTCGGCGGCCTCGGTCAGGTGCTGGTAGCCGGGGCCGATGCACTCGGGCTGGGGGATGCGCTGGCGGTCCTTGCTGGCGCGCAGGCGCTCGACGATGAACTGCTCGGACACGTCCATCACCAGCTTGGCGCCAAAGCGCTCGCGCATCAGGTGCAGCATCAGGTGCAGCGGGCTGGTGCCGCCGGAGCAGGTGATGCGGTCGCGGTCGACGATGAAGACCTCGGTGGAAAACTGCACCTTGGGGAATTCTTCGCTGATGGCGGCCAGGTTTTCCCAGTGGATGGCACAGCGGTAGCCGTCCAGCAGCCCGGCGTGGGCCAGGGCAAACGCCCCCGTGCACAGGGAGCCCATGGTGGCACCCGCGGCCGCACACTGGCGCAGCAACTGGCGCACGGTTTCATCCGTGGCCTGGCGAATGTTGACGCCGCCGCAGACAAACACCATGTCGCAATCGGTCAGCCCTGCGGGGCCCGCTACATCACCCACCGCGCTGATGGCCAGGCCATTGCTGGCCACGGCGGCCTGTTCGCCAGGGCTCACCACGCTCCAGCGGTACAGGGTCTGGCGGCTGATGTAGTTGGCCATGCGCAGGGTTTCCACCGCGTTGGCAAAGGCGATCATCGAATACTCGGGCAGCAGAATGAAGCCGACGTGGATCGTACCGGCCACGGCCAGAGGGTCATTGGCTCCCACGGCGGCGGCCGGGGTGGATTCGGGGGAGTTGCGAGGCACGGTTCGGGGCACGGTTCGGTTCCTTAGCTTTCTCTGCTTTTGCGGGCCACGCCGAAGCTTTCGGTCAGGCGGTCCAGGATGATAGCCAGCAAAACCACGGCCAACCCACTCTCAAACCCGAGGCCGATGTCCAACCGCTGGATGCTGGCCAGCACGTCGTTGCCCAGGCCACCCGCGCCCACCATAGACGCAATGATGACCATGGACAGGGCCATCATGATGGTCTGGTTGACTCCGGCCATGATGGTAGGAAGGGCAATTGGCAACTGCACCTTGAACAGCAACTGCGTGGAGGTGCAGCCAAACGCATTGCCGGCCTCCACCTGCTCGGAGCTGACCTGGCGGATGCCAAGGCTAGTCAGGCGCACCACTGGCGGCATGGCGAAGATCACGGTGGCGATCGTGCCGGGCACGCGGCCCAGGCCAAACAGCATCGCGGCAGGGATCAGGTAGACGAAAGCCGGCATGGTTTGCATGAAGTCGAGGATGGGGCGCACGCTGGCGTTCACATGGTTGTTGCGGGCACACCAGATGCCCAGCGGAATTCCAAAAATCAGGCTGATGATGGTGGCCGACAGCGTCAGCGCCAGGGTTACCATGGTTTGCGTCCAGAAGCCGGTCACCACAATCAGCATCAGGGCTAAAGCAACAAACACGCCAAACTTCCAGCCCAGGCGGCGCCAGCCCACCACGGTGGCGGCCAGAATCACCAGCCAGAAGGGAATGGCCAGCATGCCTTGCTCGATGGATTGGGCAAAGCCCTCCACCACCACGCCGATGGAGTCGAACACGGTGGCGCTGTTGTCCAGCAGGCTTTTGACCCCGGCATTGACCCACTGGCCCAGCGGCAGCATGTTGTGGGTGGCTTCGGTGACTTGGATGAGCAGATCAGACATGGCGGGCCTCTTGGGACATTTTGACGAGCAGGCTGCGGGCAGAAATGCAGCCCAGGCATTGTTCGGCATCGTTGAACACGCCGACGGGTTGGTCGCCGCCGAGCACCAGCTTCATGGCCTCGGGCAGGGTGGTGGACCAGGGCAGGCGCGGCCCGCCGGTGTAGGAGTGGCCGTTCAGCGCGGGGTCCAGCAGGTCGGCCGCGGTCAGGTAGCGCGAGGTGTCCACGCCTTCAAAAAAGCGGCGCACGTAGTCGTTGGCCGGTTTGGTGATGATTTCGTGGGCGGTGCCCTCCTGCACCAAATTGCCGCCTTCCATGATGGCAATGCGCGTGCCGATGCGCAGGGCTTCCTCCAGGTCGTGCGACACAAACAGCACGGTGCGCTGCTGCTTCTTTTGCAATTCCAGCATCAGGCCCTGCATTTCCACGCGCTTGAGCGGGTCGAGTGCCGAAAAGGCTTCGTCCATCAACAAAATGTCGGGGTCCACCGCCAGGGCGCGGGCCAGGCCTACGCGCTGCTGCATGCCGCCCGAGAGCTGCGCTGGAAACTTGGCTGCGTAGGTCTCCAGGCCCACCTGGCCGAGCACTTCCATGGCGCGGGCTTCGCGGGTTTTACGATCAGTTCCGGCCATTTCCAGGCCAAAAGCCGCGTTATCCAGTACGTTGCGGTGCGGCATCAGAGCGAACGACTGGAACACCATGGCCACCCGCTTGCGCCGCCACTTCACCAGCGCGGGCAGGGACAGCTTGGCGATGTCTTCGCCGTCGATGTTGATCGAGCCCGACGAAGGCTCGACCAGACGGTTGATCAGCCGGATCAGCGTGGACTTGCCCGAACCCGACAGGCCCATGAGCACATAGATCTCACCCGCGGCGACATCAAAGCTGACTTTGTTGACCCCGACCACATGGCCGGTGGTGGCAAACACCTCGTCTTTGGTGCGCCCTTCGGTCAACATTTTCTGGGCGGGGGCTATATTGCTTCCAAATATCTTGTATAAATTTCTGACGCTGATCTTGGGCTGGGACATCACGGGTCTCCGAGAATGGGTAACGACAAAGCACGTTGCAATATTTATTATTAGCAAACAACATGCCACCAATTTTTATATAAATATTGATTTAGAACATAGGGTGAATCCATGAGGGCTCTAAGATAGGTGAGGGTGTTGCACCAAAATGGAGTTTTTTGAATTTTTGAATGAAAAAAACCCGCCAAAACAGGATGTCAGGCGGGCGTTTTGCACCGTCTTGTGCGGGGATGCGCTACTTTAGGCTAGCGATCCATGACGATGTCACTCGTCGGTTTGCTGCAGCAGGGCAGAAACCAGCCCTGGTCTATTTCACGCTGGCGGATACCGCCGGCATGTTTCATTTCCACCGTGCCGGATATCTTTTTGGTTTTGCAGGTGCCGCATGCGCCACCGCTGCACGAAGACGGCAGGCGAAATCCAGCCGCTACAGAAGCCTGCAATACCGTTTGGTCTGATGGGCAAGTAAATGACTTGCCCATTTTTTGCAATTCGATCTTGTAGTTGACTTCGATATTATCGGGAGGCACTTCCTGATTATCTGGCGCATGCGTGGCATCGGCCACCAGGGTTTCAAAAGAGAAACTTTCTTCGCGGTAGTGCAGCATGTCGAACCCGCCACCGGCCAGCAGGCCGCGCACCGCAGCCATGAATGGGGCCGGGCCGCAGGTGTAGACATCGCGCTGCAGGAAGTCGGGGGCGATGTGGGCCAGGCGGGCTGCATCCAGCCGACCCAGGTGTCCGGCGTAGTTGCTGCCCGGCGTGTGCTGTTCGCAGACCAGCGCAATCCGGAAGTGCGGCATGTTGCGCGCCATCAGGGTCAGCTCTTCGGCAAACAGCACGTCGGCGGGGGTGCGGGCGCAATGCACAAACACGATGTCGGCGTCGCTGCCCAGGTCGTGCAGGGCACGGGCCATGGACATCAGTGGCGTGACACCGCTGCCGCCCGACAGGAACAGGTAGCTTTTGGCGGGCGACTTGAAGCAGCTGAACTCGCCAGACGGCCCCATCGCGCCCAGTTCCATTCCGACGCGCACGTTATCGTGCAGCCAGTTGGATACCGTGCCGCCGGGCACGCGCTTGACGGTGATGCTTACCAGGTCGGGCCGGGTCGGGGTGCTCGACAGGGTGTAGCAGCGGTTGATCTTCTCGCCGCCAATCTCCAGCTCCAGGGTGAGGAACTGGCCCGGTAGGTAGCGGAAGTTGCGCGGACCGTTGGCGGCCAGCACAAAGGTCTTCACATCGTGCGTTTCCTGGCGGACGTGCACGCAGCGCAGGGTTTCATCCTGGTCGGAGTTCCAGGGCGAGGACACCGGGGCCGCGAAGTCGGGGGCGTAGAAAGGGGTAGGCATGGGGATCCAGTTCAACGCGTCAGGACGCTCAGGCGGTTCACATACCAGTTGCAGAACTTCTCCACCAGGCCTTCGGTGAAGGGCGAATACGGACCGGGCTGGTAGGCCCCGGTGGAGATGCCGATCTGCGACTCTTCCACCAGACGGCGGTCCTGGTCGTTGGTGGCGTTCCACACGGCGGTGAGGTTTTCCTTGGTGTAGTCCACGCCTTCGACCGCGTCCTTGTGTACGCACCAGGTGGTGCGCACCAGGGTCTTGGTGGCCGAGATCGGCAGCACGGTGAAGCTGACGATGTGGTCGCTCATGAAGTGGTGCCAGGAGTTGGGCTGGGTCCAGAACGACAGGCCGCCGAGTGCCGGGTCGACAAAGTCGGCCAGCAATTTTTTGGAAGCCACTTCGGCGTTCATGGTTTGCGACTGGCCCGAGCGGTCGATCGGCAGACGCTGGGTGCGGAAGCCGGTGATGCGGTCGTCCAGCGTGTCGATCTCGGCGGAGGGCAGACCCATGCCTTCCCAACGCTCGTGGTTGGCGGCCATGATGTCCTGGAAGCGTTGCAGGTCCGCCTTGTTGTCCTCGTTGGGCTGGTAGCCAAAGCCGTATTCGTACAGAGAAATGGTCAGCTCGGGGTGGTTGCTCATGCAGTGGTAGCACTCGCGGTTGTTCTCCATCGTCAGCTTCCAGTTGCAGTCTTCCACGATGTCGATCTGCGCGGCCACCTTGCACTGGCTGAGCTGGTGCGGGGCGATGTAGGGCGTCATCTCGGCGGCCATCTGTTCGAAGTCTTCGGGCGGGTTTTCGGCCAGGCAGATGAACAGCAGCCCGGCCAGGTTGCGGATGTGCACCGGCTTGAGGCCCAGGCCGCTGGGGTCGAAGTCATCGCCCATGTGCTTGGCGTGGATCAGCTTGCCGGTCAGGTCGTAGGTCCACTGGTGGTAGGGGCAGACGATATTGCCCACCACACCTTGCTGGCTGGCGCACAGGCGCGAACCGCGGTGGCGGCAGACGTTGTGGAAGGCCTGGATTTTCATGTCGTCGTCGCGCACGATCAGGATCGAGTTGTTGCCAAAGTCCACGGTGATGTAGTCACCGGCCTCGGGCACTTGCGGCTCTACCGCGACAAAGATCCAGTGTTTGCCGAAGATGTGCTCCATGTCGGCCTGCAGGATGGTGTCGCTGAGGTAGAACGGGGCCTCCAGGCTGTAGCCGGGGCGGCGGCGGGCCAGCAGTTCGCGGGTCAGCAGGGATTGCGCGGAAAGGGGGGTGTTCATGGTGTGTCTCCTCAAAATGTCACAAGAGAATGGGTGCGCAGGTAATCGAGAACGGCTTGGGCTTTGGCATCCACGCTGCCGGTCTGGAGCACCACGCCGCCGGTCGACGGCGACTCGATGGCGCCCAGCATACGGGCGTGGCCGGACTGCACGGTTTTGGCTTCCAGCAGTTTGCGCCGCTTGCGGGTGGCGACCAGTGTGCCGCGGGGGCTGGCGGGTGCCACCGCCGCGGCCGCAGTGCGGACGATCTTGCCGACCAGGGCATCGGCCAGGGAATGGCGCAGCGTTACGGGTGCTGCCGCGCTGATGGCCAGCACTGCCGGGGCCTGCACCTTCAAACGCCGCCGCGCGCCCTTGGGCAGGGCTTGCGTGACGATCCAGCCATTGCCGTCGGCTTCGATGCGCAGCACGTCGGTGACGACCGGCCGCCCGAGGGCGGCTGCCAAGGCGTAGGGTAAAACGCCCGAGCCCTGGTCGGCCTCGGAGCGGGTGCCTGTCAGCACCAGGGCCACGTCGCGCAGGGCGGGTAGCAAGGTGTCCAGCAGGGGGGCCTCGGCGGTGCTTGCCAGTACTTCCAGCACGGGTGCGCCCAGGGCCAGGTAGTCGCGGGCCACGGAGTCGGGCATCGGGCCCGCACACAGCAGGCGCACCGGCTGGCCCAAACCCAGGCCCACAGTGGCCGCTGTGGCGTCGGCCTGGCAGCGGGTCAGGCGCTGGCTGGTGGGGTGGCTGCGCGGGGCCACCAGTACGGTGATCTGGCTCATACGCCCTCCTTTTCTTTTTTCACCAGGCCCAGCAGGGCCTGCATCAAGGCTGCGCTGTCTTCCACCACGGTCAGGTCGGCGCGGCGGGCGATGGGGGCCGAGGCATCCAGGTTCACCGCGATCACGTGGCGGCAGTCCTTGATACCTTGCAGATGCTGCACCGCGCCCGAGATGCCCAGGGCCAGGTAGCCCGAGGCCGAGACGGTTTTGCCGGTGGCACCAATTTGCTGCGCACGGGCAAAGCGGCCATCGTCCACCGCCACGCGCGATGCGCCTACCGCTGCGCCTACTTCCAGCGCCAGGGCGTGGAACAGGGGCAGGTCGGTCACGCCATTGCCTGCGGCCAGGATGAAGTCGGCTTCTTCCAGTGCCAGGGTTTGCGGGTCACCGGCTTTCATGCCGAGGTCTTCGACACCGGCGTCAGACACAGCGGGCAAAGCCGGGGCGGCAGCGCGCAGGCCCAGGCCGACAAACGGCAGCTTGGTGTTGGCAACCCCCTTGGCCAGCAGCATCACCGGCGTGTGCGGGCATTGCCAGTCTTGCTGCACATTGGCGGGGATGCGCATGCTGTCGGCAGCCAGCTCGGCGATGCCGCAGCCCAGGCCCAGGCCTGCGGCAATGGCAAAACGGCGGCCCAGTTGTCCGTCGGCACCGCTGTCGGCCAACAGCCACTGTGCCGGGGCCAGGGTGGCGCGCAGGCCTTGCAACCACTGTACGCAGGCGCTGGGCTGGTAGGCGCTGGCATCAAAACTCTCCAGTGCCAGCAGCTTGTCTGCCCCCAGGGCGGCGGCATCGTCGCTACAGGCACCCAGCACGGCCACCACGACTTCGGTGTCGGCCGTGGCCAGGATGGCGGCGGCGGCAATCGCCTGGCGGGCACCGTCGGTCAGCGCACCGCGTTCGGCGTGGGTGACGACCACCGTGCAGCGGCTGAATGGGCCGGGGCTGCGCACTGGCTTCACGACGGGGCCGTGGGCGGCGTGGGCGGCCAGGCGTTCGCCTTCGCTGCTGCCCAGGATGATGCGGCGCAGGCCCGCGGGCGTGGTGATGGCGGGGCGGCGCGGATCGACGCGGCGAATCTGCGTATGGGCGGGGGTGTTCATGCGACCTCCAATGCGTGGGCCATCAGCTCGGCAATGTCCAATACTTCGGGCCGGGGGCCCACCACGCCTTCGAGCATGGCGGTGCAGTTGGGGCAGGCCACGGCCACCACGCCCGCGCCGGTGCTCTTCGCGTCGGCCATGCGGATGTCGGGGATGCGGGTGGTGCCGGGGATGTCGGTGAACGGGGCGCCGCCACCACCGCCACAGCAGCGGCCGCGTTCGCGGTTGCGTTCCATCTCCACCACCTTGATGCCGATGCCCTTGAGCACGGCACGTGGCGCGTCCACCTCGCGGCCATAGCGGCCCAGGTAGCAGGGGTCGTGGTAGGTCACGGTTTCCAGGCTGCCTGCACGGGTGGGCTTGAGCGTCTTCTTGGCCAGCAGATCGGCCAACAGCTGGGTGTGGTGCCAGACGTCGAAGTTGCCGCCCATGGCGGGGAACTCGTTCTTCAGCGAATGGAAGATGTGCGGGTCGGGTGTGACGATGTGCGCAAACTTGCGGGTCTTGAGCGTGGCGATGAGCTGCTTGGACAGGCGTTGGAAACCTGCTTCGTCGCCCAGCCGCCGGGCCAGGTCACCACAATCGGTCTCTGCCGCGCCCAGAATGGCGATCTTCAGCTCTGCTTTTTGTAGCGTCTTGATGAATGCCCGCAGGCTGCGCTGGTAACGCATGTCGAAGCCGCCTTCGCCCACCAGCACCAGCCAGTCGGTGGCGTCACCTTCATTGAGCACCGGCAGGTTCAAATCGGCCGCCCAGTGGTGGCGCGCTGTCAGGGGGAAGCCGCCTACGGTGTCGGTGTCGCGCAGCTGGGCCAGGGCTTCCATGCCCTTGTTGGGCACCACGCCCGTCACCAGGGTGATGTGGCGGCGCATGTCCACGATGGCGTCCACGTGCTCGATCAGCATCGGGCACTCCTGCACGCAGGCGCGGCAGGTGGTGCAGGACCAGAGCGTGTCGGAATTGATCAGGCCATTGACGATGGGCAGGTGCGGTGCACCGGCGTGTTCGCCGACCTTCTGGCCGGGGTAGGGGCTGCCGGCGTAGTTGGCGTCTGATTTGGCGCTCATGCCGACCACCAGGTCCTGGATCAGCTTCTTGGGGTTCAGCGGCTGGCCTGCGGCAAACGCAGGGCAGGCAGCTTCGCATTTGCCGCACTGGACGCAGGCATCGAAGGACAGCAGCTTGTTCCAGGCGAAGTCGGCGGGCTTGCCCACGCCCATGTCGTCGGCGGTGAGGGTGAGTGGCTTCAGTGCGGTGGCAAAGCGCTTGTCGCCAAAGCGCTCGGGCCGGGGGTGCAAGCCCAGGTGCAGCAGACCGGCGACAGCATGCTTCATGGGGCCGCCCAGGCCAATGCCAAAGGCCAGCTCCGCAGCGCCTGCGGCAAATGCCAGGCTGATCAGGCCCGCCAGCCAGGGGGCCAGCGCCGTGCCGGTGAGTGCCACTGCGCCCACCAAAGCCACGGCCACGGCAAACAGCATCAGCGAGTAGGGCAGGCGGCTCCACGGGCCTTTGGACAGGCGCGCAGGCGCATGGCGGCGGCGCGAGGCCATGGCCGTGGCACCGGCCAGCATCATCAACCCGGCCAGCAGCAAGATGCCGTCCAGCACCGGCCAGTACAGGCCCAGGCCATAGTTCAACGCCACCAGGGCCAGCGCCAGAATCGCGCCGCCCGCCACACCCACGTGGGCGCGGGCTACAAACGGCTCGCGGGCCACCACGTCGTGCAGGTCGACAAAGTAACGCTTCGGAATTTGTAGCAGCCCACGCCCATCGAATGGGCTGGAGCGGCCTGTTTTCCATATAACAGCCCGGCGGGCCATGCCCCAGACCAGGCCCAGGACGGCCAACCAGAAAATCGTGCTTACGAGGTGCGCGAGCATCTTAAAAGTCCTTGCACAGGCGCAGCGAATCGTAGATGGCGGCGTGGATGTTGTGCATCGACACGCAGTCACCCACGCGGTACAGCAGGAAGTTGCCGTTGCCGGTGGCCTGGCTTAAGCCGGGTTGGGGCAGTGCGTCGTACAGCGCTTCGATGTCGGTCTGGCCCTTGTTCATCGACAGGGGTTTGAGCTGCCAGTACAGGCCGTCGTTCGGCAGGATGCCGTTTTCAATGACCACCTGGTCCACGGCACGCTCTTCCAGCGCTTCGGTGTACTCGTTTTTCAGCACGGCAATCATCTTGTCGCCTTCGCGGTAGACCTTCTCCAGCCAGTGGTTGGGGGTCTGAATCACGCCGTTGGCGTAGAGCTGGCGGTAGAAGATGGGGAAGGTGGTGCCGCCCACGTCGTCGGCCACTTTCACGTCGGGGGTGACGATCTCCACCAGCTTGCCGCGGGCCGCGATGAAGTCGGCCACGCCGGTGCCCGCATGGGTGCTGATGCTGTCGTACACCAGGACGTTCTCGCCCGGCGCCACGGCACCGGACAGGATGTCCCAGCCGCTGACGCACAGGCCTTCAGCGGCGCCCCAGGCGGGGGTTTGGCCGGTATGGGGCACGCCACCGGTGGCCATCACCACGATGTCGGGTTTTTCAGCCAGGATCATTTCCTGGGTGGCCGCCACGCCGAGGCGGCGGTCCACGCCCAGGCGCACGGTTTCCATGTCGAACCAGCGGATGATGCCGGCCATCTGCTCGCGCTTGGGCGGCTTGGCAGCCAGGTTGACCTGCCCGCCCACCAGTGTGTTCTTCTCGAACAGCACCACATCGTGGCCACGCTCGCGGGCCACGCGGGCCGCTTCCAGCCCGGCAGGGCCTGCGCCCACCACCACCACCTTGCGGCGTACGCCCGTGGTCTTTTCGATCACGTGGGGCATGGTTTCTTCGCGGCTGGTGGCGGCGTTCTGGATACACAGCACGTCCAGGCCGTTGTACTGGCGGTCAATGCAGTAGTTGGCACCGACGCATTGCTTGATCTGGTCTTCCTTGCCGTCGCGGATCTTGATGACCATGTGCGGGTCGGCAATCTGCGCGCGGGTCATGCCCACCATGTCCACCATGCCGGTGGCCAGGATGCGCTCGGCTTGCGATGCATCGCGGATGCTCTGGGCGTGCATTACCGGTACTTTGCTGACGGACTTGATGCCGGCGGCCAGGTGCACAAACGGCTCGGGCGGCAGCGCCATCGGCGGCATGCAGTTCACCAGGGTGTTATGGGTGTCGGCACCGGAGCCGACCACGCTCAGAAAGTCGATCAGGCCGCTCTCGCTCATGGCCTGGGCGATTTCCTTGGCCATCTCGTGGCTGATGCCGTCTTCGTGGAATTCGTCGCCGCACATGCGCATGCCCACGCAGAAGTCCGCACCCACCTGTTCGCGCACCGCGTGCAGCACTTCCATGCCGAAGCGCAGGCGGTTTTCCAGGCTGCCGCCGTATTCGTCGGTGCGGTGGTTGACGCGGGGGCTCCAGAACTGGTCGATCAGTTGCTGGTGCGCGGCAGAGATCTCGATGCCGTCCAGGCCCGCATCCTTGACGCGCTTGGCGGCGCGGCCGTAGTCGGCGGCGATGCGGCGGATTTCTTCGATTTCGATGGTTTTGGCGTTGCCACGGTGCACCGGCTCCCGGATGCCCGAGGGGCTGACCAGGTGCGGCCAGTCAAAGCCGTGCCAGGCGTTGCGCCGCCCCATGTGGGTGGCCTGGATCATCAGTTTCGCGCCATGCTTGTGCATGGTGTCGGCCAGCGTGGCCAGCGGTTCGATGACCTTGTTGGTGGCCAGGTTGATGGAGCTCCACCACGACCAGGGGCTGTCCCGCGACACCGGGCTGGAGCCACCGCAGATGGCCAGGCCCACGCCGCCCTTGGCTTTTTCTTCGTAGTAGCGGATGTAGCGTTCGGTGGGATTGCCACCCTCGGCGTACACCTCGGCATGTGCGGTACTGACGATGCGGTTGCGCAACAGCACCTGGTTCAGGCGGATGGGCTCAAACAAATGCGGATAGCGCATGGCGGTGCTCTGGAAAAAATATTAAAGGGGGCTGACGGTGAACACGCAGTGGGCATGGCCCTCGGCGGCACATTGGGTCTCGGTGCTGGTGGTGCGCACAGTGGAGCCGCTGGTTTCCAGCACCCAGTCCATCGCACCCGAGAACCAGCCTGCGAACAGGTAGCACACCTTGCTGCGGTCTACCGGCACGCCGGCAATGCCTTGCGCCAACACAAACACCGAGTGGTCGAGCTGGATCTGCGCGTGGCCGGTAGCAGCATCGGCGCTGATGAACTTGAACAGACCCCAGCCGCGCTGCGACAGGCGTCTTAGATAGTGCTCGTACACCGCCATGCCGGTCAGGCCGTGGGTGGCGGACTCTTGCTGGCACCAGAAGTAGGCGGAGCGGTAACCGGCCTTGTACAGCGCCGGGGCATAGACCTCGCGGCCCACCACGGCTTCGGTTTCCACGTGGTTGTTGACGAAAAAGTGCCGGGGCACGTAGATCATCGGCAGCTTGTCGGTGGTCCACACGCCGGTGGTTTCGTTGACTTCGATGGGGAGTTGGGGTTGCATGAGAGTTCCTGGGTGCGCTGGGGTGCTGTGCCTGGGGGGAGAGTTATGCCAACCAACCGGCCACGCGGGCAGGGTTGTCGGCAATCCATTTTTCAGCGGCGGCTTCGGGCTTGGCACCGTTTTCAACGGCCAGCATCACGGCTCCGATTTCTTCGGGCTTCCACGACAGCTTTTTGAGGAAAGCCACCACGGTGGGGGCCTTGGTGTGCAGGCCGGGGTTGATCACGCTGTCCACATGCTCTTCTGCACCGTAGACGTTCTTGGGGTCGGCCAGGAAGCGCAGCTTGTACTTGGCAAACATCCAGTGCGGAATCCAGCCGGTGACGGCGATGGCCTTGTTGGCGCGGTAGGCGCGGTCCAGTTCGGCCGCCATGGCCGGGCCGGAGCTGGGCTGCAGGCGCATGTCCAGACCGTAGGCCTTGATGGCTTCTTCGGTTTTCTTCATCACACCGGCACCGGCATCGATACCGACGATGCGGTCGCCGAAATCGGCCTTGTGGCTGTTCAGGTCGGCCAGGCTGGTGGCCTTGACATAGTCGGGCACGATCAGGCCGATCTTGGCGCCGGGGTAGTTGGCGCCCAGGATCTCGACCTTGTCCTTGAAGTTGGCCAGGTAGGCCTCGTGCGTCACGGGCAGCCAGGCCGACAGGGTGGTGTCCAGATCGCCACGGGCCACGGCCTGCCACATGATGCCAGCCGCCAGGGGCTTGAGCTCGACGGGGTAGCCCAGCTTGGTGCGGATGATGACGGCGGCCAGGTTGGTGGTGGCGACGCTGTCCGACCAGCCGTCGACAAAGCCGATCTTGATGGTGGGTTTGGTCTGCGCGAATGCGCTGCCGGACATGGCCAGCGCGGACAGGCCCAAAGTCTGGGTGATGAACTCACGGCGTTTGCGAGGGGAGAACGAAACGGTCATAGCAGCTAACTCTTGGTTATGGAGGGGAATGCGAGAGGATGTGGAAATCTGAGGCGGTGTGCCTCAGGTGCCCCAGACCTGGTCGAAGAACTTCATCCAGTTGGCACCCAGTACCTTGGTGATGCGGGTATCGGACCAGCCAGATTGCTGCATCGTGGCCGTGAGGTTGGGGAAGTCGCCGATGGTGCGAATGCCTTCGGGGTTGATCACCTGGCCGAAGTTGGTCAGACGGCGCCAGCGGCCCTTGTCATGCGTCAGCATGTCGAAGAACTCATGGCCGTGGCCTTGGGTGAAGTCCGAGCCCAGGCCGACGCAGTCTTCGCCCACGATGTTGATGACGTAGTCGATGGCCTCGACATAGTCGTGCACGGTCGATTCATTGCCGCGCTTGAGGAAGGGCGAGAACATGGTCACGCCGATGAAGCCGCCGTGGTCGGCAATGAATTTCAGCTCATCGTCGCTCTTGTTGCGCGGGTGGTCTTTGAGGCCCAAAGGCAGGCAGTGGGTGTAGGCCACGGGCTTGGTGGACGCCAGGATCGCTTCTTCAGAGGTCTTGCTGCCCACGTGCGACAGGTCGACCATGATGCCGACACGGTTCATCTCTGCGATGACCTCGCGGCCGAAGCCGGAAAGCCCGCCATCGCGCTCATAGCAACCGGTGCCCACGAGGTTCTGCGTGTTGTAGCACAGCTGGACGACGCGCACACCCATGTCATGGAAGGCTTCGATGTAGCCGAGGTTGTCTTCAAAGGCATGGGCGTTCTGGAAGCCCAGGACGATGCCGGTCTTGCCATCGGCCTTGGCTTGGACGATGTCCGCCGTGTTGCGGGCCAGGGTCACGAGGTCGCTGTTGTCGCGGATCAGCTGCTTGAGCTGGGCGATGTTGTCGACCGTTTTCGGGAAGTCGTCCCACACGGAGACGGTGCAGTTGGCTGCGGCCAAACCGCCCTTTTTCATGTCTTCAAATACGCTGCGGTTCAGGTTGGCAATGATGAGACCGTCGATGACGATGGAGTCCTGGTGAAGTGTGCTCATGGTGCGTGTCCTTTCAGGCGAAATGTCAGGCGTAAAGGGGGAAACGGGCGGTGAGGGCTTTGACGCGGGCGTAGACCGACGCCTCCAGGGCGGCGTCGCCTTCGGGTTTGGTCTTCAGGCTGTTGAATACTTCCAGCATCAGGCGGCCTACCTCTTCAAACTCGGCCACGCCGAAGCCGCGGGTGGTGCCCGCTGCCGTGCCGACGCGGATACCCGAGGTGACGGTGGGCTTCTCGTCGTCGAACGGTATGCCGTTCTTGTTGCAGGTGATGCCTGCGCGCTCCAACGCCACTTCGGTGGTGTTGCCTTTCAGGCCCAGGGGGCGCAGATCGACCAGCAGCAGGTGGTTGTCGGTGCCACCGGTGACCAGGTCCAGGCCACCGGCCTTGAGCACCGCGCCCAGGGCCTTGGCATTGGCCACGACCTGCTGGGTGTAGGCCTTGAAGCTGGGTTGCAGGGCTTCGCCAAAGGCCACGGCCTTGGCGGCAATCACGTGCATCAGCGGGCCGCCCTGAGAACCGGGAAACACGGCGGAGTTGATCTTCTTCGACAGGGCTTCATCGTTGGTCAGAATCACGCCACCACGGGGGCCGCGCAGGGTCTTGTGGGTGGTGGAGGTGGTTACGTGGGCGTGCGGCACCGGGCTGGGGTACACGCCGGTAGCGACCAGACCGGCCACGTGGGCCATGTCCACCATCAGGTAGGCACCCACCTTGTCGGCGATGGCCCGGAAACGCGCCCAGTCGATGGTGCGGGGGTAGGCCGAGAAGCCGGCAATGATCATCTTGGGCTGGTGTTCCACTGCCAGGGCTTCGACTTCGTCGTAGTCGATCAGCGAATCGGCACGGCGCACGCCGTACTGCACGGCCTTGAACCATTTGCCCGACAGCGCCGGTTTGGCACCGTGCGTCAAATGGCCGCCTGCCGACAGCGACATGCCCAGCACGGTGTCACCAGGCTGTACCAGCGCCAGCATCACGGCCGTGTTGGCCTGGGCACCGGAGTGCGGCTGTACGTTGGCATATTCGCAGCCAAACAGCTTGCACAGGCGCTCAATGGCCAGGGCTTCGACCACATCCACATGCTCGCAGCCGCCGTAGTAGCGCTTGCCGGGGTAGCCTTCGGCGTACTTGTTGGTCAGCACCGAGCCCTGGGCTTCGAGCACCGCTTTGGAGACAATGTTTTCCGAGGCGATCAGTTCGATCTGTTCGCGCTGGCGTTGCAGTTCGTGGTCCATGGCGGCGTTGATGGCGGGGTCGGCCTGGGCCACACCCACGGAGAAGAAGCTTTCGGTTGTCATGGCAAAAAGTCCTAAGAAGTGAAGACTTACGCGGCATCCCTTGTGTTGCCCGCTGGGCACACAGGTATTTGCCTAAGTCAGGTGGTTTCAAACAAGGGGGTGAATACAGGGTCGGCGCACTGCGCCGGGCTGGTGATGCACATGCGGTAGGGCAGGGCGGTGCGTTCCAGCAGGCGCCAGGTGTAGTCGGCAAAGCTGCGGCGGAAGACCAGCACCACGCCCGCTTCGTCGGTACGGGCTACGGTGAGTCCGGTTTTGGACACCACGGTGCTGGCGCAGCGGCCTACGGCCAGGCTCTCATAGTCATACGGGCCCATCTGGCGCAGCAGCAGCATGTGGTCGGGGCCACTCAGGCGCATGGCGGTCAGGCCGCCGCTGTTGTCCACCACCTGGGCGAACAGGTCTTGTACGGCGGCGGTCAGCGCGGCCAGCAGGCTGTCGCGGGTAGAGCGCTTGCACACCAGCAGCCATTCGTCGGGCGATACCCACAGCACCACACCGGCAGCGGTGGCCAGCACCGTCATCGGCTGGGTCGGCAGGGCCTGGCCCAGCACACCGGCGACGGCTTGCATAAAAGCTTCGTCGTCGGCCTTGCCGCGCAGCACGAGGTAGCCCATATTGCCCAGCTCACTCACCACCACCCGGTTCTGGGCGGTGGGTGCCGCCACGCGGGCGGGCAGGTCAAAGGCGTGCAGGGGAGATTCCAGCATCGCGTTCAAATCTTTAGACATTTTGACGGTCACCTTTCACATCGACAAACACGCTACCGCCCACCTTCACCGGGGTCACCTTACCGTGGGCATGCACGTACAGGGTTTGCTCCTTGCGCTGCAGGCCACCGGCCACCACCGCCATGGCGATGGAGCGGCCCAGGAAGGCGCTGTGGTAGCTGGAAGTCACATGGCCCAGCATCTGGTTGCTGGTGCCTACGGTGGCGCTTTCCATGATCTGCGCACCTTCGATCAGCACGGTGTTGGGGTCTTCTGGCAACAAGCCCACGAGTTGCTTGCGGCCTTCTCGGGCGGTGTCGCTGCGGGCCAGCGAGCGCTTGCCCAGGAAGCTGAACGGCTTCTTCATGCCCACAGCCCAGGCCATGTCCAGGTCCATCGGGCTCATGGAGCCATCGGTGTCCTGGCCGACGATGATGAAGCCCTTTTCGGCGCGCAGCACGTGCATGGTTTCGGTGCCGTAGGGCGTGATGTCGAACTCGGCCCCGGCGGCCATCACGGCCTCCCACAGGGCATGGCCGTAGCCGGACTCGACATTCAGCTCATAGGACAGTTCGCCAGAGAAGCTGATGCGGAAGACACGGGCGGGCAGGCCGTTGACGGTGCCAGCGCGCCAGTCCATGAACTTGAAGTTCTCGGGCGACAGGTCGATGTCGGGGCACAGTTTGGCCAGCACGGCGCGGGCCTTGGGGCCCACCAGGGCCACGGTGGACCAGTGGTCGGTGACCGAGGTCATCCACACCTTGAGCTCGGGCCACTCGGTCTGGTGCCAGCGCTCCAGCCAATTCAGCACGCGGGCGGCACCGCCGGTGGTGGTGGTCATGTAGAACTGGTTTTGCTGGATGCAGGCGGTCACGCCGTCGTCCATCACCATGCCGTTTTCGTCCAGCATCAGGCCATAGCGGCATTTGCCCACGGCCAGTTGCGTCCAGGCGTTGGCGTAGATGCGGTTCAGGAACTCGCGGGCATCCGGGCCGTCGATCTGGATCTTGCCCAGGGTGGACGCGTCCATCACCGCCACGCCGTTGCGGGCGGCCAGGCATTCGCGGTTCACGGCGGCGTGCAGGTCTTCACCGGGCTTGGCAAAGTACCAGGGACGCTGCCACTGGCCCACCGGCTCCAGGGCGGCGTTGCGGGCCACGTGGGAGGCATGGATGGCGCTGTAGCGGTTGGGGTCAAACAGCTCTTCGGTCATGGTGCCGGCCAGCGCGCCCAGGCTCACCGGGGTGTAGGCCGGGCGGTAGGTGGTGGTGCCCACCTGGTTCACCGGGCGCTTCAGGGCGCGGGCGGTGATGACGAAGCCGTTCACGTTGGAGAGCTTGCCCTGGTCGGTGCCGAAGCCCAGCGCGGTGTAGCGCTTGACGTGCTCGATGGAGTGGTAGTTCTCACGCACGGCCAGCTCGATGTCGGCGGCGCTCACGTCATTTTGGTAGTCCACGAACGCCTTGGCGCCTGCGCCTTCCTGCTTGCCATCGGGCAGACGGAACATGGGGCGGGCGGCCAGGCGCTTGGGCTGGATGCATGCCGGTACTTGCAGCGATTCGCGCTTGCCGCAGGCGGCCAGCACCTGCTGCATGGCGTGGGTGGTTTGCGCCAGTGCATCGGACAGCTCGAAAGCGCCGGTGACCGAGCCCACGCAGGCCACACCGGTGCGGCCGGTGCGTGGCACCACGAAGGCGGCGACGGCTTCATCCCAGGTGGGGCGGCTGCCGTCGTGGCAGAACAAATGCACGGTGGGCGACAGGCCGCCGGAGCTCAGCACCACGTCGCAGGCGATGTGCGTGCCGGTGCCCGACACCTCGTCCTTGGTGGCGTGCAAGGGCACCAGGCGCACGCCCTTGACCTCGCTGCCGCCGGTGACTTCGGCAATGCCGTGGCCTGCCATGACGGTGTAACTGCTGTTGCGGGCGACCGCGCCATGGCGCACGTCGGCCACGGTGACGGTGGCACCGGCCTTGGCCAGCACCTCGGCGCAGTCGTGGGCCAGGTCGCTGGTACCGCAGATGACAATGCGTTCGCCGACCCGCACGCCGTAGCGCACCAGGAAGGTTTGGCCCGCAGACACGGTCATCACGCCGGGCAGGTCGTTGTTGCCAAACACCAGCGGGCGTTCGATGGCGCCGGTGGCCAGCACCACGTGGTGGGCGCGGATCTTGTGCATGCGGTGGCGCGGCAGGTGGGCCTGGCGCTGCGCGGGGGCAATATGGTCTTGCACCAGTTCCACGGCCTGCACCAGGTTTTGCTCGTACATGCCGAAGGCGGTGGTGCGGGGCAGCACCGCTACATGCGGCATATCGGCCAGGGCGGCTTGCACCGAGCGGATGTAGGCATCGCTGTTGCGCCCATCGATCTGCGCGGTGGGGTCGGACAGCAACCAGCCGCCCAATTCATTTTGCTCGTCGACCAGCAGGGTCTTGAGTCCGGCGCGCCCGGCTTGCAGCGCGGCCAGCAGGCCACAGGCTCCGCCGCCCACCACCAATACATCCACATGGTGGTGCAGGTGGTCGTATTTCTCGGGATCGGCCTCGGTAGGCGCATCGCCAAACCCTGCAAACTTGCGGATCACGGTCTCGTACAGTGGCCACAGCTTTTGCGGCCATTTGAAGGTCTTGCTGTAGAAGCCCGCAGGCATGAAGCGCGAGCCCTGGCCCAGCACCGATTTCAAATCGAAGTCCAGCGAAGGCCAGCCCGAGGTGGAGCGGGCGCTCAGGCCGTCGTACATCTCGGCCTGGGTGGCTTTGACATTGGGCGTGGTGAGCGCGCCCACGCCCATCTGCACCAACGAATTGGGCTCTTCCGCACCCGCGCCGATGATGCCGCGGGGACGGCCATATTTGAAGCTGCGGGCCATGCGGCGCACGCCGTGGGCCAGCAGGGCAGAAGCCAGCGTGTCGCCGGGGTGGCCGGTGAATTCGCGGCCATCAAAGGTGAACTTCACCGTGCGGGTCGTATCGATGCGCGCGGTGGTCTGGGGGACGCGGGTGCCGCTCATGCTTGCTCCTTGGCGATGTCGGCTAAAAAGAGGGCTTTGCCTTCGGCCAGCGTCCAGCTCCCGGCAATTTCGTAGGTGGCAGTGTTGCGTTTCACGGCAAACACCTTGCGGCAGGCTGCCGTGTGCTGCCATTGCTCCCAAAACCAGCCTTTGGTGTTGCGGCGCATGAAAACATAGTCGCCCCAGGTGGCATCGTCCACCTCTTCGGGCTTGGCAGGGCGGGGAATGTAGGCTTCACCGGCGTTGCTGAACTCTTCTTCGTCCCGCGTTTCGCCGCAGTGGGGGCAGTGCAATAAAAACATGGTCGTTTCGCTCAATGTGCGACGCCAGCGGCGCCGTGTTCGTCGATCAAATGGCCGGTGTGGAAGCGGTCTACGGAGAAGGCTTTGGACAGTGGGCCGGGCCCGCCCTTGGCCAGCATGTCGGCAAACACATGGCCCGAACCCGGTGTGGCCTTGAAGCCGCCGGTGCCCCAGCCGCAGTTGAAGAACAGGCCTTGCACGGCGGTCTTGGAGATGATCGGGCAGGCGTCGGGGGTTACGTCCACAATGCCGCCCCACTGGCGGTTCATGCGTACGCGCGAGAACTGGGGGAACAGCTCGATGATGGCGGCGGCGGTGTGCTCGATCACGTGCGGGCTGCCGCGCTGGCCGTAGCCCAGGTAGCTGTCGATGCCTGCGCCAATCACCAACTCGCCCTTGTCGGACTGGCTGAGGTAGCCGTGCACCGCGTTGGACATGATCACCGTGTCGATCACGCGCTGCATGGATTCGGACACAAAGGCCTGCAGCGGGTGGCTTTCCAGCGGCATGCGCAGCCCGGCCATCTTGGCCAGCACCGAGGAGTGGCCGGCGGCCACGCAACCCACGCGTTCGGTCTTGATGGCACCCAGGTTGGTTTGCAGGCCGCGGATTTGGCCATTCTGGATATCCATGCCGGTGACTTCGCAGCCCTCGATCAGGTCCACACCCAGACGGCTGGCGGCACGGGCGAAGCCCCGGGCCACGGCATCGTGGTGGGCCACACCGGCACGCGGCTGCCAGCTGGCACCCAGCACCGGGAAGCGGCGGCTGCGGCTGCAGTCGAGCTGGGGGATCTTTTCTTTGACTTCCTGCGCGTTCAGCACATGGGCATCCACGCCTTGCAGGGCGTTGGCATTGACCCGGCGCTCGATGTCGCGCATGTCCTGCAGGGTGTGGCCCAGGTTGAACACGCCGCGCTGGCTGAACATGACGTTGAAGTTCAGGTCCTCGGTCAGGCCCTCCCACAGCTTCAGCGAATGCTCGTAGATCGCGGCGGATTCGTCCCACAGGTAGTTGGAGCGCACGATGGTGGTGTTGCGCGCCGTATTGCCGCCGCCGAGGTAGCCTTTTTCCAGCACCGCGATCTTGCCGACCTCGGGGTGGTTTTTGGCCAGGTAGTAGGCTGTGGCCAGGCCATGCCCGCCACCGCCGACGATGACCACGTCGTAGGAAGGTTTCAAGGCCACCCGTTCCCAGGCGGGTTCCCAGGTTTGGTGGTTTTTAAAGCCGTGCTTGAGCAGGCTCCAGATTGAGTAGTTTTGGCCGCGCATGTGGTTCTCGTGGGGGTCCAATGGATCTGCGTCAGGACTTAGGCGGTATCTGCAAGGCCGTCTAAGGGTTGCTTGCAGATGCTGCATATGTCGTGCATGCATTGTTCGATGTCACCCGCGTGTCACCTTGCGCCTTGCAGACGCACACTTGTTCAAATTCGACATTCGGTCGAATTGCGCCAAATTTGTCTCTTTACATGCCCTGCGGACATGTGCTTTGGGAACGCTCTTGGACCCCTTAAAATTACAGAATGACCACCGACACTGCCCCGATGAACCTGACGCATCACTTTTTGATCGCGATGCCCGGTCTGGAGGACGAAGCCTTCGCCAAAAGCGTGGTGTATCTGTGTGAGCACAGCCCGCGCGGTGCCATGGGCCTGGTGATCAACAAGCCCAGCGACATCAGCCTCAAAAGCCTGTTCGACAAGGTCGAGCTGCCACTGCGCCGTGCCGACCTGAGCGAAAGCCCGGTGTTCCAGGGCGGCCCGGTGCAGACCGAGCGCGGCTTTGTGCTGCACGAGGCCTTTATCGGCACCGACATCGACCCGTCCGAGTCGGTGTACGCCTCCACCATGGCCATCCCCGGCGGGCTGGAGATGACCACCTCCAAAGATGTGCTCGAAGCCCTGTCCACTGGCGCCGGGCCGCGCCGGGTGCTGGTGTCCCTGGGTTATTCGGCCTGGGGCGAGGGCCAGCTGGAGGCAGAACTGGGCGAAAACAGCTGGCTCACGGTGGAGGCCGACCTGGGCGTGATTTTTGACACCCCGGTGGCCGAGCGCTACGACCAGGCTTTGCTGCTGCTGGGGTTGCAGTCGTGGATGCTCTCGCCCGAAGCAGGGCATGCATGACCGAGCCAGTAGCCGTCCCCGCACATCTGCAATCTTTCCTGGCCTTCGACTACGGCCAAAAGCGCACCGGCGTTGCCGTTGGCAACCGCCTGACCCGTACCGCTACGCCGCAGGGCACCATCGCCGCCGAGGGTGATGCCCGCTTCATCCCCATCGCCGCCCGCGTCAAGGAATGGCAGCCCGATGCCTTGGTGATCGGCGTGCCGTTCCACCCTGACGGCGCAGCCCACGACAACACCCGGCGCGCGCAAAAGTTTGCCCGCCAGTTGCGCGGGCGTTTTAATCTGCCGGTTTTCGAGGTCGATGAGCGCTATAGCACCACAGAAGCGCTAGAGATGGGTGCAAAAGACGCAGATGCCGCTGCGGCCTGCATCATCCTGGAACAATTTTTGAGGAGTATCCCGTGAGCACATTGACCGACGCAGGGCCGTCCCAAGGCGGGAAGGCCCCCCTGGGGGGCAGCGCAGTACGCGGAGCGACAAGCGTGGGGGCCCTTTTGCTGAACGCCGAAGCGCTTTACCTGGAGTTATTGAAGGGCGTGCGCGCCTTGCTGCAGCCCGACACCCGCCTGGTCGGCATCACCTCCGGCGGGGCCTGGCTGGCCGAGCGCCTGCAGGCCGACCTGCAACTGCCCGGCAAACCCGGCGTGATATCCAGCGCCATGCACCGCGACGATTTCGCGAAGCGTGGCATGGTCTCAGGCAGTGGCGGGCAGACCGCGCTGGACTTCGACGTGAATGGGGCCCACATCATCCTGCTGGACGACGTGCTCTACACCGGCCGCACCATCCGCGCCGTGGTCAACGAGCTGTTCGACTATGGCCGCCCGTCGGCGGTCAGATTGGCCGTGCTGGTGGACCGGGGCGGGCGCGAGCTGCCCATCCAGCCTGACTTTGCCGCCGCCCGCGTGGCCCTGCCCGCCACCCAGAAGCTCGAACTGGCGCGCAGCGCCACGGGCGCCTTCAGTTTCAACGTAGAAGGCTAGTTTCCAAGGTTAAACATGCTCTACAAACGCAACAACCCCCAACTCAACAAGCACGGCGAACTGGTCCACCTGCTGTCTACCGAAGGCCTGCCCAAAGACATCCTGACGCAGATCCTGGACACCGCCGCCAATTTCGTCAGCGTGAACGACCGCGAGGTCAAAAAAGTGCCCTTACTGCGCGGTAAGAGTGTGTTCAACCTGTTTTTCGAAAACTCCACCCGCACCCGCACCACCTTCGACATCGCCGCCAAGCGCCTGAGCGCCGACGTGATCAACCTCGACATCGCCCGCTCCAGCGCCGCCAAGGGCGAGTCGCTGCTGGACACCATCGCCAACCTCAGCGCCATGGCCGCCGACATCTTTGTGGTGCGGCACAGCGAATCCGGCGCGCCCTACCTGATCGCCCAGCACGTGGCACCCCACGTGCACGTGGTGAACGCGGGCGATGGCCGCCACGCCCACCCGACCCAGGGGCTGCTGGACATGTACACCATCCGGCACTACAAAAAAGACTTCAGCAACCTCACCGTGGCCATCGTTGGCGACGTACTGCACTCGCGCGTGGCCCGCTCCGACATCCACGCGCTCACCACCCTGGGCTGCGCCGAAGTGCGCGTGGTCGGCCCCAAGACCCTGGTGCCTGCCGACATGGCGCAGATGGGCGTGCGCGTGTGCCACACGCTGGAAGAGGGCATCAAGGACTGCGACGTGGTCATCATGCTGCGCCTGCAAAACGAGCGCATGAGCGGCGCGCTGCTGCCGTCCAGCCAGGAATTCTTCCGCAGCTTCGGCCTGACGCCCGAAAAACTGGCACTGGCCAAGTCCGATGCCATCGTGATGCACCCCGGCCCGATCAACCGCGGCGTAGAGATCGACTCGGCGGTGGTCGACGGCAAACAAAGCGTGATCCTGCCGCAGGTGACCTTCGGCATCGCCGTGCGCATGGCGGTGATGGGCATCGTCGCAGGCAACGAGGCCTGACCGTGTTTGCTATTCAATCCATAGCTGCTCGTGCTCATTCAATAAGCGCTAGAGCCCTGTTTGGTATAAAAATATGAAAACCCTGATCCAACACGGTCGCATCATCGACCCCGCCAGCGGGCTGGACACCACCGGCTCCATTTCCATCGCCACTGGCCGCATCATTGCGATGGGCCGCGACCTGCCCGACTTCCAGCCTGACCGCGTGGTCGATGCCAGTGGCTGCATCGTGCTGCCTGGCCTGGTAGATCTGTGCGCCCGCCTGCGCGAGCCCGGCTACGAGCACGAAGGCATGATGGAGTCCGAAATGGCGGCGGCCGCAGCCGGTGGCGTGACCAGCCTGGTCTGCCCCCCCGACACCGACCCCGTGCTGGACGAGCCCGGCCTGGTGCAGATGCTGAAGTTTCGCGCCAAAAAGAACCACCAGTCGCGCCTGTTTCCGCTGGGCGCGCTCACCCGGGGCCTGCAGGGCGAGGTGCTGACCGAGATGGTCGAGCTCACCGGCGCGGGCTGCATCGGCTTCGGCCAGGCCGAGGTGCCGCTGGGTAACACCCAGGTGCTGCAGCGCGCGCTGCAATACGCCGCCACCTTCGACTACCCGGTCTGGCTGCGTCCGCAAGAGCTGCACCTGGGCAAGGGCGTGGCCGCCAGCGGTGCGCTGGCCACCCGCATGGGCCTGGGCGGCGTGCCGGTGGCGGCAGAAACCATTGCGCTGCACACCATTTTTGAGCTGCTCAAAACCACCGGTGCCCGCGTCCACCTGTGCCGCATCAGCAGTGCCGCCGGCATTGCCCTGGTGCGCCAGGCCAAGAAAGACGGCCTGCGTGTCACCTGCGATGTCAGCATCAACTCGCTGCACCTGACGGACACCGACATCGGCTACTTCGACAGCCGCGCCCGCCTGACCCCCCCGCTGCGCCAGCAACGCGACCGCGACGCACTGCGCGCCGCCCTGGCCGACGGCACCATCGACGCGCTGGTGTCCGACCACACGCCGGTCGAGGCCGATGCCAAAGCCCTGCCGTTCGCCGAAGCCGAGCCGGGTGCCACCGGCCTGGAACTGCTGCTCAGCCTGGCCTTGAAATGGAGCGAAGACGACGGCGTGCCTCTGCACCGCGCCCTGGCCACCGTAACCAACGCCCCCGCCGCCGTGCTGGGCACCAGCCTGGGCACCTTGCAGGCCAGCGTGGGCCAGCTGGTGGTGGGCGGTGTGGCCGACGTGTGCGTGTTCGACCCTGCCGCCCGCTGGACCGTTACCGCCGACACCTTGCGCAGCCAGGGCAAGCACACGCCGTTCTCGGGCTACGAGCTGCCAGGCCGGGTGCGCTGCGCGGTAGTGGCCGGGCACGTAGCGTTTGAAGCCCGCCTCACCTAACTATCAAATAAATAGCTGCTCGTGCTTATTCCATCAGCGCTGGCCGGCTATTTCTTATAAATTTACATGCATTTTTTCCGTGTCCTGGGCCGGGTGCTGCGCTTGTTGTGGCATATCGGCGTCGGCTGGTGGACCATCCGTCGACACTTTCCGCAGATGGACGATGCGGCGCGCGGGCAACGGGTGCAGACCTGGTCGCTAGAGGTGTTGCAGGTCATGGGCATCACGCTACGGGTACAGGGCACGCCCCCGGCGCAGGGCCCCTTGCTGCTGGTGGCCAACCACATCTCGTGGCTGGACATTGCCGTCATCCACGCCGCAGGGTATTGCCGCTTTGTGTCGAAAGCCGACGTCAAGCACTGGCCCGTCGTCGGCACCCTGGCCACCGGCGCGGGCACGCTCTACATCGAGCGCGAATCCCGCCGCGACGCGATGCGCGTGGTCCACCACATGGCCGAGCGCCTGCGGGCGGGCGAGGTGGTGGCCGTGTTCCCTGAGGGTACGACGGGCGACGGCCGCGGCATGCTGCCCTTCCACGCCAACCTGCTGCAAGCGGCGATATCGGCCGACGTGGCGGTGCTGCCACTGGCCTTGCGTTTTGTGGACGTGCACACCGGGGACTTGCACTTTGCGCCCAGTTTTGTGGGTGACGAAACGCTGCTGGGCTCGCTTTGGCGCACGCTGGGGGCCCGTACGCTCGGGGCGGAGGTGCGCTTTGGCACACCGGAGCATGCCGCCGGCCGCGACCGCCGCACATGGGCGCTGGATCTGCAGCACACCGTGGAGCGGTTGCGGCAGGCCTGAAGCGCTGAATGCGTGCTAGGCCTTCAGGCCATGTTGGCTTTTGAGGACGCCACGCAACAGAAAGGTTTTGGCCAGGTTCAGGTTGGTCCTGTCCAGCTTCCAGGCTTCCCGCAAAAACAACTTGGCTTTGCCCAGGTCGTGGAGTTTCTCCACATAGTGGTAGCCAATGGCAAATACGGTTTGTGCCAGCCGAGAACGATTTTTGGGGTTTTTATTCCAGGGTGCGCGGTCGACATACACCAACTGGATATCCAGCGTTTCTTTATCCACCGAAAACCGGTTATTGGCACCCGATAAGGTATCGGGCGAATCGTAAAAAATCCCCAGAGGTTCGGCAACATGGATAAATGCATGTGTCTGGGCAATGCGCATCCAGAATTCATAATCCGCAGCAACCCTGTATTTCTCACTGAATAGTCCGTGCTCGGCATGCACGCTTCTGCGCCACATCGGCTGCGAGCCTGTCAGGCAACCCAGGATCAGGGTGTCGTGCGAAAAATCGGGCAACCGGAAGCGCCGCGTGTTGCGGGCCGCACAGGCTTCATAGGTTTCGTTTTCAACCGTGCTGGTGAGCTGGTCGTGGTAGGCCAATACACACTCGGGTGCAGCATCCAGTTGGTTCGCCAGTTTCTCGAATGAAGCGGGGTGGTGGCGGTCGTCGGTATTGGCATTCGTCAAATACCTGCCTTGGGCCATGGCCACGGCGCGGTTCCAGGCGGTGTACAAGCCTTCGCGCTGGTCGGTGCGCAAATACACAATATTGTTGTACCGGCTTTGAAAATCCCTGACAATATCGCCCTCATTTTCAGGAGAGCAACTGTCAATAATGATAATTTCCAGTTGGTCTGCGATGGTCTGGCGTTCCAGGTCTTCCAGGCAATGCCGCATAAATCGCTCGGATTTATAGGTGGACACAATCGCCGACACCAGAATTTCTTTTTTCATCGGGATACCCTAGGTTCAAATTTGCTTATTTGAAAATAAAAAACTCAAGCGACTCTGAGGCAACAAGCCACCAACTCTTTCCAAGCCGCGGCATTACCAGGCCTTTTTTTGAGCCATTGTATTGCGTTGCGCAATGCGGTCCCAAATCGCTTTTTTCCGCGGTAGAAATAGCAGTTATCTTGCATGACCAGATCAAACCGCTGCAATAGCAAATTTTTATGCGCCAAAGCCTGTGGGTCTTTTAACAGAAGTTCGATCATGGCATCTTCATGCAGTAACTTTGGTGCATCGCCATGGGTTAGGCTGGCGGAATGGATACGGTAAAATGCAATATCAGACTCCAGCATCCATAAATCATGCTGGAACGCGCACTGAAACCACAGGTGATAATCTTCGGCGCGGCGAAGCTTCTCGTTGAACATACCTTTTTCCACAATAAGCTCACGCTTGATGAGCACCGTCATGATGCCGATCATGCAACTCTTGGAAAACTCGGCTACGGGCTTCTGCAAGCGCTTTGCCGGAGCAGGGTGGTTATTTTCAGGAATGTTGGCTATTAGTTCATTCGCCGTTTCAAAAAATGGAACGCCAGATGCATCTTTTTTGGGTTTCAATAGTTTGAACTTGGCCCCAATCCATTCGATTTCAGAGTTCTTTGCAATGGCCTGCCAGCGCGTTACCAGCGATTGCGGGGTCAATATATCGTCCGAATCAAGAAATCCTATCCATTCTCCTTGGGAGTGCAGGATGCCGGTATTTCGGGCACCAGCGGCGCCTTTGGTTCTTTGGTTTTTAAGTACAGTGACACGGGGATCAGTATGCGTAAAACTCTGCAAAATCTCCAGGGTATCCAGATCCGTGCTGTTGTCATCTACCACCATCAATTCAAAATCGGGCACTTCGCAATCAGTGCTGGGTTGTTGTCCCAGCACTGATTCGATGGCTTCGTTTAGATATTTTCCTGTGTTGAACACAGGCATGATAATGGAGACTATTGGTGGAAATGTGTTGCTCATTTTTATAAATTTAAAAAATTATTTTAATAAAAATTAAATCGACGAGTAAAAAATTGTACGGTATAGTAACTGTATTTACTGGTTTCGTGCCCACGAAAATAAAATCTTCCAAAGAGGTGCAAATGCATTGAATGCAGCACATAGGGGCGCAAGTGCTTAAATTTCGCCCAATCTTGGTGCAAGGGTGTCGTTTGTACTGGGAAATTTGGTGAGGCCAGCTTGCAGGGATTGTGCCCGCACTTTCGCATTGCTGTTGTATCGATAGTCGCGAAAAGATGTAAGCGTGATCTTGCAGTGGTGGATTGCTTTTCAAGCGGACTTGCGGGGCGAGAACTTCTATCTGGGAATTGACGACTTTTAATTAATGAATATTGAAATATATGATACCGCTATTTACATCAATACCCCCCCATTTTTCACGAAAACGGGCCAATGGTCAGGATTTGGGGCCTGAGTATGCGCGCATGTGCGTTCAGTCTTGGAGAAATAGTGGTTTCGATCCTGTAACAGTCAACTCCAAGAATGAATCTTTGGCCGGTATTATTGCCGAAGAAAATATCAAGTGCATAACGGTCGGGCGGGATGTGCGTGAGCGGTTTGGTAAGCCACTTATTTTTTTGGGAGACTTTATCTCTTCGGCATGCAATCACCAAATGGATGGGCCTGTCGTCATTACCAACGCAGATATATTGATTGATATATCGGATGCTGCGTACCGTCAATTGGAGGGCTTGCAGCCTGGACAGTGCTTTGTATCTAAACGCTACGATATCAAGGAGATGGACTCGAGGCAAGGTTTGGAATACCAACAGGGCTATGATTTTTTTGCCTTTCATTCGAGTGATTTAAAAAAATTCACGTCGGATGATTTTGTCATGGGGATGCCATGGTGGGATCATTATTTGCCTATATGGATGTATTTAATGGGGCTTGAACAGCTGAATATCAAGGATCCATTTGTATTTCATTTATCCCATGTCGAGCGTTGGGATTTTGAGAAGTGGGTTATTTTGGGTGGGAATTTTCTAAAATTTATTGAAAAAACAAGTATTTCGAATGCGGAATTTTCTGCATTGGTGAGTAGCTATGTGGGTGTGGTAAATTCAAAAATAAAAAATTCCGAATATAGATTAAAAGATAGTATTAAATCACTGGTAATGGAATTGACAAAATCCGGACGGTTGGAAAAGAAGATTCAAATTTTGCATAGGGTGGCCCATGCAAATGTAGAGTGGTTGGATAGTATTCGTGGTACGAGAAAAGTCTGACGATTAACCGAAGTGGACTTCACGCGGATGAATACCCGCCATCCATCAAAGAAGTAGTTGCAAATGCGGGTGGAGTGCGGATCAGAAGCCCGTTTCCTTAGATTTTTGAACTGACTGCCCTCCGCACCAGCTCCGCCATAGCGTCCCCCTGCACCGTACCGCGCGCCTGCAGGCCGGCCGCCACACCCTGGCGGTCGTCCTCGCTTCGGTTCTGGCTGACTTTCCACTTGCCAACCCAACGCTGCACCGGGATTTCGATGCCGATGATGGCGCCCAGCATGGTGTCGATGTAGGCGGCGGGTGCATCGGCTACCTGCCAGGGTTGGGCCATTGGCGCTTCGTGCAGCGCGGTCAGCCGCGTCACCAGGGCCAGCAGCTGAGCCTGGTCGTCGAACACCCGCGCCGTGCCGTGCGCATGCACCACAGCGTAGTTCCAGGTGGGCACCACCTTGCCATGGACGGGCTTGCTGGGGTACCAGGACGGCGACACGTAGGCATCGGGCCCCTGGAATACCGCGACAGAAGCGGTAGTACCAAGCGCCCGCCATACCGGGTTGGCGCGCGCCACATGGCCGACCAGCGTGCCGTGCGGGCCCCGGTCGGCATCCAGCAGGAACGGGATATGGTTGACCAGCAGCTCGCCATCCGTCTGCGGCACCACCCAGGTGGCCAGCGGGTGGGCGCACACCAGGGCGTGCAGGGTGGCGGGGTCGGTTTCTGCGAAGTGGGGGGGCAGGTAGGTCATGGTGCTTTTTAGACGGGTTCACACCGGACTTCGGTGGTGACCGAGTTGGCGATGTAGCAAGCATCGTGCGCGGCGTGGTGAAGTTGCTCCAGCACGGCCCGGCTCGGCGCATGGCCATCCGCGAATCGCGCATGGGGGCGCAGTACCACCTGGGTCATGGCCATGCGGCCGTCGACATTGCGGCCCATCTGGCCCACGGCGGTATCGCTGTAGTGGTCAACCACCCAGCCCGCTTTGGCCGCCAGGTGCAGAAACCACAGCATGTGGCAACTGGAGAGTGCTGCCACAAAGGCTTCTTCGGGGTCCACCGCGGCCGGGTCCGAGAACGGCAGCGGCACGGAATGCGGTGAAGACGACGCCGGCACCGCCAAGCCACCGTCGAAGTGCCAGGCATGGCGGCGGCTGTAGCGCTGGTCGGTAAACGGCTCGGGTGGGTCGGTGGCGCGCTGCCAGACCACGTTGGCGGTGAATTCGGCCATGCAGAGGATCTCCAGTTCGCTTGCTTCGGCAACCTGCCGATGCTATTGAAATGAGAGCTTGTTGCGCCCATTGCATAAGCACGGAGTGCCGATTTCATATAAATCGGTGGTGCGCTTGCACACCCTGGGAGCTGGTCCCCTCGACAGGAATCGAACCTGTATTTAGCACTTAGGAGGCACTCGTTCTATCCATTGAACTACAAGGGGAGGGCGGATTGTAGGGCCTGGGCAGGCCCGGTTTTCAGTCGTACTGCAAGGTGAAGATCAGGTCGATGGCGCTTTGCTGGCCGGTTTGGCCGCGCAGGGTGAAGCGCTTGCTCAGGTCGTAGAAGATGTACAGCGTGCCCAGCGTACCTGCCAGGCTGTGCTCATAGGCCACGTAGAAATTGCGCGACAGGCGCTTGCCAAAGGTAACGGCAGCGGCGCTGGTGGTGCCGTCAGACTTGTTGGCGCTGCCGCTGAACGACAGTTCGTCCAGGCCCAGGGCCGAGGCCAGCCCACCCGACAAGCCCTTGCCGTTGCCGCCCAGCAAGGCCAGCGCGGCCTGTTGCAGCACGGCACCTTCGGCCCCGCCGTTGGCGGCGCTGCGGCCCAGCACCAGCCAGGCCAGCTTTTCGGCATCGGACAGGTCGGAGTCGGAGTACAGACGGATGTTGGGCGATAGCGCCGTGCCGTTGATCTGTACACCGACGCGCACGCTGAGGTTGGGGCGTATGGCCAGCACGTCGAGCGAGGGGTTGTCATAGGGGCCGTTGAAGCGCAGAACGCCTTCTTCAATGTCCAGCGCCTGGCCATAGGCCCGGAAGCTGCCGCGGGCGGTGCGTAGCTCGCCGACGACGCGCGGACCGGCCAGGGTGGGGCCGGCACGCAGGGCCAGCTTGCCGGTGAGCCGGGTATCCAGGCCCCGACCGACCAGGTGGAAGTCGTCGCCCAGGTCCAGGGTGATGTTGACATCGGGCGTGTTGCTGGCCGCCACGGGTGCCGCAGTGGGCTGCGGGGTGCTGGTGCTGCGCTTGCGCACCACCACGTCGCTGCCGAGTGTGGGCGCCGATTCGTCGGGCAGGACGAACAAAGCCTGGTCTGCCCGCAGCGCGCCTTGCAGCGCCAGCTTGCCCTGCGCCAGAGTGGCTTGCAGGGTGCCGGACACGGTCAGGCGGCGGTCGGCCCGGGCGGAGATGCGCAGGGTTTTGGCCTGCGCCTGGATGTCCATCTGGATACCTGCCGGGGCGGTGTTGTTCCAGCGCACATTGCCGGTGGCGCTGAGGCTGCCGCCGTCGTTGCTGGGGATGGCGGTGGTCGTGTTGGCGGCAGTGGGGGCACCGCGCAGGCTGAATTCGGTGATGTTCAGGCGCTGGCCGTCCAGGCTGGCGCGCAGGCGGCCCTCGCGTAGTTCAATGCCTTCGACCACCGAACGCAGCGCCAGGTCGTCGGCTTGCAGAGTGCCGGTCCACAGCGGGGCCAGGCGGGTGCCGCTGAGCGTGGCATTCGCCGCCAGCGTGCCGCGCAGCCGCCAGCCGGGCGGGGCCAGTACCGACCAGATGCCGACCCGGGGCAGCGACGCGCGCACCGTGCCGTTGAGCGGTGCGTCGGCGGGCCAGTCCCAGCCGCCGTCGGTCTGGCGCACCTGGGTGCTGAACTCGGCCTCGGCCTGGCCTGCGCGCTCGCTGTCCCAGCGCAGGCTGGCACTGAGCTTGTCGCCGTCGGTGCGCAGGCCGATGCGGGCGGTGCGGATGCCTGCGCTGATGGTGGCGGGCGTGCCTTTGGCAGAGTCGTCGCCGGCCAGCAGTTGCAGATCGCCGCTTCTTTGGTAGAGGTTGGCGCTGACCTGCAGGGTTTGGGCCGCCTGCACGTTCCAGTCGCCGTCAAGCAGCAGATCGCCTTTGAGGCCAAGCTGCGCCAGTTGTCCGTTGCCCGCAGCCAGGGTTTCCAGCCAGCCCATGGGCAGGCCCTGCAGCGTGCCCTGGGTGCGCAGCAGGGTGCGGGAGCCGTTGTGCGACCAGGCTACCGGCTGCCACGTGATGCGGACGCTGCCGGGAACCGGGCCTTTGACGTTGGCACTGCCTGCGGCTGCATCCAGGGAGGTGCTGGTGCCCTTGAGCGCCAGGGCCTGGTCGAGCTGTAGCGTCCACGGGCCTGGGCGGGTGCTGTCCTGCATTTCCAGGACCAGGCTGGCGATGCGGGCTTGCCATTGGTTTGCTGTGCCCAGGCCTCCGGTGGCTCGGGTGCTGAGCTTGGCACGCTGGGTGCCGGTGGCCAGCTCGCCTTGCAGGGCGATGTCCAGCGCGCCCAGGCTGCCGGACGCGTCGATCTGTAGCTTCTGCAAATGGATGGGGTTGCCGGTGGCAGTGCGTACTTCCAGCGTCGGTATGGCCAGTTGGGCGGTGAGCTGGAAAGGCGGGGTGCCTGCTTTGCCGGGGGAGGTTGCGAGGGCGTTGGTCCAGCCACCGGTCCAGCGGCCGGTCAGCTCGGCCTGTCCCAGCATGGTGCCGGGCAGGCTGGATGCCACGCCGGGCAGACGGGCCAGCCAGCGGGTGGCCTGGCCTGCATCGGGCACGTGCAGGGCAAAGTCGCCTGCGCCCTGCGATGCGCTGATCTGGCCTTGCAGGTCGGCCTGCGCGCCGGGTAAGGTCAGGTGCAACTGGCCTTTGGCGGCACGGGTGGCGAGGGTCAGGTCCAGTTGACCTTGTAGCAGCGCGTCATCGGTTTGCAGTTTCAGGGCCGAGAGATTCAGGGCGCCTGCCGCCCAGCGTCCGGTGGCCTGGGCGCTCTGGACGCGCAGACCTTGCAAGGCTTTGATTTGGGGCGCTTTGGCCGAGGGCTGCAGGGCCGCATCGAAGCGGATGGTGGCGGCGGTGCTGGCGGCCGTGACGCGTCCGTCCAGCAGGGCGGGGGCCATGCGGGTGTGCACCGCAGCGGGGTTGATGCGCAAGAGCTTGGCCTCGGCTGTCCAGTCGGTGGAGCCCGCGCCAGCCCAGCGGCCCTGGAGTTGTACGTCGCCTTTGCCAAGCTGGGCGCGCAGCGACTCCACGACCCAGGCGCCTTGCTGGTACTGCAGCCGGGTGTCGGCATGGTCCAGCGGTACCCGATTTTTGTCCCAGGGGCCAGCCAGGCGGTTGTCGAGCGTGGCCTCTGCGCGCCAGGCGGTGCCGGTCGCCTGGAGATCGGGACGCAGGTGGGCGCTGCCGCTGAGCAGTGTCTGCGGTGCGTCGGGCCACAGGTCGGCCAGGTTGAGTTGCTGGAAGCTGGCATCGGCCTGCTGCACCGGTTGTGCGGCCCAGGGGTGGATTTGCGCGGCCAGTGTGGCCTGCAAGGCCTTGGGGGTGGCGGGTGTGAGCTGGGCCTGGATGTGCAACAGCGCGTCTTGCCCCGCCAGTGCGCCGCTGGCCGATGCGGTGGCCGTGATGGTGGTGGGGTGGGTGTTGCCGGGAAGGGTGGTGTCCACGCTGCCTTGCACGGCGGCTTGCAGCGTCAGAGGGCTGCGGGCCAGCAAAGTGGCTTGGCCTGCGTACCGGCCTGAAGCGACTTGGATGCTGTTGACCGTGAGATGGTGTTGCCTGCCGTCGTAGCGGTAATGCCCTGCCAACTGGGTCAGTTGCAAAGCTGGCGGGCCTTGCAATTGCAGGTCGGCAATCTCGAAGGGCAGGTCGACCTGTAGCGGAAGCACGATTTCGGTCGGCAGCACCGTGGGCTCGGTGGACGGGGTTTGCGCAATGCTGAGGTGGGCGATGTGCAGCCGACCCAGTCGCAGTTCACGCTGCAGTATCCGGTCCAGCTGCCAGTCCACGGCGATGTCCTGGGCTTCAACCTGCAGGCTGGGGCTGCGGTACACCAGGCTGCCGATGTGGCCCCCCTGGCGGACCGAGCCGGTCACGCCATTGGCCTCCAGTGTGTGGCCTGCGGGCAGGTAGGCGGCGGCGCGGGCCAAGGTGCTGGCCAGCGAGGTGTCGGTGCCCAGCCAGGCCCAGAGTGCACCCACGGCGGTGGCCACAGCGGCCAGTACCAGCAGGGGGGCGTACAGCAGCCACAGCAGGCGTTTGCCCGAGGGCATCCAGCGCCGCTGGGCAGCAGGGGGGTTGTCGGCGCTCAAAAGCTGAACCCCACGCTCATGTGCAGGCGCGCTTTGCGGGTGGCCACGCCGTAGGCGATGTCCAGTTGCACCGGCCCCACCGGGCTGCGCCAGCGCACCCCGGCACCCACCCCCACCTTGGCTTCCAGGGCCTTGACGGTGTTGGCGACGGCCCCGGCATCGACGAAAAGGGCGGTCTCCCAGGCGCTGGCTTTGCCATTGATGACGATAGGGCGCTGCCACTCGAAGCTGCCCGATGCCAGGTAGCGCCCGGCAGTTACCGATCCGCTGCTGCCCGCCACGCCGATTTCCTGGTAGCCGTAGCCGCGCACCGTGGTGTCGCCGCCGGTCAGAAACTGTTGGGTGCTGGGTACGTTGGCATCGGCCTTGGCCACCACGGCACCGGCTTCGGCCCGCAGCGCCAGGCGGCCCGCCCGCATGAACAGGCCATCGCCGGGGAGCAGTTTGCCCAGCGGAAAATAGCCTAGCCAGCGTGTCAGGGCGCGGGTGTACGGCTGGCGGTCGCCCCCCAGGGTGAATCCGCCACCCAGTTCCACCGCCACCCCGTAGCCCTGGGTGGGGGTGCGGATGTCGTCAAAGTCGCGCCGTGTCCAGGCGTAATTGGCGCTGATGGCACTGGACGCTACCGTGGGGTCGGTGCCGCTGGTGGTCAGTGCGTGGTCGTACTGCAGGTAGACGTTGCGGTCGATGTGGTCGTTGCCCTGGGTGCGCCCGGCCCGCAGGCGTTGGCTGTTGGTAATGGTGTCGCTCAGGTTCTGGTGCTGTACCTGGGCCGAGGTCACCCAACGCCAGTTGCTGGCATCGGGAGGGGCGGTGAGCTCGGTGCCCAGGGTTTGGGTGTCTTTGTCCAGGCTGAGCTTGGAGATGGCGCGCCACTGCAGCCAAGGCAACTGGTGGTGGGTGTGCTCGGCCGACAGGCGCGGCCCGCTGTCGGTGCTGAAGCCCACGCCCAGCACCAGCTTTTGCAGTTTGGCCTCGCGCAGTTGGGCCACCACAGGCGCAGCTTGCGGGTCGCCGCTGGTATCCAGGGTCAAGAAAACCGAGTCGAAGTAGCCGCTGTCGGCCAGCCGTTGCTGGGTTTGTAGCATCTGTGCCTGGCTGTAGTCGGCTCCGGTGGGTAATTGGGCCAGGCGGCTGACCAGTTCTGCGCTGTAGCGCTGCAGGCCGCGCATTTCCAGTGGGCCAAACCGGTAGGCCGGGCCGGAAGCCAGGGTAAGGCTGAGCTGGGCGGTTTGGGTATCGGGGTCGATGTCGGCCAGGCTGTTACTGATTTCACCGGTGGGAAAGCGCTGCACCGTCAGATTGCGCAGGGCCTGGGTCTTGGCATCGTCCCAGGCATCCTGGGTAAACGGTGTGTTAGGGCCCAGCGGCCAGTCGCTACGGATCGTCTCGCGCAGCGACGCGTCGGCCGGGGTGTCAGCGATGGGACCGGTGAACTCCACCTGCACCGTCTGGACGCGCACCGGTTCCCCCGGCGCCACGGTGATGGTGATATCACGCGGGGCGCTGGTGCTTAGCGGGGTTGGGGTTAGTTCGACCGCGACCTGGGCCGCGAAGTACCCCTGGGTGGCCAGCAAGTCATGGGTATTGCGTTCGGCAGCCTGCATAAGCCGCGCCAACTCGGTGTCATCCAGGTCCGTCAGGCTGCGGTAGCGCTGTAGTTCCAGGTGTTTTAGCAGCAGATCGCGGATCTTGTCCGGGGCAACGACATGCAGGTCAAAGGCGAAAGGAGCTACCTTAGGTGCCGGAGTTTGCGCCCACAGCAAGCCCGGCAGCAACAACAACCAGCACCACGCCCACACCTGCTTGCCGAACCTGCGCATTGCCTATTTCGACAACAGCCGCATGGTTTCTTCCAGACCTTTGAGGGTCAATGGGAACATGCGCTGGCCCACCAGTTGCTGCACGATGCTGATGCTTTGCCGGTATTCCCACAAGCCCTGGGGCTCGGGGTTGATCCAGGCAAACTTGGGGAAGGCGTTGGTGAGGCGCTGCAACCACACGGCACCGGCCTCTTCGTTGCTGTATTCCACACTGCCGCCGGGTTGCAGTATTTCATAGGGGCTCATGGTGGCATCACCGATGAACAGCAGTTTGTAGTCTTTGTTGTACTTGCGGATCACGTCCCAGGTAGAGAACTTCTCGGTGTAGCGGCGGCGGTTGTGCTTCCACATGAAGTCGTAGACGCAGTTGTGGAAATAGTAGAACTCCAGGTGTTTGAACTCGCTTTTGCTGGCGCTGAACAGCTCTTCCACCCGTTGCACATGCTCGTCCATGCTGCCACCCACATCCATCAATAGCAGTACTTTGACGTTGTTGTGGCGCTCCGGCACCATTTTGATGTCAAGATAACCGGCATTGGCCGCAGTAGAGCGGATGGTGTCGGCTAGGTCCAGTTCGTCGGCATGGCCTTCGCGGGCAAATTTGCGTAGGCGGCGCAGTGCCACTTTGATATTGCGTGTGCCCAGTTCCTGGCTGTCGTCGTAGTCCTTGAAGGCCCGTTGGTCCCAGACCTTTACCGCGCTTTTGTGGCGGCTTTTGTCTTGCCCGATGCGGATGCCTTCGGGGTTGTAGCCGTTGGCGCCAAACGGGCTGGTGCCGCCCGTGCCAATCCACTTGCTGCCGCCTTCGTGGCGTTCTTTTTGCTCTTCGAAGCGTTGTTTGAGCGTTTCCATGAGCTTGTCCCAGCCCATTTTTTCGATCTTGGACTTTTCTTCGGGGCTGAGGTCGAGCTCCAGATTTTTACGCAGCCATTCGAGGGGAATGTCCTGGGTGAAGTCGGCCACCGCTTCGACCCCCTTGAAATAGGTGGCGAATGCTTGGTCGAACTTGTCGTAGTGCTTTTCGTCCTTGACCAGCGTACAGCGGCTGAGGTAGTAGAAATCGTCGATTTTGTAGCTGTCTTCGCTATTCGGTCCCACAACACCTGCCTTAAGCGCTTCCAGAAGGCTCAGGTATTCCTTCACCGAAACCGGCAGTTTGGCGGAGCGCAGGGTGTAGAAGAAGTCGATCAGCATCGTTTCTTGGACTATCGGTGGTGGCGTTGCATGAACACCAGTTTTTCGAACAGACTGACATCTTGTTCGTTTTTCAGCAGCGCGCCAACCAGTGGCGGTATGGCCACCATGTTGTCCTGGCTATGCAAAGCTTCGGCCGAAATATCCTCTGCCACCAGCAGCTTCAGCCAGTCCAGCAGCTCCGAGGTGGAGGGTTTTTTCTTCAGGCCGGGCAGGTTGCGGATATCGTAAAAAGTCTTCATGGCGGCCGCCAGCAGCTCTTTTTTCAACCCGGGGAAATGCACGTCCACAATGAGCTGCATGGTGGCCGCATCGGGGAACTTGATGTAGTGGAAAAAGCAGCGGCGCAAGAAAGCGTCGGGCAGTTCTTTTTCGTTGTTGGAGGTAATGAACACCAGCGGCCGGTTCTTGGCTCTGACGAGTTCACGCGTTTCGTAGCAGTAGAACTCCATCCGATCGATCTCGCGCAGCAAGTCGTTGGGGAATTCAATGTCTGCCTTGTCGATCTCATCGATCAGCAGTGCAACCGGCTCGTCCGCGGTAAATGCCTGCCACAACACGCCTTTGACAATGTAGTTATGGATATCCTTGACCCGGGCTGAGTCTTCAACACCGGCCAGTTGCGAGTCGCGCAATCGGCTGACGGCATCGTACTCATACAGGCCTTGCTGTGCCTTGGTGGTGGATTTGATGTGCCATTGCAACAAGGGCATGCCCAGCGCGGCGGCTACCTCTTCGGCCAACATGGTTTTGCCGGTACCGGGCTCGCCCTTGACCAGCAACGGGCGTTTCAAGGTGGCTGCGGCATTGACGGCCAGCATCAGATCTTGGGTGGCGACGTAATTATTAGAGCCTTGGAACTTCATGGTGGTGGGACAAGAGCAAGGGAATGTAGACGGGCCGCATATAATCCGCGGTCGATGGCAAGCCTGCTAAACAGGGCTGAATGTAGGCTTGATTTTTCCCCCAGATTGTGCGCGCAAAAATGAATAAATTACTGACCACGGTGTTCGCGTTTGCTGCTGTTTCGCTAGCAGGTATTGCTACTATTGCCAGTGCCCAGGACGTCGTGGGGGATGCCAAAGCGGGCCACGCCAAGGTGGACATGTGCCTGGGTTGCCACAGCATCGTTGGCTACCAGGCCAGTTTTCCCGAGGTGCACAAGGTGCCCAAAATATCGGGACAAGGTGCCAAATACATTATTTCTGCACTCAACGCCTACAAAAAGGGCGAGCGTAAGCACCCCACTATGCGTGGAATTTCCGACTCATTGAGTGACCAGGATATGGCCGACGTGGCGGCTTACTACAGCGCCAGTGGTGTCGTTGAGGGGGCCATGCCGCCTGCCAAACCTGCGACAGAGCCCAGTGCCCAGGTGGCCGCGCTGTTGACCAAGGGAGCTTGCGTGTCCTGCCATGGCGACAACTTCTCCAAGCCTATCGACCCGACCTATCCCAAGATCGCCGGCCAGCATGCGGACTACTTGTATGTGGCGTTGAAGTCGTACAAAACCGAAGGCAACGCTTTGGTGGGACGTTCCAACGCCATCATGGGCGGTGTGGCAAAGCAGTTCTCGAATGCGGAACTGAAGGCCTTGGCCGGGTATGTCCATTCGCTGGACGGCGAGTTGAAGGTCGTGCCGCAGTCGCGCTTCCGTTAAACCCGTCTGCACTGCGCAAAGGCCCGCTGCGTGCGGGCTTTTTTACGCCGGTTCAATCCTGCGTGGCCCGGCGCTGTACGCAGTCGATATAGGCTGCACCATCGGGGGGGCGGCCTGCACGTTGGCTTTCCCACAGCATCTGACCCAGGCAATCCATGGTTTCGTGGTGGGCATCGTGTAGGGAGTCGCGGCGGCGCGTTAGCAACTCAACCGACTGGCGGATGCCGCGCGGCTGGTCGATCGAACATTGTTCGCTGATCGACAAATGCATCGAAAGGTGTAGAAAAGGATTCGTTTTGCCCGCTTCTGCATCGTAATTGCGGGCTACAGCAGCTTCTGCATCTACCATGTCAGCATGGTATTCGGGATGCTCGTCCAACCATTGACTTGCTATTGTTTCGATAGCTTCCAGCGCCTGGCCTGCCTTCGATTTGGCATAAACGGAACAGAAGAAACGGCGGACGTCGGCTTGCGAAGGATTGAACATGGTGATGAGCCTACCACGGTAAAACCCGTGGTTTATAGCTCCTGCGAAATGGTCCGACGCGCCCACATGTCTTTATGGAGGGCGGGCACTATGAACTTGTTGCACGGTGCAGATTATTCCAAAATGTGTTTTTTGTGTGTAGTCGCAGCAGGGGGTTGTGGCGTTTGGAGTCTTTTCTGGTCGCGATTGGATTGCTTCTGTTGAAAGGCCCTTGGTGAGGGCAGTGCGCACTATTGGCACCATTGGCGGTGCCTGAAAAGCTCCCATAAACACCATTGGAGTGAGAACAAATGCCGCGCAGGGCCTGTTCCATAGGACGCGATGCATGTGGCCTGTGTAAAAGTGCCTTGCTCTATGGCTCACTATGGACTCAAATAGTTACATCTATTACAAAAACCCGAATCCACTTTCGGTTATCACATGGACCAGACCGGGCGCCTCTACAAAATTGACCAGCTTCTTCGGCAGCACAAGGTCATCAGCTTTGCAGCCTTGCAGGCTGAACTTAACGTATCGCGGGCTACTTTGAAGCGCGATCTGGATGACTTGCGCACACGCCTCAAGTTGCCTATCGAATGGAGCCGCGCAGCAGGCGGCTACAGATTGGCATCGACCGGGGAGCCGCCGACCAGCACCCACGAGCTTCCGGGGCTGTGGTTTTCGTCGACCGAAATCCATGCGCTTTTGACGATGCAGCAGTTGCTGGTGCATCTGGACACCGGCGGGCTGATCATCAATCCGGTGCCTGTGGCCGACCGGCTGAACGCCCTACTGACCAGCGATGACATCGAGTTGAAAGAGCTGCGGCAACGGGTGCGCATTGTCGGGTTGGTGCAGGAAACCCCGACGCCACGCTATTTTGAGCGTATCGGTTTGGCGTTGGTGCGTCGCAAGCGGTTGGTGTTGTCTTATGCCGACGCGGTCGCAGCGCCAGTGGAGTGGGAAGTATCGCCCCAGCGGTTGGTGCATTTTCGCGGTAGCTGGCATCTTGAAGCCTGGTGCCACGCGCAGGCCGAGCTCTACAGCTTTGCGGTAGATGCCATTACCGACGCGCGTGTTTTGTCCAGCAGCGCCATCGAAGTGGGTGACGACAAACTGGATGCCCAGTTTGGTCCGGAATATGGGGTGTTTGCCAGCGGCCGGGTGCGTTGGGCCCGGCTGCAGTTCAGCCACGAAAAAGCCAGCAATGTGGCGAATGTGCAGTGGCATGCCTTGCAACAGGGAAAACAGCAAAACGATGGGACATACCTGCTGCGGGTACCCTACATGGACCCGCGCGAGCTGATGGAGAAAATTCTCCAGTTTGGCGCGCAGTGCCAGGTGCTGGGCCCGGCCAGCTTGCGCCAGGCGGTGACCGACGAGGTGGCGCAGATGTCGATCATCTACCAGTCGGCCGCCCCTCTGGACGAAGACGGCGCGCACGACGACGCGGCGCTCGACTGACGGCTTTCCTTATTTTCCCCAGCCTTTGGGCCTGCGCAACGCTTGCTGCGCACGCTCCTGGGCCATTTGCTCCTCCAACTGCTGGCGGCCTTCTGTGGCCACGGCGATGAACTTCGCGCGGTCTTTGCGGTGCGGGTACATCTGCTCGAACAAGGCAAAGTTGTGCTGGCGAAAGCGCATCGCCTGCTGACGCGCTTCATGCGGCGGGTAACCCAGAATCTCCAGAACCGATCGGGCGCTGCGCAGGCTGGACTCGAAGAGTTCGCGCTCCACCCGCAGCACACCGCGGTCGCGCAGCTCGTTCCAGTGAGGCACGTCGCGGGCACGGGCCACGATCTCCAGATTCGGAAAGTGCTCCCGCGCAATGTCCACAATCTTCAGGCTTTGCACTTTGTCATCCACCGCCACGACCAGGATTTTGGCGGTCGCCGCGCCTGACAGGCGCAGCAGGTCCAACCGGGTGGCATCGCCGTAAAACACCCGGAAACCAAACTGGCGAATCGCCTCCACCATGTCGGCATCGTGGTCCAACACCGTGGCGTGCAGTCCCTGCGCTTGTAGCGTGCGGCCCACGATCTGGCCGTAGCGGCCAAAACCCGCAATGATGATGGGCGCTTCTTGTTGTTCGGCGATTTCTTCCAGCTGGTTGCCGCCGCGCTGCGCCAGGCGGGGCAGCAACAGCTTGTCGATGGCCAGCAGCAGCATCGGGCTGACCAGCATCGACACCGCAACCGATCCAATCAGCAACGACGAGGTTTGGTTGGAGAAAATATGCGCCGCCGTGGCGGTCTGGAACACCACAAATGCAAACTCGCCGCCCTGCGCCAGCAGCACGGTAAACACCGGCCGCTCCTGGAACGGCACGCCCATGCACTTGGCGATGGCGTAGATGACCAGCAGCTTGGCGAGCAAAAAGCCCGCCACGATCAGCGCCATCAAGCCCGGCGATTGCCGCAGCACACCAAAGTCGACGCTCATGCCCACGGCGATAAAGAACAGGCCCAGCAGCAGGCCCTTGAAGGGCTCGATATCGGTCTCCAGCTCGCGGCGGTATTCACTCTCGGCCAACAGCACACCGGCCAGAAACGCCCCCAGCGCCATCGACAGCCCCACCGACAGCATCAGCGAGGCGATGCCCACCACCAGCAGCAAGGAGGCGGCGGTGAAGATCTCGGGCGTTTTGGAGCGCGCAATCCAGCGGAACAAAGGCCGCAACAGCAAACGCCCACCCAGCACGATGCCCGCGATAACTGCTACTGTTTTGAGAGCTTGTAGCGCCTGTGCTGTATAGCCTAAAGCCTCATTTTGTTCAGAAATACTGCCCAGCAATGGAATCAATGCCAGGATCGGAATGGCCGCCACGTCCTGGAACAAAAGAATGGAGAATCCTGCCTGCCCGCTGCGCGTGGGCAGCAGGTTGCGTTCGCCAAACACCTGCAGCGCGATTGCCGTGCTGGACAAGGCCAGACCCAGCGCGGCCACCAGTGCAATGCGCCAGGGCACGCCCGCTGCCATGGCCCCCAGCAAAATCACCACCGCGCAGCCCACCACCTGGGCCGTGCCCCAGCCAAAGATCGGGCGGCGCAGGCTCCACAGGCGTTTGGGCTCCAGCTCCAGGCCGATCAGGAACAGCATCAGCACCACACCGAATTCGGCGAAATGCAGGATGTCCTGCACCTCGGTGACCAGGCCCAGACCCCAGGGGCCGATGGCAATGCCTGCGGCCAGGTAGCCAATGATGGAGCCCAGTCCCAGGGCCTTGCTCAGCGGCACGGCGATGACGGCGGCGCTCAGATAAATGAAGCTGTTGATCAGCCAGGAAGGTGCGTGTTCCATACCGGTTTACCGAGTTGTCCAGTGGGGATAGGTCTGTAGCCGTTGGCGAAACAGGTCGATGTGGTCCAGCACCTCTTGTTTGCCTGCGCTGTGGGCACCGTGCAGCACCAGCGGCGGTAAAAAATGCATGCCGCACAGGGCGGCGGTCTGGGCGTAGGGTGGCAGGAACGCGTCAAACGGGTAGCGGTTGTAGCTTTCGGGGTGGTAGGAGTCTTCTTGCCCGCCGGTGGTTACCACCAGCCACAGGGCCTTGCCGCGCAGGGCGGTGCCGGGCGCACCGGTGGGGGCGGCCTCTTCGGTTTCGGCCGATACCGCGCCAAAGGCCCAGCCGTAGGTCAGCACCTCGTCGAACCAGAGCTTTTGCAGCGCGGGCATGGAATACCACTGGATGGGGTGCACCAGCACCAGCAGGTCGGCGGCTTCCATGCGGGCCTGTTCGGCGGCCACGTCAATGGCGTAGTCGGGGTAGTTGGCGTACAGGTCTTGCACGTCGAGCTGCAGGTTACCGTCTGCCAGTGTGCGGGCTGCCGCCAGCAGGCGCTGGTTGACGCGGGAGGCACGCCAGTTCGGGTGGGCGGCGAGCAAATAGATCTTCGGGGGTGTGGAAAGTGGCGGTGAATCGGCTGGGTGGTGCATCCCGCTAACATAGCAAAATTTTTCGCCCCTTCTTTTCCAGGAGTTCCCATGCCCATCGTCGTTGTTGCCAGTCCCAAAGGCGGAGTCGGCAAGTCCACGCTGTCGACCCAGATCGCGGGCTATTACGCCGCGCAGGGGCACACCGTGTTGCTGGGCGATGCGGACCCGCAGCAGTCGTCCCATCTGTGGCTGGGCCTGCGCCCGGCAACGGTCGCACCCATCCAGGCCTGGGACGTGGGCGCGGACGAGATCGCCAAGCCGCCCAAGGGCGGCAAGGCGGGCCATGTGGTGGTGCTGGACACGCCCGGCGGGCTGGACGGCAAGCGCTTCAAGGACGTGATGCGCCTGGCCGACAAGATCGTGGTGCCGCTACAGCCCAGCGTGTTCGACATCTTTGCCACGCGCAAATTTCTGGACCGCCTGGCCGAGCACCGCCGCATCGACAAGATGCAGGTCGGCCTGGTCGGCATGCGGGTGGACGAGCGCACCTTTGCCGCCGACCGCCTGCGCGAATACCTGGACGGCCTGGAGGTGCCGGTGATCACCAACCTGCGCGACACGCAAAACTACGTGCACCTGGCCGCCGCCGGCCTGACCCTGTTCGACGTGGCCCCGAGCCGGGTCGAAAAAGACCTGGAACAGTGGCTGCCCTTGGCTGCCTGGCTGGATGCCTGATCTTGCGCAGCTTTGACACCTTTGCCGCCCTGGCCCAGGCGGTGGGACAGGAGATTGCCGTCAGCGACTGGACACGGGTCACCCAGCAGCAGGTAGACCAGTTTGCCGATGCCACGGGCGACCACCAGTGGATCCACCGGGCGGGCGAGCGGGCCAACGCCGGGCCGTTTGGCGGGCCGATTGCGCACGGCTTTCTCACACTGGCGCTGCTGCCGGGCCTGCTGGAAAGCTCGTTTGCCGTGGCCGAGGCGCGCATGGCCGTGAACTACGGCCTGAACAAAGTGCGCTTCATCACCCCCGTGCCGGTGGGCAGCCGGGTACGGGCGCGCCTGAAGCTGCTGGACTGCACTGGGCTGGCCCCATCCGGCGTGCAGACCACGCTGGAGGCCACCATCGAGCTGGAGGGCCACCCCAAGCCCGCCTGCGTGGCCGAATTGCTGCTGCGCTACACCTTGTAAATTTATAAGAAATCGGCCTCTAGCGCTTATTCCATAAGCGTGACAAGCTACTTAATTTATAGCATCTCAAAACCGCACTGGCGCCAGGCCTCAAACACCGTGACGGCCACGGCGTTGGACAAATTCAGGCTGCGCTGGCCGGGGCGCATCGGCAGCTTTAAACACCGCTCCGGGGCGAAGGCGGCGCGTACGCTCTCGGCCAGGCCCTTGGTTTCCGAGCCAAACACCAGCCAGTCGCCCCGCGCGAAGGCGCTGCCGTGCACGCTGCCGGTGCCGCGCGTGGTCAGGGCAAACAGGCGCTGCGGGTCGGGCTGGGCGGTGGCTAGAAAACGGGGCCAGTCGGCGTGGCGGGTGAGGGTGGCGTACTCGTGGTAGTCCAGGCCCGCGCGGCGCATGTGCTTGTCGTCCATCGAAAAACCCAGCGGCTCGACCAGGTGCAGATGGCAACCGGTGTTGGCAGCCAGGCGGATGACGTTGCCGGTGTTCGGCGGGATTTCGGGTTCGACCAGGACAATGTTAAACATAGCAGCAGATTATCCAAGAGACGCGGACAATCCCCGCAACCGATGGAGCACCATGAAAATCATTGACCTGCGCAGCGACACCGTCACCCGTCCCACCCCCGGCATGCAAGCTGCCATGGCCAGCGCCCCGCTGGGCGACGACGTGTTTGGCGACGACCCCACCGTGAACCTGCTGCAGGCCTCATTGGCCGAGCGCCTGGGCTTCGAGGCCGGGCTGTTTTGCCCCACCGGCACCCAAAGCAATTTGCTGGCGCTGATGGCCCACTGCCAGCGCGGCGACGAGTACATCGTCGGCCAGGAGGCCCATTGCTACAAATGGGAGGCGGGTGGTGCGGCGGTGCTGGGCAGCGTGCAACCGCAGCCGCTGGACCACGCCAGCGACGGCAGCCTGCCGCTGGAGCGCATTGCCGCGGCCATCAAACCCGACGACTTTCACCACGCCCGCACACGACTGCTGGCGTTGGAAAACACCCTCGGCGGCAAGGTGCTGCCGCAAGACTACGTGGACTCTGCGGTGGCGCTGGCCCACAGCCGGGGGCTGCAATGCCACCTGGACGGGGCGCGGTTTTTCAACGCTGTGGTGGCCTCGCAGCACGCGGGCGAAGGCCTGGCGCAGACCGCGCACCGGCTGGTGGCGGGGTTTGACTCGGTCAGCATCTGCCTGAGCAAGGGGTTGGGCGCGCCGGTCGGCTCGGTGTTGCTGGGCGGCAAGGACTTCATCCACCAGGCCCGCCGTTGGCGCAAGATGCTGGGCGGCGGCATGCGTCAGGCCGGGGTGCTGGCCGCCGCCGGCCTGTACGCGCTGGAGCACCATGTGGCGCGCCTGGCCGACGACCATGCCAACGCCCGGCTGCTGGCGGCCTTGCTGGCCGACGTGCCGGGCCTGCAGGTGGACGCAGGCCCCACCAACATGGTGTTCTTGCAGATTGCCGCCGAGCGGGCCGAGGCCCTGGTGGCCCATTTGCGCGCCCACCAGGTGCTGGCCACCGGCCTGTACAAGCTGCGCCTGGTAACGCATCTGGATGTGAGCGAGGCCGATGTGCGGCGCGTGGCCGAGGTGATCCGGGCCTTTTAATCCGCTGGGGTGCGCGCCACCACCAGCCCGGTGACGTGCACCGCCCCGGCCTGTTTCAGCACGGTGGCTGCCGCACTTAGCGAGGCACCGCTGGTCATCACGTCGTCCACCAGCACCACGCGCTGGCCGCGCACGGCATCGGCCCGCAGTGGCTCCAGCGCGAACGCGCCTTGCACATTGCGGATCCGCTCGGCCCGGCCCAAGGTGGGCTGGGGCGCGGTGTGGCGGGTGCGCAGCAGCAGGTGGGGCCGGGTTTTCTGCGGGGCCAGGTGGCGGGCCAGCTCCAGCGCCTGGTTGTAGCCGCGCTCGCGCAGCCGCTGGGCCGACAAAGGCATGGGCAACACACTATCGCACTGCTCCAATGCGGGTTCCACCCAGGGGCTGTGGCGCAGCAACTCGGCCAGCGTGCCCGCCCAGCCCACCTGCTGCTGGAATTTGAACTGCGCAATGCACGTCGACCACGGGTAGGCATAGGCCACCGCCGCCAGGCAACCATCCAGCGCGGGCGGGTGCAGGATGCAGGCACCGCACTGGCCAACCCCCTCCGGCACCGGCAATGCACAGGTTCGGCAGCGCGGCACCGGCTGGGCAAACCGCGCCACGCAGGCCCCGCACACCGGCTGGCTGGGCCAGGCGCGGCAAACGGCGCAATGGCTGGGGAGCAGGGTTGTCGCCCGGTGCATAAGCGCGCGAAACATCACGTCAATATACTCGCGCTCTCACTTTCAAGCCGAGGTGCCGCGCGCCCCGGTTCATGAAAGTTTGTTCTTTCACGTGAGCGTATGACGACCCAACTTCCCCCCACGATCGACCCCGCCGCCGCCGCCCGCTGGGCCCAGTTGCGCACCCCACAATCCCCCTGGCTGCACGAAGAGGTGGCCCGGCGCATGGAAGACCGGCTGCAGTGGATCAAGCTGCAACCCGAGGCCTGGGCGCACTGGGAGCCCACGCGCGGCGGCTTGCAGGCCCACGCCAAGTTGACCGAGCGGTATCCGAATGCAGCCTGTTTTGTGGTCGAAGCGCATACAGATCAAGCGCAAGCAGCTATTCAATCTGTAGCAAAACCATGGTGGAAGCCCAGCGGCTGGCGGGCCCCCGCGCAACAGATGGGGCTGCCGCCCGATGGCGGCGTGCAGATGCTGTGGGCCAATATGGTGCTGCACTCGGCCGCCGACCCGCAGGCGTTGATCGCCCAATGGCACCGGGCGCTGGCGGTGGACGGTTTTTTGATGTTCTCCTGCCTCGGGCCGGACACAGTGCAGGAGCTGCGCGGTGTCTACAGCGCCCTGGGCTGGCCGGTGCCCGGCCACCAGTTCACCGACATGCACGACTGGGGCGACATGCTGGTGCATGCCGGGTTTGCCGAGCCGGTGATGGACATGGAGCGTATCCGCCTGACCTACGAGAGCCCGGCGCGCCTGCTGCAGGAGCTGCGCGAGGTCGGGCGCAATCTGCATCCACAGCGCTTCCAGGGTTTGCGCGGGCGGCAATGGCGCGATCGCCTGGAGCGCGAACTGGCCCTGCAGCTGGCAAACGCGGCGGAAAACGGCCGTTTGCCATTGACCTTTGAGCTCATTTACGGCCACGCCCTGAAGCCCAAACCCAAGCTGCGGGTCAGTGCCCACAGTGCGGTTTCGTTGCGCGACATGCGCGACATGCTGCAGCAGGGCAAGGCACATGGGGTCTGAGAAGCGGGTTTCAAGGCCTTAATCACCGCTACTACCGGGCTTGGCCTTGGAAAGCAAGGCTACAATTCACATGAAGAAAAATGAATTCGGGTATCTTCCCACGCATATAGGCAGACCCATTGGCGGCATGTGCGCCATGGCATCGGCCTCATTTTTGTGAGTGCCAAACGTGCCGAACTTGGTATTTCGCTTCGCCACAGTTTCGGGCCAGAACATCCACTGGTTCCTGAAGCGCAACTGCTCGGTAACACCGGCCCAGTTGGGCTGGATGTATGCCTCGATCTGTGTGGTGTCCATGGGCATTGCGACGTTTTTCTGGTTGCAAGGGGCCAAGCTGGTGTTGCCGTTTGCATGGCTGGAGTTGGCGGCGGTGGGAGCGGCATTTCTGGTGTACTCCCGGCACGCCACGGATGGCGAGCGGATTTCGTTGCAAGGCACGCAACTGGTGGTCGAGCTGGAGAATGCAGGTCGCCTGGAGCGGGCCGAGTTTCGCCGTGAGTGGGTTCGGATCGAACCCAAAACGGGGGACCGGTCCCTGATCGAGGTGTCAGGCCAGGGGCGTTCGGTGGAAGTGGGGCGGTATGTAAGCCCGGAGCTGCGGTCGGCTCTGGCGCGGGAAATTCGGATGGCGTTGCGCAGCGCATGAGACAAGCCCCCTGGGGCAGATGGCTGGCGCAGCAAGATTGGTTCAATTGAGGTGTTGAATAAGTGAAAACGATGAAGATGATTCCTAATAAGTTGGCTTCACTGCTGCCTAAATTCTTGCCCAAGCTCGGCGTTGCGGTGGCTGCCTGCACGGCCGCTGCTGCGTATGCGGTCAATGATCTACCGGGTGGGCCCGGCGTTCGCCAATTGAACCTGCCCACCGGGGTCACCAGGATTTCAGAAGAACAGCATTTCCTGCACATGGGCATGCTCTACACCTGTCTGGTGATTTTTATTGCCGTCTTCAGCGTGATGTTCTATTCCATCTGGAAGCACCGCAAATCCAAGGGCCACAAGGCAGCCAATTTCCACGAGTCGGTTACGGTGGAAATCATCTGGACCATCGTTCCATTTGTCATCGTGATCCTGATGGCCTTGCCCGCTACCAAGGTGGTGGTGGCCATGAAAGACACCACCAACGCCGACCTGACTATCAAGGCCACGGGTATGCAGTGGAAATGGGGATACGACTACATCAAGGGCGAGGGCGAAGGCATCGGCTTTGTCTCCACACTCGACAGCACCCAGCGCGCCATGTCCAACAACGGCGGCCCCAAGGCGGGCGAAGTGGTCGATGACTACCTGCTCAAGGTCGACAACGCCCTGGTCGTGCCTGTCAACAAAAAGATCCGCATCATCACCACCGCCGACGACGTGATCCACGCCTTCATGGTGCCTGCCTTTGGTATCAAGCAGGACGCGATCCCCGGCTTTGTACGCGACACCTGGTTCCGCGCCGAAAAAATTGGCAGCTACTACGGCCAGTGCGCCGAGCTGTGCGGCAAAGAGCACGCCTACATGCCGATCCACGTGAAAGTGGTGTCGGCCGAAGACTACTCCGCCTGGGTCGATGGCGAGAAAAAGAAGATGGCCGCCAAGGCCGACGATCCTGCCAAGATCTGGACGCTGGACGACATCTCCAAGCGCGGCGAAAAGGTCTACGCCGCCAACTGCGCCGCATGCCACCAGGCCAACGGCAAGGGCGGTGGCCCGATCAAGCCGCTGGACGGCTCGCCCAAGGTGCTCGACGCCGACAAGAACGTGCAAATCCATGTGCTGCTCAATGGCCAGAACAACGGTGCCATGCCCGCATGGAAGCAACTCAGTGATACCGACATTGCGGCCGTCATCAGCTACACCAAGAACAACTGGTCCAACAAGACCGGCCAACTGGTGCAGCCCGCCGACATCCTGGCCCAGCGCGGCAAATAAGCTGCACTCGTTAACGTACAAGATCCCCAAGGAAAACAAAGATGAGTGCAGTTCTCGATCCCCACGACCACGCACATGATGCCCATGGCCATGATGACCACCACCACGCCCCCACCGGTTGGCGGCGCTGGGTGTTTGCCACCAACCACAAGGATATTGGCACGCTGTACCTGTTGTTCAGCTTCACGATGTTGATGGTCGGCGGCATTTTGGCGCTGATCATTCGCGCCGAGCTGTTCCAGCCTGGTTTGCAATTCGTCAACCCCGAGTTGTTCAACCAGCTCACCACCATGCACGGCCTGATCATGGTGTTCGGTGCCATCATGCCGGCCTTCGTGGGCTTTGCGAACTGGATGATTCCGCTGCAGATCGGTGCGTCCGACATGGCCTTTGCCCGCATGAACAACTTCAGCTTCTGGCTGATGATTCCAGCGGCAGCCACCCTGGTCAGCTCGTTCTTCATGCCTGGCGGCGCACCCGCTGCGGGCTGGACGCTGTACGCACCCCTGACGCTGCAAATGGGCCCATCGATGGACGCGGGTATTTTCGCGATGCACATCCTGGGTGCTTCGTCGATCATGGGCTCGATCAACATCATCGTCACCATCCTGAACATGCGCGCCCCTGGCATGACGCTGATGAAGATGCCGATGTTCTGCTGGACCTGGCTGATCACCGCCTACCTGCTGATCGCCGTGATGCCTGTGCTGGCCGGTGCCATCACCATGACGCTGACCGACCGCCACTTTGGCACCAGCTTCTTCAACCCGGCCGCCGGTGGCGACCCGGTGATGTACCAGCACATTTTCTGGTTCTTCGGCCACCCCGAGGTGTACATCATGATCTTGCCGGCATTCGGCATCATCAGCCACATCGTGCCGGCGTTTGCCCGCAAGAAACTGTTTGGCTACGCCTCCATGGTGTACGCCACCTCGTCGATCGCGATTTTGAGCTTCATCGTCTGGGCGCACCACATGTTCACCACCGGTATGCCGGTGACGGGCCAGTTGTTCTTCATGTACGCCACAATGCTGATTGCGGTGCCGACCGCCGTGAAAATCTTCAACTGGATCGCCACCATGTGGCAGGGCTCCATGACCTTTGAAACCCCGATGCTGTTTGCGGTGGGCTTCATTTTCGTGTTTACCATGGGCGGCTTCACCGGCCTGATCCTGGCTGTGGCACCGATCGACATCCAACTGCAGGACACCTACTACGTGGTGGCGCATTTCCACTACGTGCTGGTGGCAGGCTCGCTCTATGCCATGTTTGCCGGTTTCTACTACTGGTGCCCCAAGTGGACCGGTGTGATGTACAACGAAAGCCGCGGCAAGATCCACTTCTGGTGGTCGCTGATTTCCTTCAACGTCACCTTCTTCCCGATGCACTTTTTGGGCCTGGCCGGTATGCCACGCCGTTATGCAGATTACCCGATGCAGTTTGCCGACTTCAATGCGGTGGCCTCGGTGGGCGCGTTCTTCTTCGGTTTTGCCCAGGTGTATTTCTTCTTCTTCATCGTGCTGCCCGCCATGTTGGGCAAGGGTGAAAAAGCCTCTGCCAAGCCCTGGGAAGCCGCTGAAGGTCTGGAGTGGGAAGTGCCATCGCCCGCACCGTTCCATACCTTCGAGACACCGCCCAAGCTGGACATCACTGCAACCCGCGTGATCGGCTGAGCATGTTGACACCCCAGCAAAAGAAGAACAACCTGCGCACCGGACTCATTCTGGCGTCCATTGCGGTGGTGTTTTTCCTCGGCTTCTTCGCCAAGATGTACCTGCAAAGCCACCATTAAGCTTGCATGACCGTCCGCCACGAAAATTTCAAGATGGTCGGCAAGCTGGCCGTCATCACCGCAGCCATGTTCGCGTTTGGCTATGCGCTGGTGCCGCTCTACAAGGCCATTTGCGAGATGACGGGCATCAACATCCTGTCGATCGCTGAGCGCCAGGTGCCGGGTGTGGGCACGGCGGGCAAGGCCGCCAGCCTGCCGGCCAATACGCAGGTGGACCTGAGCCGCACCATTACCGTTGAGTTCGACGCCAATGCACGCGGACCGTGGGAATTCAAGCCCGCCAAGCGCTCGCTGCAGGTGCACCCCGGTGAGCTGGCCACGGTGATGTACGAGTTCCAGAACGTGCAAAACCGCCGTATGGCGGCGCAGGCGATTCCCAGCTATGCGCCCCAGCAGGCGGCAGCGCATTTCAACAAGCTGGAATGCTTTTGCTTCAACCAGTACACGCTGGAGCCGGGCGAAAAGAAAGAGTGGCCGGTGGCCTTCGTGATCGACCCCAAGCTGTCCAAAGACGTGACGACTATCACCTTGTCGTACACCTTCTTTGAAGTAGGCGGCAAGACACCGCCTGCACCGACGTCCACCGTCGACGCAGGTCGGCATGTGGAAACCGGGCAGGGGTCATGAGTGCGCCGGGCAAGGCCAGCCTGCTGCAGACCGTCAAGGCGGTGGCGTGGTCGTTTGTAGGCATCCGCAAGCAAAGCGGTTATGAGGATGATCTGGCCAAAATCAGCCCGCTGCATGTGATTGCGGTGGGTCTGGTGGCGGTGCTGTTGATCGTGGTGGGTTTGGTGATTTTGGTGAATTGGGTGGTGGCAAAGTAATTTGCCCAATAGGTCTTACAAGAATTGAGAGAGCAAGGAGCTGACATGAGTTCAACCGCACACGCTGCAACACCGTACTACTTTGTACCCGGCCCGTCGCGCCATCCCGCCATGGCGGCGCTGGGTCTGTTCTTTGTGATCTTGGGCGCAGGCCAGTGGATCAATGGCGAAGATTGGGGCAAGTACGCGCTGGCCGGGGGCATGCTGTTCTGGTGGGGCGTGTTGTACCAATGGTTCCGCGATGCCATCAACGAGAGCGAAGGCGGCCTCTACAGCCACAGGATCGACCTGTCCTACCGTTGGAGCATGAGCTGGTTCATCTTCTCCGAGGTGATGTTCTTCGGCGCGTTCTTTACCGCCCTGTGGTGGGCGCGTGGCCATTCGGTGCCCGCCCTGGGCAGCCTGGACAACGCCTTGCTCTGGCCCGACTTCAAGGCGGTGTGGCCTAGCATTGCCGCCGGTGTGACGGCTTCGCCTGCCAATATCATCGAGCCGTTCCAGACCATGACCCCGTTCTGGCTGCCCACCATCAACACCGGCTTGCTGTTGTCGTCGGGTGTCACCCTGACCATCGCCCACCACGCACTCGTCAAGGGCGAGCGCGGCAAAACCATTGCCTTCATGTGGGCCACGGTGTTGCTGGGTACGGTTTTCCTGTTCGTGCAAGGCTACGAATACGCCCACGCCTACAGCGAGATGAATCTCAAACTCACCTCCGGCGTTTACGGCTCCACCTTCTTCTTACTGACCGGCTTCCACGGCTTCCACGTGTTCGTGGGCATGCTGATGCTGTTGTTCATCACCCTGCGCTTGATGAAGGGGCACTTCACGCCTTCCAAGCACTTCGGCTTCGAAGGTGCAGCCTGGTACTGGCACTTTGTGGACGTGGTGTGGCTGGGCCTGTACGTCATCGTCTACTGGACCTGATGGATTCGCCTCTGGCCCGCCCATAAAAAAGCGCCGCTCGGCGCTTTTTTATTGACCTGACTGGATACCGGTCGGGTGCAGGTATCCCAACTTCCAACCCACCAGAATGCAGATGAACAGCAGAACCGAGAACCCGATGCGAAACGCCAGCGCTTTGGCCATGCGTCCGGACTTGGCTGCCTGCTCTTCGTCGGTTTTCCCGCCCCCCTTGAGCATGAAGTACAGGGCAGCACCCAGGCTGGCGAAGATGGCCGCAAAAGCGACAAGGGCGAGATAGTTCATGCCCGGTATTATCCTGTGAGCCCGAAGCTGCGTTTTGCCTTGCTGACCGCCGGGGCTTTGATCGGCCTGGTGGCGACCTTCTCCCTGGGCCGCTGGCAGTTGTCACGCGCCGCCCAGAAAGAAGCCCTCTACGCGGCCATCCAGTCGCAAAACACGCGCCCACCGGTCGGCCTGGCGGATCTGGCCGGGCCCCTGCAGACCGAGCAGCTGCTGCACCGCCAGGTGCGCCTGCGCGGCCAGTGGGTGCCGCAGAACACCGTGTTTCTGGACAACCGCCAGATGCACGACCTGACTGGGTTCTATGTCGTCACGCCCCTGAAGCTGGCGGGCAGCAACACCGCCATCCTGGTGCAGCGCGGCTGGGTGGCACGCAATTTTCTGGACCGCACCGCCTTGCCCGCCGTGGATACACCGGCGGGCGAGGTCGAAGTCTCGGGGCGGATGGCCCCGCCGCCATCCAAGCTTTACGCCTTCAAGGGGGCCGAGGCGGGTGCCATCCGGCAAAATCTCGACTTGGCAGACTTCAGCGCCGAGACCGGGCTGGCCTTGCTGCCGCTGTCGGTGCTGCAATCGGGCCCCTCCGAAGGGCGCCTGCAGCGCGACTGGCCGCCCGCCAATCTGGGTGTGGAAAAACACTATGGCTACGCATTCCAATGGTTTGGGCTCTGCGCCCTGATCGCAATCCTTTATGTCTGGTTCCAAATTGTCCGACGCTTCATCCTTCCGACCCAACAACGGCCGTCCTGAAGACCACCCGCTGGGGCTCACCGTCCACAACCTGCCCACACCCCAGGAAGCCTTGGACGGTGCGCGCCGCCGCACGGTGGTGGGCCGCTGGAAGATGCTGGCCGTGCTGCTGACCTGCGCCGCACCGGTCATCGCCTCCTACTTCACCTACTACGTCGTGCGCCCGCAGGGCCGGGGCAATTTTGGCGAGCTCATCGAGCCGCAACGCCCCCTGCCCGACCAGGCGGTGGTGGCACTTGACGGCCAGCCCGGCAACCTGCGGGGCCTCAAAGGTCAGTGGCTGCTGGTCAGCGCGGGGGGCGGGGCCTGCGACGCAATCTGCCAAAAGCATTTGTACCTGCAACGCCAGCTGCGCGAAACCCTGGGCAAGGAAAAGGACCGTGTCGATTGGGTCTGGCTGGTCACCGACGACGCGCCCATCCCTGAAGCCCTGCGCCCCGCGCTCAAGGGCGCAACCGTGTTGCGCGTGGGCGAGCTGCAGCTGTCCCAGTGGCTGTCGCCCGCCGTCGGCCACCTGCTGCAGGAGCACCTGTACGTCGTCGACCCGATGGGCAACTGGATGATGCGTTTCCCCGCCGGGCTGGACCTGGAAGCCGCCTCCAAGGCCAAGCGCGACATGGACCGTCTGCTGCGCGCCTCCGCCTCCTGGGACGAAGCGGGCCGTTAAATGGAAACCCAAGCCTTGTACGACCTGTCGCCCATCGTCCGCGTCATGCTGACCGGACTGTTGATCGCCAGCGTCCCCCTGCTGTGGGTCTGGTGGCGCAACCAGAACACCTCCACCGCGCGGCGCTTGCAGGCGCTCACGGTGCTGACCCTGTTCCTGACCTTCGACCTGGTGCTGTTCGGTGCCTTCACCCGCCTGACCGATTCCGGCCTGGGCTGCCCTGACTGGCCCGGCTGCTACGGCAACGCCAGCCCGCTGGGCGCGGTGGCCGAGATCACGCAGGCACAAGCGGCCATGCCCACCGGCCCGGTGACCCATGGCAAAGCCTGGGTGGAGATGGTCCACCGCTACCTGGCCACCTCGGTGGGCGTACTGATTCTGGTGCTGGCCGTGGCCAGCTGGTGGGCGCGCAGAAAAGATGCCTCCATCAACCCCTGGTGGCCCACTTTCACCCTGGTGTGGGTGTGCGTGCAGGGCGCGTTTGGTGCGCTCACCGTGACCATGAAGCTGTTTCCCGCCATCGTCACCCTGCATTTGGTCGGCGGCCTGGTCTTGCTGGCCTTGCTGTGCGCGCAGGCGGTGGGCTTCACCCGTTCACGCGCCGTGCCTGTGGCCCGCGTGGGGCTGGGCCTGGCCTGCGTGCTGCTGGCGGCGCAGATCGTCCTGGGCGGCTGGGTAAGTACCAACTACGCGGTGCTGGCCTGCAATACCTTTCCGTTGTGCCAGGGCAGCTGGTGGCCCGTGATGGATTTTCAGCACGCGTTTGAAATCTGGCGGCCCCTGGGGCGGATGCAGGACGGCAGCTACCTCAGCTTTGCGGGGCTCACCGCCATCCACTACGCCCACCGCCTGATGGCCTACCTGGTGCTGTGGGTGCTGGCGCTGGTGGCCTGGCGTTTGCACCGCAGCCCGGCCACCCGCCGCCAGGCCCGTTGGCTGGCTGCACTGACCTTGCTACAGTTCGCCACCGGCCTGAGCAACGTGGTGCTGGGCTGGCCGCTGTTGGCCGCCGTGGCCCATACCGGCGGCGCCGCCGCACTGGTGGTGGTGCTGACCTGGACCGTGTGCGCCCAGCGCACTGCCCGGGCCGCCGCACCGGCCGTTTCCCCTACTAGATCGAGATTGTCTGCATGAGTGCTGTTGAATCCACCGCCCCGTCCGTGACCAGCCTGCCGTCGCGTCTGCGGCAGTTCAACGCGCTGACCAAGCCGCGCGTGATCCAGCTCATCGTGTTCTGCGCGCTGATCGGCATGGTGCTGGCCGTGCCCGGCGTGCCCACCTGGGCAGAGGCCCAAAGGGGGCTGATCGCCTGCCTGGGCATCTGGCTGGTGGCGGGTGCTGCTGCTGCCTTCAACTGCCTGGTGGAAAAGGGCATCGATTCGCGCATGAAACGCACCTCCTGGCGGCCCACGGCGCGCAACGAGCTGCAAGACTGGCAAACGCTGCTGTTTTCGGCCGTGCTGTGCCTGGCCGGTTCGGTGCTGCTGTATGTGTGGGTCAACCCGCTGACCATGTGGCTGACCTTTGCTACCTTTGTGGGTTACGCCGTGGTCTACACCATGATTTTGAAACCGCTGACGCCGCAAAACATCGTCATCGGCGGGGCCTCAGGGGCCATGCCGCCGGTGTTGGGCTGGGCCGCCATGACCGACAACGTCGGCCCCGAGGCGCTGATTCTGTTCTTGATCATCTTCCTGTGGACCCCGCCGCACTTCTGGGCGCTGGCCCTGTACCGGGTGGAGGACTACCGCAAGTCCGGCCTGCCCATGCTGCCGGTCACGCACGGCAACGAGTTCACCCGTCTGCAGGTCTTTTTGTACACCTTGGTGCTGTTCGCGGGCTGCCTGATGCCCTTCATCTATGGCATGAGCTCCTGGCTGTACCTGGCCGTGGCGGTGGTTTTGAGCCTGGGCTTTTGCGGCTACGCCTTTGCGCTGTGGCGCCACTACTCGGATGCGCTGGCACGCAAAACCTTCCGTTTCTCCCTCATCCACCTTAGCGCCTTGTTTGCGGCGCTGTTGCTGGACCACTACGTGCTCTGATATGTCCAAACGTGATGCTATTAAAAAAATAGCTGCTTACGCACTTGCTATAAGCGCTAGCGGCCTATTTGTTGCTTGTTCCGAGACGGCGCCCAAGTTTGCCGCGATCGACCTGACCGGGGCCGATTACGCCAAAGACTTCCAACTCACCGACCACACCGGCCAGCCGCGCAGCATCAAAGACTTTGCGGGCAAGTTGGTGGTGGTGTTCTTTGGCTACACCCAGTGCCCTGACGTGTGCCCCACCACCATGGCCGAGCTGGCCGAGGTCAAAAAATCCCTGGGCGCGGATGGCGACAAACTGCAAGGCATCTTCATCACGGTAGACCCGGCCCGCGACACGCCCGAGGTGCTCAAGGCCTACATGGCCAACTTCGATCCTACGTTCCTGGCGCTGGTCCCCACGCCCGAGCAGTTGGCCAAAGTGGCCAAAGACTACAAGGCCTACTACAAGAAAGTGGACGGCCCTACGCCCACCAGCTACACCATGGACCATTCCGCGGGCAGCTACGTGTATGACACGCAAGGCCGTTTGCGCCTGTACGTCCGCTACGGCGGCGGTGCGGCCGCGCTGGCCGGGGATTTGAAGCTGCTGCTCAAGCAGAAGGCGTAAAAAAAGGACCGTGAGGTCCTTTTTTCATGGAGCTGACCGTGTGATCAGGCGCGTGTTCAGGCGTACTCGGCCAGCGACTTTTTCATCTTCTTCATGGCGGCGGTTTCGATCTGGCGAATGCGCTCGGCGCTCACACCGTAGACCGCGGCCAGATCGTGCAGCGTCATGCCGCCCGAGCCGTCGTCGGCCACTTTCAACCAGCGCTCTTCCACAATCCGGCGGCTGCGGTCGTCCAGGCCGTCCAGGGCCGTTTGGATGCCGTCGCCCGCCAGGTAGTCGCGGTCGCGGGCTTCCAGCAGGGCGGTAGGCTCCTGGTGGGTGTCGGCCAGGTAGGCGATGGGGCCGTAGCTGTCTTCGCCGTCGTCGCTCGGGCCCGGGTCCAGCATCACGTCTCCGCCCGACAAGCGGGTTTCCATCTCGATCACGTCTTCACGTTTGACCTTGAGCTGGGTGGCCATGGAGTCGATTTCGGACTCGCTCAGCGTCTCGCGGTGGGTACCGGCATCGGCCGCAGCCGAGTCGGACTTGAAACCCTGCTTCATCGACCGCAAGTTAAAGAACAGCTTGCGCTGCGCCTTGGTGGTGGCCACCTTGACCATGCGGCAGTTTTTCAGGATGTACTCGTGCATCTCGGCCTTGATCCAGTGCAGCGCGTAGCTGACCAGGCGCACGCCCTGGTCAGGGTCGAAGCGCTTCACAGCTTTCATCAGGCCGACGTTGCCTTCCTGGATCAGGTCGCCATGCGGCAGGCCATAGCCCAGGTACTGGCGGGCCACTGAAACGACCAGGCGCAGGTGGGACATCACCAGCTTTCCGGCGGCCTCGACATCGTGGTCGTTCTTGAGTTGGCGGGCGAACTGCTGCTCTTGCTCCAGCGTGAGCATGGGCATGCGGTTGACTGCCGAAATATATGCGTCGAGGTTGCCTAGCGGCGGCACCATCGCCCAGGGGTTGGGGGCGGCCAGCGCGGAGGACATCGTTCCAGTTTGAAGGTTCATACCAGATTCCTTTTCTCTAAGAGCGAATATTAGCACTCTATGGGTCCGAGTGCTAAGTACGCTTTATTGCACTTGCAATACGGGTAATTACTAGGAGTGGAGACGGGGCGTGAAGTTCCATGGGGGGTTGTACAGTGCCTCTACCCATCCACCTTACAGAATGCCACCATGCCCATCCAAGCCCGCTTGCACCGCGCCCAAGGCGCACTCACCACCCTCACCAACGGCCACCACGCCTGGCATGCCGACGTGGACAAACCCCTGGGCTCCGACGACCTGGCGCCCGACCCGCACGATCTGCTGGATTCGGCCCTGGCCGCCTGCACCGTGCTCACGTTGGAGCTGTACATCCGCCGCCGCAAGCTGGCCGTGACCGACCTGCGGGTGGACATCACCCACGTGGAGGGCAAAACCGAGGACGGCCGGGTGCGCTACCAGCTCCAGCGCAGCCTGCACATCGAGGGCGACATCACCGCCGAAGACCGCGCCAAGTTGCTGGAGATCGCCAACAAATGCCCGATCCACCGGGTGCTGGAAGGCGACATCAGCGTGGCCACCGCGCTGGTGGATTGATGCTACATTTTTAATAGCTTCTTACGCCCATTCCATCAGCGTGAGAGGCCTATTGGGCTTAAAGAATGGCTGCGTCCAACACTTCCACCCAGTGCTTGACTGGTGTGGCCGTGCCGCTTTGCAAGTGCTGGATGCAGCCAATGTTGGCCGAGACGATGACCTGTGCGCCCAAAGGCTCCAGGTTCTGCAGCTTGCGGTCGCGCAACTGGGTGGACAGCGTGGGCTGCAGCACCGAGTAGGTGCCCGCCGAGCCGCAGCACAAATGGCTTTCGGACCCGGCGATTTGCACGGTAAAGCCCAGCGCCCCCAGGTGCTTCTCCACCCCGCCGCGCAGCTTTTGGCCATGTTGCAGGGTGCAGGGCGGGTGGAACGCCAAGTGCTGAGATGGGCTGTCGGCACCGACCTTGACCTTGTCGCGCAGGGCTTCCACCAGATCGGGCAGCAGCTCGCTCAGGTCGCGGGTCAGTTCGCTGATAAGGGCGGCCTTGTGGGCATAGGCCGGGTCGGCGGCCAGGGCGTGGCCGTAGTCCTTGACCATCACGCCGCAGCCGCTGGCGTTCATCACGATGGCCTCGGGCTTCTGGGCCTGCAGCAGCGGCCACCAGGCGTCGATGTTGCGACGCATGTCGTCCAGGCCACCCGCGTGGTCGCCCAGGTGGCTGCGCAGGGCGCCGCAGCAACCGGCCTTGTCGGCTACCAGGGTCTGGATGCCTGCGGCGTCCAGCACGCGGGCGGTGGCGCTGTTGATGTTGGGCATCATGGCGGGCTGCACGCAGCCGGTCAGCATCAGCACCTTGCGGGCATGCTCGCGGGTGGGCCAGGGCCTGGCGGGGGCCGAGACGGGCACTTTTTTCTTCAGCACCGGGGGCAGCAGCGGGCGCAGTGCCTGGCCGGTCTTCATGGCCGGGGCAAACAGCGGCGAGGTCAGGCCTTCCTTGAGCAGCCAGCGGGCGGCTTTTTCCAGCGTGGGGCGCTCTACCCGGGCGTCGACGATGCGCCGCCCGATGTCCACCAGCTGGCCGTATTCCACGCCGCTGGGGCAGGTGGATTCGCAGTTGCGGCAGGTCAGGCAGCGGTCCAGGTGCAGCTGGGTGCTGCGGGTGACCTCGGCCCCTTCCAGCACCTGTTTCATCAGGTAGATGCGGCCCCGCGGGCCGTCCAGCTCGTCGCCCAGCAGCTGGTAGGTGGGGCAGGTGGCGGTGCAGAAGCCGCAGTGCACGCATTTGCGCAAAATCGCCTCGGCGGCCTGGCCGTCGGCGGTGTTCTTGAATTCAGGCGAGAGATTGGTTTGCATAGTTCACAGGCCTGGATAGAGGCGACCGGGGTTGAAGATCCCCCGGGGGTCGAAGGCGGTTTTCAGGCCCTTATGGATGCGCTGTAGCGGGGCGGACAGCGGCGTGAAGATCTGCGCCCGCGGCGCGGCGGCGTGGAACAGCGTGGCATGGCCGCCTGCCTGGGCCGCTGCGGCGCGCACCTGTTTGGCCGTGGCAATGCCGCGCAGCCAGCGCTGGGCCCCGCCCCATTCGATGAACTGCACGCCCGGCAGGTCCAGCGGCGGGGTGGTGGCGGGCACCGAGAGGCGCCACAGTTGCTCACCCTTGGCCAGCTGCGTGTTGTCGAGGCGGAAGAAGGCATGCTGGTGGTCGCGCACGCTGTCCCACCAGCTGGCGGCGATTTCCCGCTCCACCACCGTGCCGCCTAATGTGGCGCAGGCCGCGGTGACGGCGGCCTGCGCCCCCGCCAGCCGCAGGTGCAACTGGCCGTGGTGCCAGGCGCTGGCATTGATGGGCAGGGGCTGGCCAGCCCAGGCGCTGAGTTGCTTGAGTGCGGCGGCTTCGTCCATGGCAAACACCTGCGTGGCGGTGGCGGTGGCGATGGGCAATACCTTGAGCGACACCTCGCAGAGGACCCCCAGCACGCCCAGCGACCCGGCCATCACCCGCGACACGTCGTACCCGGCCACGTTCTTGATCACCTGGCCGCCAAAGGCCAGCACCTCGCCCTGGCCGTTGAGCACCGTGGTGCCCAGCACGTAGTCGCGCACGCAGCCCACGGCGGCGCGCGACGGGCCGGACAAACCTGCGGCCACCATGCCGCCCACCGTGCCGTCCGGGCCGAAACGCGGCGGCTCGAAGGGCAGGCACTGGCCTTTTTCGGCCAGCCGGGCTTCCAGTTCGGCCAGGCGGGTGCCCGCCCGCACGGTGACCACCAGCTCGGTGGGTTCGTAGCTGCTGATGCCGTTTAAAGGGCGCATGTCCAGCACCTCGCCGTGGGCCATTTCGCCGTAGAAATGCTTGGTGTTGCCGCCCTGGATGTCCAGGGGCTTGGTGGCGCTGCGCACCTGGTCGATCAGGCGCTGTAAAACGGGGTCTTGGGTGGTCATCAGAACCTTGGCAAATGGGGGAAGGGCAGCATGCCGCGCAGCACGGTGAGCTTGCCGTATTCGGCGCAGCGCTGCAGGGTGGGGATGACTTTGCCGGGATTCAGCAGCTCCACCGGGTCAAAAGCACGTTTGAGGGCAAACATCTGCTCGCGCTCGGGCGCGCTGAACTGCACGCACATGGAGTTGAGCTTTTCCACGCCCACGCCGTGCTCGCCGGTGACGGTGCCGCCCAGGCGCACGCTGGTTTCCAGAATGTCGGCGCCAAACAGTTCGCAGCGGTGCAGTTGGTCGGGGTCGTTGGCATCGAACAGGATCAGCGGGTGCAGGTTGCCGTCGCCCGCGTGGAATACATTGGCGCAGGCCAGGCCGTACTGCGCCTCCATGGCCTCGATGGCGCGCAAAATTTCGGCCAGCTTCTTGCGCGGAATGGTGGAGTCCATGCACATGTAGTCGGGGCTGATGCGGCCAGAGGCCGGAAAAGCGTTTTTGCGGCCGCTCCAGAACTTCAGGCGCTGGGCCTCGTCGCGGCTGATGGCGATGCCGGAGGCACCGTTGGCCTCCAGCACGCTGCGCATGTGGTTGATTTCTTCTTCCACCTCTTCCAGCGTGCCGTCGCTTTCGCACAGCAGGATGGCGGCGGCGTTCAGGTCGTACCCGGCGTGCACAAAGTCTTCTACGGCGGCGGTCATGCGCTTGTCCATCAGCTCCAGCCCGGCGGGGATGATGCCTGCGGCAATCACGCTGGCCACGGCGTTGCCTGCGGCCTCGACCGTGTCAAAGCTGGCCATGATGCAGCGGGCGATCTGCGGCTTGGGGATGAGCTTGACGGTGACCTCGGTGGCCACGGCCAGCATGCCCTCGCTGCCGATGATGAGCGGCAGCAGGTCCAGGCCGGGCACGTCCAGCGCCTCCGAACCGAATTCCACCGCCTCGCCGTCCACGGTGAAGCCGCGCACCCGCAACACGTTGTGCAGGGTGAGGCCGTACTTCAGGCAGTGCACGCCGCCGGAGTTTTCGGCCACGTTGCCGCCGATGGTGCAGGCGATCTGGCTGCTGGGGTCGGGGGCGTAGTACAGGCCATGGGGCGCGGCCGCCTCGCTGATGGCCAGGTTGCGCACGCCGCACTGCACGGTGGCGGTGCAGGCCAGCGGGTCCACATCCAGGATGCGGTTGAACTTGGCCAGCGACAGCGTCACGCCCAGGGTGTGCGGCATGGCCCCGCCCGACAAACCCGTGCCTGCGCCGCGGGCCACCACGGGCACGTTGAGGCGGTGGCAGATCTGCAGCACCGCCGCCACCTGGGCCTCGGTTTCGGGCAGCACCACCACCAGCGGCTGGGCGCGGTAGGCGGTGAGGCCGTCGCACTCATAGGGCGTGGTGTCTTCGGGACGCGACAGGATGGCGTGGTGGGGCAGGGCGGCGGCCAGGGCGTTGGCCACCTCGGCACGGCGGCTGAGCACCTGGGGGCGGTCTTCGAGGGTGGAGGTGTGCATAGTGTGTAGGGGCGGCGGGTGGGAGACTATAAGCACCGCAGACCGTCGCGCGAGCTGAAATTTCTGGTGGCAGGCGTTGCAGAAATCTACCGCGGTGCCTGGCCTGTTTCCTGCTTTACAGGCGCATTCCTCCATTTACCTGAGAGTCCGCCGATGTCGCCTACCTTGCCAGACCCCGTAGAAGAACGCCTGCCCGCCTCGCAGCTCACCGCTCTGGGCCTGCAGCACGTGCTGGTGATGTATGCCGGTGCCGTGGCCGTGCCGCTGATTGTGGGCCGCGCGCTCAAGCTCAGCCCGGAGCAGGTGGGCATGCTGATTTCGGCCGATCTGTTTTGCTGCGGCCTGGTGACGCTGATCCAGGCGCTGGGGGCCACGCAGTGGTTTGGCATCCGGCTGCCGGTGATGATGGGCGTGACCTTTGCGTCGGTGGCCCCCATGGTGGCCATGGCCAACAGCTTTCCCGGGCCCGAGGGGGCAGGGCTGGTGTTTGGTTCGGTGATCGGCGCAGGCGTGGTGTCTATTGTGATTGCGCCGTTGGTGAGCCGCCTGCTGCGGTTTTTTCCGCCGGTGGTCACCGGAACCATCATCGCGGTCATTGGCATCAGCCTGATGCGCGTGGGCATCAACTGGATTTTTGGCAACCCGTTTGGCCCCACTGCGCCCAGCGTGGTGAACCCCGACCACGCCCAGTGGCTGGCCAACGCCGCCGCCGTGGCCACCGCACCCGGCTCGCCGCTGCCGCCGGTGCCCACCGGCCTGGCCATTGCGCCCAGCGTGCCCAATCCCAAGTACGCCAACCTCACCGGCGTGGGCATTGCCGCCCTGGTGCTGGTGACGATTTTGTTGATCGCCAAGTACGCCAAGGGCTTTTTTGCCAACATCTCGGTGCTGCTCGGCATTGTGGCGGGTGGGGTGGTGGCTAGCGCGCTGGGGCTGATGACCTTTGAAAAGGTGGGCAAGGCCGCCTGGTTTGACCTGGTGCTGCCGTTCGAGATCGCACTGCCGGTGTTCGACCCGGTGTTGATCCTGACCATGTCGCTGGTGATGGTGGTGGTGATGATCGAGTCCACCGGCATGTTTCTGGCGCTGGGCGACATGACCGGGCGCCGGGTGGACCAGGCCGCGCTCACCCGCGGCCTGCGCACCGATGGCCTGGGCACGCTGATCGGCGGCATCTTCAACACCTTCCCCTACACCAGCTTTTCGCAAAACGTGGGGCTGGTGGCGGTGACCGGGGTGAAGAGCCGATTTGTCTGCGTGGCCGGGGGCTTGCTGCTGATCTTATTGGGCCTGTTGCCTAAGATGGCGGCGCTGGTCGAATCCCTGCCCACGGTGGTGTTGGGCGGCGCGGGGCTGGTGATGTTTGGCATGGTGGCTGCCACCGGCATCCGCATCCTGGGCGGGGTGGACTTCAAAAGCAACCGTTTCAATGCGCTGATCGTGGCCATTTCCATCGGTGTCGGCATGGTGCCGCTGATTGCACCCAACTTCAAACAGTGGATGCCGCACGGCCTGCATCCGTTGATTGAGTCCGGCATCTTGCTGGCATCCATCGCGGCGGTGGCGTTGAACCTGTATTTCAATGGCGCCAAGGGCGGGGCCGAAGAGGCTATTGCCGCCGCCAAGATGGTCGACGCACATTGACCGACGTTGATACTCCTGAAAAGTAATGACCGAGCTCCCTCGTGCAGACATAACGCTCTCCTTCCAGGAACACCGCAGAACTGGCTTTGCCAGGCTGCTGGTGTTGCCCCCTGCAAGGGGGTTGGCGAAAGATGCGAAGCACTGCAGCCTGGGGGTGTGCAAATTTACTCCTGAAAAAATAGCTGCTCACGCTTAATTAATAAGCGTGAGCAGCTATTTTTATGCCTTGAATTTTGGTTTAAAAATATAGCAATCAGCTACCGGGCGAGGTGCCTGCATGCGGGTTGGTTTGTACGGGGGCCGCAGCGGTGGCACCCGGATGGCCCCACCAGTCTTTGGGATCGGTGAAGGTGACCCGGCAGCCGGTGCAGCGGTACACGCCGGTGGGCATGAGGGCGCCGCTGGCATCGCGGCCAATCACGGGCTGGTAGCTGGTGGCACCGCATTGGCTGCATTTGTAAATCGTTTTGTAATGCGTCATGGTGCGGGTAATGTAAATGCATACAGGCTGACTCTGCGTCCCACGGCTGTAAAGCCTGGGGTCAAGGGGGTGACACCGGCAGCACCGGCAGCACCGGCACAAACGGTGCAAATTTGCTGCGCTTCAGGCTGAAAAACGCCTTCACGTTGCGCACATTCGCATCGCTGGTGAACAGGCGCTGCGCCAGCGCCAGGTAGCCCGGCATGTCGTGCGCAAACACCACCAAGCAGAAATCAGGCCCGGGCGACACGCGGTAGCACTGCTGCACCGCCTCATCCAAGGCCACCCGCAGCTCGAAGGCGGCCAGCCGCTCCTCGTCCTGCCGGTCCAGCGTGATCTCGATGATGGCGGTCAGGCCGTGGCCCTGCTGCACCGCCAGCCGGTCGGCGCTCAAAATCGCCACCTGCCGCTCGATCAGCCCCGCCTCCACCAGCCGCTTGACCCGCCGCAGGCAGGTGGGGGCGGACACATGCACCAACTCGGCCAGGGCCAGGTTGCTCAGCGACGCATCCACTTGCAGCTGGTGCAGCAGGCGCAGGTCGGTACTGTCTAGGTCTATTTGTTCCATAAATTAAATGTATGTGTAATTTAATTTCTTGTGTTTGTGATTGAGAAATTAAACTGCAAATAACGTGAAATATTGAAACCTTTGGGATGGTGGTGCGGCTTAACATCCGCTCACTCAACAAACTCGGAGTTTTCTATGTGTGGCATCGTTGGCGCAGTCTCTACCCGCAATATCGTCCCTATCTTGGTCCAGGGCCTGCAACGGCTGGAATACCGGGGCTATGACTCGTGCGGCGTGGCCATCCAGGACAACGGCCAGATGACGCAAAACACCGGTGCCCTGCGCCGCGCCCGCAGCACCTCGCGCGTGGCCGAGCTGATGGCCCAGGTGGCCGAGGACCACATCGAAGGCGGCACCGGCATTGCCCACACCCGCTGGGCCACCCATGGCGCACCGGCGGTGCACAACGCCCACCCCCATTTCAGCCACGGCCCCGGCGCCAATTCATCCGACCGCCCCGGCCGCATCGCCCTGGTGCACAACGGCATCATCGAAAACCACGACGAACTGCGCGCCGCCCTGCAAGCCAAGGGCTACGTGTTTACCAGCCAGACCGACACCGAGGTCATCGCCCACCTGGTCGATAGCCTGTACAACGGCGACCTGTTTGAAGCCGTGAAAGCCACCGTGCTGCAACTGCGCGGCGGCTATGCGATTGCGGTGTTCAGCAAGGACGAGCCGCACCGCATCATCGGCGCGCGTGCCGGTTCACCCCTGATCCTGGGCGTGGGCCAGGGCGAGATCTTCCTGGCCAGCGATGCGATGGCCCTGGCCGGTGTGACCGACCAGATCGTCTACCTGGAAGAGGGTGACGTGGTGGACGTGCAACTGGGCAAATACTGGATCGTGGACAAGGCCCACAAGCCCGTCATCCGCAGCGTCAAAACCGTGCTGGCCCACAGCGGCGCGGCCGAACTCGGCCCGTACCGCCACTACATGCAGAAAGAGATCTTCGAGCAGCCCCGTGCCATCGGCGACACGCTGGAAGGCGTGACCTCCATCGTGCCCGGCCTGTTCGACGGCCCTAACGGCGGTGATGCCGCCAAAGTGTTTGCCGACATCGACTCGGTCCTCATCCTGGCCTGCGGCACCAGCTACTACAGCGGCTGCACCGCCAAGTACTGGCTGGAATCCATCGCCAAGGTGCCCACCCAGGTGGAGATTGCCAGCGAATACCGCTACCGCGACTCGGTGCCCAACCCCAAGACCCTGATCGTCACCATCACCCAGTCTGGCGAAACCGCCGACACCCTGGCCGCCCTGCGCCACGCCCAAGGCCTGGGCGTGCAGCACACGCTGACGGTCTGCAACGTCTCCACCTCGGCCATGGTGCGCGAGTGCGAGCTGGCCTACATCACCCGTGCGGGCGTCGAGATCGGCGTGGCCTCCACCAAGGCCTTCACCACCCAGCTGGCGGGCTTGTTCCTGCTGACCCTGGCCCTGGCCAAAACCAAGGGCCGCCTGAGCGCCGAAGAAGAAGCCGAGCACCTCAAAGCCATGCGCCACCTGCCCGCTGCGCTGCAAGCAGTGCTGGCGCTGGAGCCCCAGCTCATCGCCTGGGCCGAAGACTTCGCACCGAAAGAAAACGCCCTGTTCCTGGGCCGCGGCCTGCACTACCCCATCGCCCTGGAAGGCGCGCTCAAGCTCAAGGAAATCACCTACATCCACGCCGAAGCCTATGCCGCAGGCGAGCTCAAACACGGCCCCCTGGCCCTGGTGACCAGCGAGATGCCCGTGGTGGCCGTGGCCCCCAACGACACGCTGATCGAAAAGCTCAAGAGCAACCTGCAAGAAGTCCGCGCCCGCGGCGGCGTGCTCTACGTGCTGGCCGATGCCGACTCCCACATCGCCAGCGGCGAAGGCCTGCACGTGATCCGCATGCCCGAACACTACGGCGCGCTGTCGCCCCTGCTGCACGTGGTGCCACTGCAATTGCTGGCGTACCACACGGCGTGTGCGCGGGGGACCGATGTGGACAAACCGCGGAATTTGGCGAAGAGCGTGACCGTCGAATAACGGGCGGCCTTGGGGTCTGGTTGCGTCAGCGCCAGGCCGCCCGCACCCGATCCCGCACCTGCATCACCGCTCCCGTCGCTTGCGTGGATCCTGGGGTGCCCGGTGGTGCCGATGGCCAGCTGATGCGCTCGAATCCTGGCAGCATGGCCGCCGTGATAAACCGCGTGCGCAGCGCATACACATGCCGGTCCCCGCTGGTGCGCTGCTGGGTCACATAGAACCGGTGCGGCTGCATTACGTGCAAATAGTCCCGCGCTCGCGTCATGGCCACATACAGCAGGCGCCGTTCCTCTTCGATGTCGGCGCTGTGGCCGGTGGCCATGTCGGACGGTATGCAGCCATCCACCGCGCGCAGCACAAACACCGCTTTCCATTCCTGTCCCTTGGCCGAGTGGATGGTGGACAGCGTGGTGTAGTCCTCGTCCCGGCTCGGTACGCCGGACTGGTCGCTGGTGGCATCGGGCGGGTCCAGCGTCAGGTCGGTCAGAAAGCGCTCAGCGCTGGCATAGCCACTGGCCATGCGCTCCTGGTTCTCGATATCGGCGCGCCGCGCGTCGGCATCGTCGTGCAGGCGCTCCAGGTGGGGAAGGTACCACTGCTTGGCCAGCGCCATATCGGCGGGCCATGCCAACTGTGGATGGCGCAGGCTCCGGTACAAGGTGGCGAAGGCTTGCCATTCCAGCTTGGCGCCGCCGGGTGGCTCAAAGGTGTCGAGCACCGCCTGTGGGTGGGTGGACTGCGCCATGGCATCCAGTAGCCGCGTGGCCGTGACCGCGCCGATACCCGGAATCAGCTGCGTGACCCGCATGCCTGCCAGCCGACCCCGTGGGTTCTGGGCGAAACGCAAAATGGCCAGCATGTCTTTCACGTGGGTGGCCTCCAGGAATTTGAGGCCCCCGAATTTCACGAACGGGATGCCGCGCCGCGTCAGTTCCAGCTCCACCGCTGCGCTGTGCGACGAAGTGCGGAACAGCACCGCCTGGGACTTCAGGCGCAGACCGGCTTCGCGGTGGGCCAGTATCTGGTTGGCAACCCAGCGCGCCTCGTCGGCTTCGTCGGGCACCAGCACCAGTTGGGGCTTGGTGCTGGACATCTTGTCGGTCCACAAGGTCTTGGCGTGGCGCTCCCGCGCCTGGGCGATGACCGCGTTGGAGGCTTCCAGGATGGGCTGCGTCGACCGATAGTTGCGCTCCAGAGTGACGACGCGGGCTACTTGTCCTATGGGCCCCGCTTGCCCCGTCTGACCGAACTGGTGCGGGAAGTCCAGGATGTTGCGTACCGTGGCACCGCGGAAGGCGTAGATGGATTGGGCATCGTCGCCGACCACGGTGACACCGGCACCATCGGGCTTCATGCCCAGCAGGATCGCCGCCTGCAGCCGGTTGGTGTCCTGGTATTCGTCGACCAGCACGTGGTCGAAGCGCTGGCCCAGTTCGGCCGCCAATACCGGCTCGGAGGCCATTTCTGCCCAGCACAGCAGCAGGTCGTCGTAGTCCAGCACGTTTTGCGTTTGCTTGGCTTCCACATAGCTGCGGAACAGGGTTTTGAGTTCACTTTCCCAGGCGGCACACCAAGTGAAGGTCGAGGCCAGCACTTCCGCCAGCGACCCCTGCGTGTTCACTACCCGCGAGTAGATGGCCAGGCAGGTGCCCTTTTGCGGAAACCGGTTCTTCGTGGCCGACAGGTTCAAGTCGTGGCGTACCAGCCCGAGCAAGTCTTCGGAATCGCTACGGTCATGGATGGTGAAGGCCTCATCCAGTCCGATGCGCAGCGCATATTCGCGCAGCAGGCGCGCGCCCACACTGTGGAAGGTGCCCGACCAGGGGAGGGCTGGCACAGGCGCCGTAGGCAGGCGGGCCGCAAAGGAAGAGGTCGCCCCGCTGGCTTTCAGAACCCGACCCACAACGCTGGCCACGCGGCGCTCCATTTCGACGGCGGCCCGGCGTGAGAACGTCAGCAGCAGGATGCGTTGGGGATCGGCACCGTGCAGAATCAAGTTGGCCACCCGGTGGGCCAAGGTATTGGTTTTGCCCGACCCCGCGCCGGCGATGACCAGCAAGGGTCGGGTGTCGCTGGCCTGGTCACCCAGGCCGTGGCGCACGGCATCCTGCTGGGCCGGGTTCAGCTCAGCGAAGGGATCAACAGGGGAGGGCAACACGGTGGACATAGGCACATCGTTAACTGCCTGTACTGTATATGAATCCAGTTTCTACCGGCTTTGAAGAGGTGAAGGGACGATGCTATGGCCATTTTGGTAGGCACTGCATCCTGGACGGACCAGTCCTTGGTGGCGTGCAAGCGTTTCTATCCGCGCGGTGTGCACAGCGCCGAAGACCGCTTGCGGTTTTACGCCTCGCAGTTCCCGACCGTGGAGGTGGATTCCAGCTACTACGCCATGCCCACTGCGCACAACGCGCAGCTGTGGGCAGACCGAACTCCCGAAGGGTTCGTGTTCAACGTGAAGGCGTTTCGGCTGTTCACGGGCCACCAAACCTCGCCGCTGATGCTGCCCAGGGACATCCAGGCGGCCTTGCCTGCGACACGGCGCCCTAACGTGTACTACCGTGAATTGCCGGGTGAACTGGTGGATGAACTTTGGCTGCGCTTTGTGGGCGCACTGGAGCCGTTGCAGCGCGTGGGCAAACTGAAGGCCGTGCATTTTCAGTTTCCGCCCTGGATCCAGCGCAATCGCTCGGGCCATGCCCACGTACGCGAGTGTGTGCAGCGCATGGCTGGGTATCTGGTTGCGGTGGAGTTTCGGCACGCGTCCTGGTTTGAGGGGGAGGCCCGGCAAGCGACACTGGATTTTGAGCAGGCGCTCGGCGTGGTCCACACCGTGGTGGACGGTCCGCAAGGGTTTGACAACAGCGTACCGGCCATCTGGCAAGCCACCCATCCGGAGCTGGCCATCGTGCGGTTGCATGGCCGCAACCAGGCGTCCTGGAACCAGAAAGGGCACGCGGCATCTTCGGATCGCTTCAACTACGACTACCCAGCGGCAGAGCTGGCCAGTCTGGTGCCTCCCATCCAGCAACTGGCCGCCCACATTGGCACCGTTCAGGTGGTGTTCAACAACAATATGGAAGACCAAGGTCAGAGGAATGCGCGCACCCTGATGGAAATGCTGGGTGTGTCCGGTGGCACGGGATCGACGCGGATGCCGTCGTTGTTCGACTGAGGAGCCGTGCCGCCAGCCCGGTGGGCCCGCATCTCAGCCCAATTGGCGCTGTACATGCCTGAGCAAGCCCTCGCAGGCGTCCTCCACCAGGTCCAGCACTTCCTCAAACCCGCGCTCGCCACCGTAGTAGGGGTCTGGCACCACTGGGCTGTCGTGGCTTTCGCAGAACTCGGTCAGGCGGCGGATCTTGGGGTGGTGGCGGGGTGGGCTTTCGCTTTGCGCGAGGGCCAGGTTGTCCCAGTCCATCACCAGGATCAGGTCGTGCACTTCAAAGTCGGCATCCAGGATCTGCCGTGCCCGCAAGCGTGACAAGTCGTAGCCTCGCCGGGACGCATGGGCCTGGGAGCGGCTGTCTGGTGGGCTGTTGGGGTGGTAGTTGTGGGTGCCTGCGGAATCCACCTGGATGCGATGGCCCAGGCCGAGCGCGTGCACCTTGTGCTGGAACACGCCGTGGGCGGTTGGGCTGCGGCAGATGTTGCCCATGCAGACAAAAAGAACAGAGTAGGTTTTCATGGTCAAGCGGATCGGAATGGAAGGTCAGGGCCACGCCCAGGCGAACGGTAGCAGAGTCCTGGAGGCGGTCTTGCCATCGCCGCTTGTCTGGCTGCGTGGGGTCTGGGTCGACCGCCTCAGCTGCTCCAGCACAAGACCTGGAGCCTGGCGGTGGAGTGGTGTTCAGATCGCCCCTTTCTCCACCTTTGCCACCAGCGGATCAAACACCGCCACCGCGTTGCGCCCCTTTTCCTTGGCGGCGTAGCAGGCGGCGTCGGCGGCGCGCAGTACGTCGGCTACGGTGGTGTAGCTGCCGTCCACCGCCACCAGGCCGATGCTGGTGCTGACGCTGAAGCTGTGGCCTTCCCAGGGCAGGCGGTAGGCTTCCACGGCGGTGCGCAATTTTTCACCGATCTCCAGCGCCTGTTCCAAAGGGCAACTGCCAAGGAAGATGGCGAACTCATCTCCGCCCAGGCGGGCCACGGTGTCGGTCTGGCGCACCTGGGCGGCCAAGGTCTGGGCCACATCGCGCAGCAGGGCATCGCCCGCCGCGTGGCCGCCGGTGTCGTTGACCTGTTTGAAGCGGTCCAGGTCGATGAACATGGCGCAAAAGGGCACGCTGCCTGCGCGGTCGGTGGCGCGGGCCAGCAGGGCTTCGAAGGCCGGGCGGTTGGCCAGGCCGGTGAGTGCATCGTGGCTGGAGGTCCAGGCCAGGCGCTCCCGGTGTTCGCGCGAGGCGGTGATGTCTTCCACGGTCCAGATCGTGCCTTGCGTGCGGTCGCCTGGCACCACGGCGCGGCCCCGCATACGGGCCCAAAACAGCGCGCCCGAGCCGCGCATCAGCTCCACCTCGCCTTCGAAGGCACCGTGTTGCATGAAGGCCGGGTGGGCCCGTGCCGACAGGGCCTGGTAGGCCTCGGCAGACGGGTGGATTTTCAGGGTGGGCTGGCCCACCAACTGGAGTTTGTCGAGTTCGAAAATCTGGCAAAACTGGCTGCTCACCAGTTCGAAATGGCCGCTGCGGGTCAGGGTGATGCCGACCTCGGCATGGTTCAAGACGGCGGCCAACTTGGCCAGCAGCGCTTGGGTTTCGCTCTGCTTTTGCTTGCGCTGTTCGACCACCTGCTGGAACGCAAGCGCCAATTGACCGACTTCGCCGCGGTCGCTTGGCCAGGCCTCGGTGTCGTCCGCCCCTTCGGACAGCATTTTTTCAGCCCGTTCGCGCAGATCGGAAATAGGGCGGGTGAGATGCCACGCCATGGCACCGGCCAGCATGGCGACCAGCAGGCCCACCCCAGCGGCGGCCCTCCAGGCGGTGGCCTGGGCGGCTTGCACGGGTTGCATGGCGACTGCCAGCGGGGTCAGCCGAACCAGCATCCATGGCGAGCCGGGGATACCGGCCATGGTCACCAGGTGGCCCTGGTCCAGGACGACGGTTCCAGTGGTGTCGATCGGGCCTCCCTGGACCTGCCAGCGCTGGAACAGGCCCTCCAGGCCCGGTTCGTTGGCGGCATTGCCCATCAAACGGGCGGGATTGGTATGCGCCAACAGCACTCCAGCGCGGTCCATGATGAGAACGCGTGAACCATCCTGGCTGGGGATGCGGGTCACCTCTGAAAACAGGCTGCTGGATTGGAGCCGCACAGCGCCAGCAATCACCCCGGTCACGTGGTGTTGGGCATCCCGCGTGGGGGTGGCGATGATCACCACCGGTGCCTTAATCACCTTCGCTTGCAGCGGTTCGGAGATGACCGGTTCGTTGCTGACAAGCGCCTGCTGAAAATAGGCCCGCTCGGCAATATTGGGCAGAGGGGTGGAGCCGGCGTTTTGGCCAATACGTGCCAGCATCTGGCCGTCGGTACGGATGGCCAGCAGGTTTTCAAACAACGTACCCAAGGCGGGCTTACCCACCAGGAACTGCTGGACGGTCGCGGTGTCGTTCCACATGTCCGCAGGTGCCTGCTGTGCCACGGCCTGCAATGCGTCGCTGAGCATGCTCACCTTGGTGCCCAGAAGCGCGGCGGTTCGCTCGACATCGTTGCCTTCGTCTTGCATCAGCGAACGCTGGATGTCGGCCCGCGTAGTAACCAGCACCAATTGGGTGGTCACCAGGGCCGACAAGACGCCCGTGACCACCGCCATGGCCATGATCTTGAACTTGAGCGTATGGACCCAGCCAAAACGGTTGAGGGCATGGGATGGAGTCTGCATCGGGGCATAGTACCTTGGCACTTTGCGCCACGGCCTGCGGCCCCGTGGCGGGCAAAGAAGGGCTCGGTGGTCCCACCAAACCGAACGTCATAAATTCCTGGCGACAGGTTGCTATATTTTGTAGAGCTGCTTACGCTTATGTAATAAGCGTAAGGTGCCAATTTCTATGGTTTTTTAGATTCGCCTACGTAGGGCTCCCGCAGCAGATCGTCCTTGGCGATACCGGGGTTCTTGGCCCGGGCCAGTGGGTTCGGCAAAACCGCTGCTGCTACACTGAAAACCGTTAGCAGGTGTCCTGCAGCCCTTGGGCTGCGGATTAAACGGGAAGTTGGTGCGGATTTGTTCTTCCAGAACAGTCTTATGCCCACGCTGCCCCCGCAACGGTAAACAGGTCAACGCGAGGCCCAGGACTTTGTCCTCACCACTGTGCAACTGCATGGGAAGGTGGCCCCGCAGCAGAGTCTCCACTCTGCACCTGTGAGCCCGGAGACCGGCCTGTTGACTTAGCGTGACTTTGCGGTGGGCGAAGGTCAGCAGGCCCCTGCGCACCCCTGTCCTGGCTCGTCCAGGCACGGGCTTGACCGCGTCTCGCCTTCTGATCCCTTCTCCCGCCCCCAGCCACACCGTTCCATAACCACGCGGCGGGCGTGCAGGGGTCAACCATTTACTATTTTATTTATAGCTGCTCACGCTTATTCCATAAGCACAGGGTGGCTATTTGATGCCTAATATTTGCAATGCGCTGCTGGTGGCAGCGCCTGCCTCCGGCCAGGGTAAAACCACGGTGACGGCGGCGCTGGCCGCCTGGCATGTGGGCCAGGGCCGCCGGGTGCGCGTGTTCAAGACCGGGCCCGACTTCCTGGACCCCATGGTGCTGGAGCGCGCCAGCGGCCACCCCGTGTACCAGCTCGACCTGTGGATGGGCGGCGAGGCCCACTGCCGGGCGCTGCTGCACGCGGCGGCGTTGGACGCCGATGTGATCCTGGTCGAAGGTGTGATGGGCCTGTTCGACGGCACCCCCAGCAGCGCCGACCTGGCCCAGGCCCTGGGCCTGCCGGTGCTGGCGGTGATCGACGGCGCGGCCATGGCGCAGACCTTTGGCGCGCTGGCCCATGGCCTGAGCAGCTTCCGCCCCGGCCTGCAGTTCGCCGGGGTGCTGGCCAACCGCGTCGGCAGTGCGACGCACGCGCAGATGCTGCAGGACAGCCTGCCCGCCGGCCTGCGCTGGTGGGGCGCACTGCCGCGTTCGGCCGACTACGCGCTGCCCGAGCGGCACCTGGGCCTGGTGCAGGCCGCCGAAGTGGCGCAACTGGACCAGCGCATCGCTCTGGCCGCCCAGGCCATCGGTCCCAGTGCCGAGGGCATGGCCAGCCCGGTGCGGTTTGACCCCAGCCCGGCAGAACCCGTCCCCCCGCTGCTCGCCGGTGTGCGCATTGCAGTGGCGCGCGATGCCGCTTTCTCGTTCTTGTACGCCGCCAACCTGGACACGCTGCGTGCGCTGGGAGCCGAGCTGCACTTCTTCTCGCCCCTGGCCGATGCCCGCTTGCCCGACGCGCACAGCCTGTACCTGCCCGGCGGCTACCCCGAGCTGCACCTGGCGCAGCTCCACGCCAACCAGCCCATGCGCGCCGCCATCCAGGCCCACCACGCGGCAGGCAAACCCACCGTGGCCGAGTGCGGCGGCATGCTGGCGCTGCTGGACAGCCTGGCCGCGCACGACGGCAGCGCCGTGCCGATGTGGGGCCTGCTGCCGGGCACGGCGGCACTGCAAAAGCGCTTTGTCAACCTGGGCATGCACGCTGTCGACCTGCCCGAGGGGCGGCTGCGCGGCCACAGCTTCCACCATGCGCGCATGGACAGCGCCATGGCCCCTATGGCCACCACCCAGCCGCAGCGCCAAAGCGGCCAGGGCGAGCCGGTCTACCGCACCGGGCGGCTGCATGCCTCGTTCCTGCACCTGTATTTCCCCTCCAACCCCCCGGCCGTGGCGCGGCTGTTTGCGCCCAAGGAAAGCCATGTCCACTGAAATCGGAACCGTCTGGTTCGTCGGCGCGGGCCCGGGCGACCCGGAACTCATCACTGTCAAAGGCCGCGGCCTGGTGGAACGCGCCGGGGCCATTCTGTACGCGGGCTCGCTGGTTAGCGCAGCCGCGATGCGCTGGGCACCCGCCGACTGCGTGGTGGCCGACAGCAAGGAGATGACGCTGGAGCAGATGTCCTCCTGGCTCATCGCCCAGGCCGGGCGCTGCCAGACGGTGGTGCGCCTGCAAACCGGCGACCCCGGCCTGTACGGCGCCTTGATCGAGCTGGTGCAGCCGCTGGACGCGGCGGGCGTGCCGCTGCAGGTGGTGCCGGGCGTGTCGTCGGCCATGGCCAGCGCGGCGGCGGCGGTGGAAAGCCTGACCCTGCCCGAGGTGACGCAGACCGTGATCTTCACCCGTGTGGAAGGCCGCACGCCCATGCCCCCAGGCGAGTCGCTGGCAGCGCTGGCGGCGCACCACTGCACGCTGTGCATCTTTCTGAGCATCACGCTGCTGGGCAAGGTGGCCTCCGAGCTGCTGGCCGCAGGCTGGTCGCCCGACGCACCCGTGGTGGTGGTGCACAAAGCCAGCTGGCCAGGCGAGGAAAAGATCGTGCGCGGCACCGTGGCCACCATCCAGGCCCTGTGCCGCGAGGCCCGCATTGCCACCCAGTCCATGGTCATCGCCAGCCCCACCCTGGGTGCGCGCCAATGGACCACCCTGGCCAAGTCCAAGCTCTACGACGCCAGTTTCACCCACCGGTTTCGCCGCGCCAGCGTGCCTGCCGAGAACCTTACTTTGGAATCCCCATGACCCTAGACACCATTTTGCTGATCGGCCACGGCTCGCGTGAACAGTCGGGCAACGACGAGATTTTGGCCTTCGCCGAACACTGGCGGCAGCGCCAGCCGGGCTGGCGTATCGAGGTCTGCTTCATCGAGTTTTCCGACACCACCATGGGCGAGGGCCTGCGCCGCGCGGCGGCGGGCGCCCACCGCGTGGTGGTGGTGCCGCTGATTTTGAACGCGGCGGGCCACGTGAAGATGGACATTCCACAGGCCATCGACGGCGCGCGCCTGCAGTTCCCGCTGGTGCAGTTTTTGTACGCGCCGCACCTCACCGCCTGCGACCCGATTCTGGAGATCCTGCGCCGCCGCCTCAAGGGTGCGATGCAGGCGCTGGACATGCCCGACCCCACCACCACCGGCGTGGTGCTGCTGGGCCGGGGCTCGTCCGACCGCCAGGCCAATGGCGACATGGCCAAGATGGCGCGCTGGCTGATGGAAGAAACCGACCACGAGCTGGTGGACCTGGCCTTTACCGGCATCACCTACCCGCGCCTGGAAAAAGCCGTGCAGCGCCAGAGCCTGCTGGGTATGCGGCAGGTGGTGGTGCTGCCGTACTACCTGTTCAACGGCACGCTGGTGGAGCGCATCGCCCGCCAGGTGGCGCACCTGCAGGCCCAGTACCCCACGCTGCGCTTTATTGCGACGAAATACTTCGGTTTTGAGAAGGAAATTTTCGAACTGCTGGAGCAGCGGGTGATGGACCTGAAGCGCAACGCCCCGGCGGCGCTGATGCCCTGCGACGGCTGCAAGTTCCGCAGCTTTGCCGAGGAGCACGGCATGGGTGGCCACCACCACGATGGCGCGGCGCCGCACAGCCATGGGCCCGACCATCCTCACGAGCATGGCCATCCCCATGCGCACGACCACGCGCACCCCCACGGGCACGACCATGACCACGCCCGCATCTAAGGCCGCCAACGTCGTTACCGAGCAGCTCACTGCGGCCGGGCGCGCCATCGAGCACGATTCTTTCGCCGTGATCGACCGCGAGGTGCTGGCGCACGGCTACACGCCCACGCAGTGGCCCATCGTGCGCCGCATGATCCACGCGAACGCCGACTTTGACTTCAACGGCCTGACCGATTTCCACCCCACTGCGGTGGAGCAGGGGCTGGTCGCCATTCTGTCGCGCAGCACCCGCGTGGTGGCCGACGTGGAGATGATCTGCGTGGGCCTGTCGGCCCCGCGCCTGGGCCACTTTGGCATGCGCACGCACCAGTTCATCAGCGACCCGGATGTGATTGAAAGCGCCAAGGCCGAGGGCACGACCCGTGCGGTGCAGGCCATGCGCAAAGCCCACCGGCTGGGGCTGGTCGATGGCGCGATTGTGGGCATCGGCAATGCGCCCACGGCCCTGATCGAGATCGTGCGCCTGGTGCACGAGGAGGGGGCCCGGCCTGCGCTGGTGGTGGGCATGCCGGTGGGCTTTGTGTCGGCGGCGGAGTCCAAGGATCTGGTGGCGCTGGAAGTGGATGTGCCGTGGATCGTCATCCGGGGCCGAAAGGGCGGTTCGACCCTGGTGGTGGCGGCGATCCATGCGCTGCTGGGGTTGGCCGAGGCGCGGGAGTTGGCTGCGTGATGGGCGTTGTAGCCCATGGGGGTCGGATGCCCATTGCGCGCGGGCTGCTGGCGGGCGCAGAGAGATGCTTCTCGCATTGGGGCTCTGCCCCTTATGGGCGGGTTGGCGCTAACGGCGATCCCTGGCCGGGATGTGCGCCCGGCCAGGGATGCAAAAAGACCCCCACGCCATGCTGAAAAAAGACACCCCCCGCGGCACCCGCACCGGCTTCACCACCGGTGCGTGCTCCGCCGCGGCTGCGCGTGCTGCTGTGATCGGCCTGGCCACGGGCGCGGTGCCAACGGAGGTGGAGTGCCTGCTGCCCAATGGCGACCTGGTGACCTTTGCCGTGCTGGATGGCCGCGTGGACGGCCACACGGCCCACGCCATGGTCATCAAGGACGCGGGCGACGACCCGGACTGCACCGACAAGGCCCACCTCACCGCCGATGTGCGGGTGCTGCCGGACCACGCGGGCCAGGTGGTGTTGGCGGGGGGCGTGGGCGTGGGTACGGTGACCATGCCGGGGCTGGGCCTGGTGGTGGGTGGCCCGGCCATCAACCCGGTGCCGCGCCGCAACATCGAAGCCAATGTGCGGCTGGTGGGGGTGGCGCTGCTGGACGAGGTGGGGCTGGAAGTCTCCATCTCCGTGCCCCAGGGCGAAGAGATGGCCAAGAAGACGCTGAACGCGCGCTTAGGCATCCTGGGCGGCATCTCCATCCTCGGCACCACCGGCATCGTCAAGCCGTATTCCACCGCGGCCTACCGTGCCAGCGTGGTGCAGGGCGTGCAGGTGGCGGGCACCCTGGGCCATGGCGTGGTGGTGCTGACCACCGGTGGCCGCACCGAGAAATTTGTGATGGCCGAAATGCCGGAGCTGCCCGAACCCGCGTTTGTGCAGATGGGCGACTTCCTGCGCTACGCCATGGGAGCGGCGGTGAAGGCCGGGCTGAAAAAGGTCGTCATCGGCGGCATGGTGGGCAAGCTGACCAAGATCGCCCAGGGCGAAACCATCACCCACGCGGGCCGGGCCGAGGTGGATACCGGCCTGCTGGCCGACATTGCCGCCCGCATCGGCGCGCCTGCCGAGGTGTGCGAGGCCATCCGCGGCAACGAGACCGCCCGCTATGCCGGGGAGCGCATGGACGCGCTGGGCCTGGGCACCGCCTTCCATACCGCGCTGGCACACAAGGTCATCGAGACCCTGCGCACGCGCTACCCCGACCAATTTGAACTGCAGGTGCTCGTCTGTGATTTTGACGGCAAAAAAATAGCGGAGGCTTCTTGAGATTTGAACCCGTAATCGACAAATGCCGCATCGTCGGCGTGCTGGACGACGGCATTGCCAGCCTCAGTGCTAGCGCCTTGCAGCACCTGCAAGCGGCCCAGCTGGTGATTGGCGGCACGCGCACGCTGCAGCTGTTTGCCGACCAGATTGCCCCCGGTGCGCAGCAGCGCGACCTGACCGGCGCGCTGTCGCAGGTACCCGAGTGGATACGCGCCGCCCAGGCCGACGCCTTGCGCGTGGTGGTGCTGGCCACCGGCGACCCGCTGTGCCACGGCATTGCGGCGTATCTGGCCTCGCGCCTGTGCATCGAGGCCATCGAGGTGGTGCCCAACGTCTCCACCCTGCAACTGGCTTGCGCCCGTCTGGGCCTGCCGTGGCAGGAGATGAAGTTTGCCTCGGTGCATAGCCAGGACGCGGGCGACTGGGTGGCCGGGTCGCCGCCGGCCCACGGCCTGTACGCCCTGCTGCGCGACATCCGCCAGCACGACCGCCTGGCCATCCTCACCAGCCCGCACAACACGCCCGACCGCATCGCCCGCATGCTGGTCACCGAGGGCCTGGCCGATGGCTTCGAGATGGCCGTGGCCGAGCGCCTGTGCCAGCCTGGGGAGCGCATCGTCAGCGGCATGGCCATGAGCGCTGCGGCGCAGATGCCGTTTGCCGACCCGAACGTGGTGCTGCTGTGGCGTACCACGCTGCGCCCGCCGCAGGTGCTGTTCGGCCTGCCCGATGCCCGCTTTGAACAGCGCCACCCCGAGAAGGGGCTGATCACCAAGAACGAGGTGCGTGCCGTATCGCTGGCGCGCATGCAGTTGACTTCGCACAGCGTGGTGTGGGACATCGGCGCGGGCTCGGGTGCGGTGGGCCTGGAAGCCGCGCGCCTGTGCCGCCATGGCCACGTCTACGCCATCGAGAAGAACGCAGACGACTGCGCCATCGTGCAGCGCAACCGGCTGGCCATGGGCATCAGCAACCACGGCCTGCTGCACGGCAAGGCCCCCGAGGGCCTGCACGGTTGGGCCGACCCGGACGCGGTGTTCATCGGCGGCTCGGGTGGCGAGTTGGCCGAGCTGATTGCGCTGGTTCTGAAACGTTTGAAACCCCAAGGCTGGCTGGTAATGAATTTTGTGACGATTGAAAACCTGGGCGTGGCCGTGGCCAGCCTGAAAGCGCAGGGCGCCAGCTGGGACGTGCTGCAACTACAGGCCTCGCGCAGCAAACCCATCCTGCACATGCACCGCATGGCCGCCGAGAATCCGGTGTGGATTGTGTGCGCGCAAGCAGGAGCTTCGGCATGACACAGCCCGGCATGTTGTATGGCGTATCGCTGGGCCCCGGCGACCCCGGCCTGATCACCCGCCGCGCCTGGGCCCTGCTGGAGCGGCCCGGCACAGTGTGGACCTACCCGGTGCGCAGCCTGCGCAAGGAAAGCTATGCGCTGGACATCGCCGTGCGCGCCGGGTTGCCGCTGCCGCCCCGGCACCAGCCGCTGCTGTTTCCCATGACGCACGACGTGGAGAAGCTGGCCCGCCACTGGCTCAAGGCCGCCGAGACGGTGCAGGCGCTGCTGGCCACCGGGCAGGACGTGCTGTTTCTGGTCGAAGGCGATGCCTCCACCTACGCCAGCTTTGGTTACCTGGCCCGCGTGCTGCGCGGGCTGGATGCGCAGGCCCGCATCGAGGTGGTGCCCGGCGTCACCTCGTTCAACGCCGCTTGCGCCCAGTTGCAGATGCCGCTGTCGGAGCAGGACGACACCATCGCCATCGTGCCCGCGGCCTACGGCATCGCGGCGGTGGAGAAGATGCTGGACGACTTTGACACCCTGGTGCTGATGAAGGTCAAGCCGCTGCTGGACGAGCTGCTGGCGCTGCTGGCGCGGCGCGGCCTGCTGCAGCACAGCCGCTTCATCGAAAAAGCCGGTTCGCCGGTGGAGCGCATCGTGACCGACGTGGCCACGCTGCAGGGCACCACGGTCAACTATTTATCCCTGCTGCTGGTGAAGAACCCCGACCGCGTGCGCGGCGAACTGCAGCGCGGCTGCCGCAAGAAAACATCCACCGACACCGAAGAAGAGGAAACCCCCGCATGAACACCCCCGTCCGCGTCGCCCTAGTGGCCATCACCAAGCACGGAGCCCAGCAAACCGCCGATCTGGCCCGCCAGATGCCCGAGGCCAGCGTCTGTGTGGCCGACAAGTTTGCACCACTGATGGCTGGTTTATCCAACCCGGTGCGGGCCTACAGCGGCCCGTTCCGCGACGAGATCGGCGCGCTGATGGCCGACTTTGACCAGGTGGTGTTTTTCGTGTCGCTGGGGGCGGTGGTGCGCCTGATCGCCCCGCACCTGAAAAGCAAGGACGAAGACCCCGGCGTGCTGGTGGTGGACGACGCGGCGCAGTTTGTCATTCCGGTGCTGTCGGGCCATGTGGGCGGGGCCAATGCCATGGCCGAGCACGTCGCGGCCCTGCTGGGTGCCACTGCGGTGCTGACCACCGCATCCGACGTAGGCAAGACCATTCCCGTAGACATTCTGGGCCGCGAGCTGGGCTGGAAGGTGGAGGCACCCAAGATCAACATCACCCGCGTATCGGCCCATGTGGTGAATGGCGAGCCGATTGCGTTGGTGCAGGAAGCCGGCAGCCCGCACTGGTGGACCCGGCCCACGCCCTTGCCCGCCAACATCCACACGTTCACCCGCTTTGCCGATGTGGACCTGGCGCAATTCAAAGCCGTGCTGTGGATCACCGATGCCGAGGTGCCGGTGGAGCGCTGGACCGCGCTGCCCGAGCGCTTGGTAGTCTACCGGCCACCTTGCGCTGATGTGGCTTAGGTTTGTAGCTATGATTTTTGAAAATAACGGCCCGCGCTTGGCCCTCCAGGGTGGCAGCCCATGACCGCCCAATTCACCCTGGGCCTGGGTTGCGACCGCGGCACCTCGTTGGCCACCTTGCACCAGGCGCTACAGCAGGCCTTGCAGCGGGTAGGTGCGCAGGTGTCGCAGATCCGGGCGGTGGCCAGCATCGACCTCAAAGCGGACGAACCCGGGCTTCTGGCCCTGGCGTTGGAGCACGGCTGGGCGGTTCGCTTCTTCCGCCCGGACGAACTCGCCACCGTCGCTGTTCCCCACCCGTCGGAGGTGGTTCGCAAGCACACCGGCACCCCATCGGTCAGCGAGGCTGCGGCCCTGCTGGTGGGGGGCAACCTGCCCATGTCCGCCCTGGTGGTCGAAAAACTCAAACACCGTGGTGCCGATGGGCACAACGCCACGGTTTCCCTTGCCCGTCTTTCTTAACCTTGGAGCCCTTGATGCACACCACTTCCACCACCACCCCCACCATCACTACGCCTGCCGCTACCACCAGCGCCACCCGCAGCCTGTTGCTGCAACTTGCCGCCGGGGCCGCCCTGGGCATGGTGGTGCTTTACGGCGTGGCGTTTGCCGAAAGCCCGCTGCTGCACAACGCCGCGCACGACGTGCGCCACGTGACCGTCAAACCCTGCCACTGAGCCCGGAGCACCGCATGATCTTTCAACGCTTAATTTTTTCGGCCCTGGCCGCCGCACTGCTGGTCGGCAGCGTGCAGTCGGGTGTGCAGCAGTGGCAGGCTGTGCCCATCATTCTGGCCGCCGAACAGTACGAGGACCTGAAGCTCGAAGCCCCGGTGGCGTTGGAGCCTGCCACCCTGGTGCAGACGGAAGCCGCAGCGCATGACCACGCAACCGAAGCCTGGGCTCCCGCCGACGGCACCGAACGTGTGGTCTGGACCTGGGTCGCCAACGTGCTGCACGCTTTCAGCATGGCGCTGCTGGTGCTGGCGGTGATGGGCGTCTGCCTGTGGCGCGGCACGGCGCTGCGCCCGGTGCCGCTGGCGCTGTGGACGGCGGCTGCGGGCTGGCTGGTGTTCCATTTCTGGCCGTCCCTGGGGCTGCATGCCGAGATTCCGGGCATGGATGCCGCCCGCCTGGGCTCGCGCCAAGGCTGGTGGCTGCTGGCGGCTGTGAGCGCGGCGCTGGCTTGCGCGGTGGCGGCGGGTTTGCGCAGCCCGCTGCGCTGGGTGGCAGCGGCGGCCTGGCTGGCTTTGCCGTTTGTCGTGGGGGCTCCGCACATCAGCGCCGACCCGTTGGCCGGTTTCAGCGGCGAGGCGCAGACGGCCTTGCGCGCGCTGGGTACGCAGTTCATCTGGGCCACCACCTGGGTGTCGCTCTCGTTCTGGGCCTGCATGGCTGTGGCCTGTGGCCTGGCGTTTCAGCGCTGGCTGCGGCCCAGCCTGGCCGGGGCGTTCACCCGCGCCATCCCGGTGCCGGGGCTCCAGCCATGAGCGGCAAGATTTCCCTGGTTGGTATTGGCCCGGGCAGCCATGCGCACATGACCCAGCGCGCCCGCGAGGCGATTGCCGAGGCCGATGTGGTGGTGGGCTACTCCACCTACATCAAGCTGGTGGCCGACCTGCTGGAGGGCAAGGAGGTCATCCGCAAAGGCATGACCGAAGAGTTGGACCGCGCCGTTAACGCGCTGGACCGGGCCCGCGAGGGCAAGAAGGTGGCGCTGATCTCCAGCGGCGATGCCGGGGTCTACGGCATGGCCGGGCCCACCTACGAGGTGCTGTTCCAGGCGGGCTGGACCCCGGAGTCGGAGATTACGGTGGAGGTGGTGCCCGGCGCGTCGGCCATCAACGCCTGCGCCGCGCTGGTGGGGGCGCCCTTGACGCACGACTTCTGCTCGATCTCCCTGAGCGACCTGCTGACCCCCTGGCCGGTGATTGCGCGCCGCCTGGACGCCGTGGCCGCCGCCGACTTTGTGGTGGCGCTGTACAACCCCAAGAGTGGACGGCGCACCCAGCAGATCGTGCAGGCGCAGGCGCTGTTTCTGCGCCACCGCAGGCCGGACACGCCGGTGGCGGTGGTCAAGTCGGCCTACCGCCGCCGCGAGCGCATCGAGTTCACCACGCTGGCCACCATGAGCGACTGCGACATCGGCATGCTGACCACGGTGCTGATCGGCAACAGCCACACCTTCGTCCAGCACGGCCTGATGGTCACGCCCCGTGGCTACGCCAACAAATACGACCTGGACGACGGTGGCAGCACCCGCGCGGGCGAAAAGGCCGGGCGTTCGCTGTCCACCGGCCTGCTGGGCTGGATGGACAACCTGCGCGCCGACTTTGCCGACGGCACCAGTGTGGCCACCCTGGCCCGGCAGCACCGGCTGCCCGAGGACTACGTCGACATGGTGCTGCGCACCCCGGTCCACGCCGAGCCTGCGCCGGTCGAAGAGGTGCAGGAATGAGCGAGGTCACCAAACCCAAGATCGGCGACTACAAGCGCCACATCCTCGTTTGTACCGGCAGCCGCTGCACGCAGGATGGCCAGTCGCAGGCGCTGTTCGACAGCCTGGGCGACAAGTTCAAGGCCGCCGGGCTGCACGAGGGCGCGCTGCGCGTCAAACGCAGCCGGGTCAGCTGCTTCGCCGCCTGCAAGGGCGGGCCGGTGCTGTGCGTGCAGCCCGACGGCACCTGGTACTACAACGTCACCCCCGCCAACATGGACCGCATCATCGACCAGCATCTGGTGGGCGGGCAGGTGGTGGACGAACTGGTGTTCCACCAGGGGCCCGCGAGCGCATAAAGACTTGGTGCCAAATAGGCATCTTGCGCTTATTCTATAGGCGTAAGTAGCTATAAAAAATATAGTATTTGCCGGTTGGGCTTTACCCCGAATTGACATCCCTGGGGTGTTGAATTGGGGTGGGTCGGCAGCATTTAGAAGGCATCTACTTTCACCGAGGCTCCCATGAACATCCCAGAACGCGAACAGCTCAGCCGGTTTTTGTTGCAATTGGCGCAAGCCCAGGCCGGGGCCAAAGACCCGCAAGCCCAGGCCCTGATCGCCGAGGCCGTGGCGCGCCAGCCCGATGCCGCCTATTTGCTGGTGCAACGCTGCCTGCTGCAAGACAACGCCCTGCAAACCGCCCAGGCCCAGATCGCCCGCCTGCAGGCCGAGGCGCAACAGGCCCAACCGGCGGGCAACTTTCTGGATGCCAATGGGTGGGGCCGTGCCCCGGTGGCCCCGGTGGCGGCCTACGCCCCTGCACCCGCGTACCCGCAGGCGATGCCGGTGGCCGCCCCGGCAGCCCCGTCGCGCTTTCAAGCCCCCAGTTTCCTGACCAGCATGGCGACCACCGCGGCGGGCGTGGCGGCGGGGGCATTTTTGTTCCAGGGGATCGAGAGCTTGATGGGCCAGCACGGCAGCAAGGCGGCGGCGTTGGCCAGCGAGACCCCGGCTTCGGCGTTCGGCCTGAGCGAGCCAACGGCGGCGGCACCCGCAGCGGCACCCGCAGCGGCGCAGCCCCTGGCCGACGACACCACCGATGTGTTTGGCAACGACGACGGGCTGGATATCGGCGGCGACAGCGGCGGGGATAGCTCCAGCGACTGGGCCTGAATTACCTGAGCGGAATGGCCGTCGCGTGGTCTACCGCCACGGCGGTGACGGCGTTTTCCGGCGAGCCGTCGATCAGCTTGTCAGAATAAGTGAGGTAGACCAGGGCGTTGCGCTTTTTGTCCACCATGCGCACGATGCGCAGCTTTTTGAACAGGATGGACAGGCGTTCATTGAACACCTCGTCGCTTTGCGGCAGCGGCTTGGTGAAGCTGATGGGGCCGACCTGGCGGCAGGCGATGGAGGCCTCGGCCTTGTCTTCGGCCAGGCCAAACGCGCCCTTGAGCCCGCCGGTTTTGGCCCGCGACACAAAGCAGGTCACGCCCTGCACCAGCGGGTCGTCAAAGGCATCGACGACGATCTTGTGGTCGGGGCCAATCCACTGGAAGGCCGTGTCCACGGAGCCGATCTGCTCGGCCTGGGCGGCCACGCAGGTGGCAGCCAGTGCCAGGGAAACAGTCCACAGCTTCATCCAGGTCTCCTGTATCAGCGCAAGGCTTCGGGTAGTTCGATCTTCACTTCCAGCACTTCCAGGTTGTCCTGGCGCTCCAGGTGGACCTTGATGTCTTCGGCGTTGATCGACACGTACTTGGAGATCACCGCCAGCAGTTCACGCTGCAGGGCGGGCAGGTAGTCGGGGCGGCTGGCACCCCGCCCACTGCGCTCGTGCGCCAAGATGATCTGCAGCCGCTCTTTGGCCACCGTGGCGGTTTTTTTCTTCTCGCCCAAGAAGAACGACAGAAAAGACATGGCTTATTTCCCTCCGAAAAGGCGCTTGAAAAATCCGGGCTTCACGGCTTCGACAAAACGCATGGGCTTATCTTCACCCAGGAAGCGGGCGACCACGTCTTTGTAGGCCTCGGACACATCGGTTTCGGTCAGGTGGATGGCGGGCAGACCCTGGTTGGAGGCCTGCAGCACGGTTTCCGACTCGGGGATCACGCCCATCAACGGAATGCGCAGGATGTCCTGGATGTCTTCGAGCGACAGCATCTGGCCGTCTTCCACCCGCACCGGGTTGTAGCGGGTGATGACCAGGTGCTCCTTGATCGGCTCCTTGCCTTCGATGGCGCGCTTGGTTTTGGAGCCCAGCATGCCCAGGATGCGGTCGGAGTCGCGGACCGAAGACACTTCGGGGTTGGTCACCACCAGGGCCTCGTCGGCAAAGTGCATGGCCATCAGCGCGCCGGTTTCGATGCCTGCGGGCGAGTCGCAGACGATGTACTCAAAGCCCATCTCGCCCAGGTCCTTGAGTACGCGCTCCACGCCGTCTTGCGTCAGTGCGTCTTTGTCGCGGGTCTGCGAGGCGGCCAGCACGAACAGGTTGTCGCACTGCTTGTCCTTGATGAGGGCCTGGTTCAGGTTGGCCTCGTTGTGGATGACGTTGATCAGGTCGTACACCACGCGGCGTTCGCAGCCCATGATCAGGTCGAGGTTGCGCAGGCCGACGTCAAAGTCGATCACGGCAGTCTTGAAGCCGCGCAGCGCGAGGCCGGAGGCAAAACTGGCACTGGTGGTGGTTTTGCCAACGCCACCTTTGCCGGATGTCACCACAATGATCTTGGTCATGGGTTGCGGGTCTTTCAGGGTTCTGGGTTTGAATGGGGTGATGGATGCCGACGGTGGTGGGCGGCGAACCGGGTTTTGTTTGCGGCGTGTGGCCATTAGAGGGCTTCCATGACCAGCTTTTCGCTCAGGAGCCGCACCTGGGCCGGTTTGCCCTGCACCTCGGCGGGCAAGGGGATTTCAGAGGTGCGGTAGACACCGGCAATGGAGACCAGCTCGGCGTCCAGGCAGGTGCTGAAGATGCGGGCATCTTCATTGCCCTTGGCACCGGCAATGGCGCGGCCCCGCAGCGGGGCATACACGTGGATGCTGCCGTCGGCCAGTACCTCGGCACCGTTGCTGACCATGGCCAGCACCACCAGGTCGCTGCCGCGGGCGTAGACCTGCTGGCCCGAGCGCAAGGGCTTGTCGATGACCAGCGCACCGCTGGGCACCACCACGGCGGGTTCGGGCGCAGGGGCGGCAACGGGGGGCGCAGCGGGGGGCAGGGGTGCCGCGTTGGTGATGTCGGGGGCATCCACCAGCCCGGCCTGCACAGCCGCCTGCCGTTGCTCTGCGTTGCCGCCGTGCACGGCAATCGGCTGCATGCGGTAGCTGCGCAACAGCTCGATCAGTAGTTTGAAATGGATGGAGTCGGTGCTGTCGGCCACCGGCACCAGGTTGATGACGACCGGGTCCTGGTCGAAAAAATCGGGGGTGTCGCCAAAGCGGGTTTCCATCTCCTGGGCCAGGGCGGCCAGGTCGGCGGTTTTCAGCACCACCGCAATCAGGGGCAGCGTGGCACTTTTCAGGTCAAAGCAGGCCCGGGTGGGCCCGGCGGTTACAGGCGGCATGGATGGAGGGGGAAGGTCGACAAAGGCGCGATTTTACCGCTGCCCGTGCCCCCGGCCTTCGCTCCGGCAAGGGGCAGTTACGCGCCATGCGGCTGGGTGGCTAGCCCGCATGGCGCTTTGGGCACTAGAAGTGGTAGTCGGCGCGGACCATGGGCGTTTTGGCCGTGGTTCCGGTGATGGTGCCGGGGTTGCCAAACTTGTTGCGCCAGTACTGGTAGCCCACGCCGATGCGCAGGGTCTTGGGGCTGGCACCCAGCGCCGGGCTCAGATCGTAGAAAACCGTGCCATCGATATTGGTTTCGGCAGAGGTGGGTCCACCAAATTCGTTCTTTCCCTTGGATGCGATGTAGTTCATGTAGCCTTCAAACGCCAGTCCGGTGCCACCGATAGGCACACCCCAGGCCAGGTTCAGCATGGGGTGGGTGTCGTAGGTGTAGCGGCTGGTGATGGACTTGGGCATGTTGCTTTCTCGTAGCAGCAGCAGGCTGACGTTCAAGTACCCCGGCACGTCCATCATCAGCGTAGGGCCCACTACAAACATGCGTTTTTTGGACGCGTAGCCGGTGTCGTTCTTGGTGTTCCAGTCGAACCCGGCTGTCAGGCCCAGGCCGCGCACCGGGCCCATGGCAAAGCTTTTGCCGCTGACCTTGCCCAGGTCCAGCGTGTGGCGGTAGACCAGATAGGCCTCCTGGGCGCTGCTGTCGTCCGCGTCGGATTGCAGCAAGTCCAGGTTCAGGAAGTTGGTGCCGTACTTGTAGCCGCTGACGTGGGTGATGTTGATGATGTTCTTGGACAGGTCTTTGCTGTTGAACGGCTCACGGAAGCTGGTGCCGTAGCGGTAGCCGATGGAGGTGTCGCTCCAGTCGGCGGCTTGCGCCAGCGTGCCGGTGGTCAAAGCTGCTGCAGCTGCCAAAAGAACCGCGCCTGTGCGTGTGGTTTTCATTGTGTATCCCTGGTGGTTAAGTGAACTGAATGTCCACTTCCACAGTGCAAACACCATGCCAACAAATATTTACATATTTTTCAAAATTTATAGCTGCTCACGCCGATCCCATCGGCGTGAGCGGCCTGAAAGGCTTGTAACCGTGCCCAGGTGCACCATCCCAACGCAACAGGGCAGGATGGCTTCCACCATCCTGCCCTGTTGCAGTGCAGCAAAACGGCTTTTTCTAGGCCGCAGCCACCCGTTGCGCCAGGTGCGCCAGGGCTTCTTCCACCTGGTCCACCAGGATCAGGCACAGGTCGCCCGGTTGCAGGCGCGCCAGGGCGTGGTCGATGGCGATGAATTCGCCGTAGATTTCGTCCACCGAGCGGGTGCGCTGGGCGTTGGCCAGGCCTTCGCGCAGCAGCTTGACCACTTCGCCGTCGGCACGGCCACGTTGGCAGGCATCTTCGAACAGGATCACGTCGTCAAACGCGTCGCCCAAAATCACGGTCTGTTCGCGGATGTCTTCATCGCGCCGGTCGCCCGCGCCGCTGATCACCACCGAGCGCCGCTTGGCGGGCATGGCTTCCACGGCGGACACCAGGGCGCGCATGGCATCCGGGTTGTGGCCGTAGTCGGCAATCACCGTGGCACCCTTGTAGTCCATCACGTTGAAGCGGCCCGGGGCGTTGTCGGCATCGTTGGAGAAGCTCGACAGGCCGCGGCGGATGGTCTCCCAGTTCATGCCCACGCCCCAGGCGGCGGCCACCGCGGCCATGGCGTTGTCCACCTGGAAGGAAATGGTGCCTGCACGGGTCAGCGGCACATCGCGCAGGGCAATCTGCTCGCGCCACGAGCCCACAGCCGCCACGATATGGTCGCCATCCACATACACCGTGCGCCGCCCCTGGGCGCGGTGGGTGGCCATCACCGGGTGGTGGCGGTCGGCGGTGAAGTAGATGACGTTGCCGGGGCAGGCCGTGGCCATGGCGGCGACGATGGGGTCGGCGGCATTCAGCACGGCGTAGCCAGTGGCGGGCACGTTTTGCACGATCACGCGCTTGAGCACCGCCAGGTCTTCCACGGTGGTGATGTAGTTCAGGCCCAGGTGGTCGCCCGCGCCGATGTTGGTTACCACGGCCACCTGGCAGCGGTCAAAGCCCAGGCCTTCGCGCAGCATGCCGCCGCGGGCGGTTTCAAACACGGCGGCGTCCACATCGGGGTGCATCAGCACATTGCGGGCGCTTTTGGGGCCTGAGCAGTCGCCGCTGTCGATCTGGCGGCCATTGACGTACACGCCGTCGGTGTTGGTCATGCCCACGCGCAGGCCGCTGCTGGTGAACAGGTGGGCAATCAGGCGGGCAGTGGTGGTCTTGCCGTTGGTGCCGGTGACGGCCACTACCGGGATGCGGCCATCGTCGCCTGCGGCGTACAGGTTGCTGACCATGGCCTCGCCCACATTGCGGCCCTTGCCGAACGAGGGCGAGATGTGCATGCGCAGGCCGGGCGCGGCGTTGACTTCCACAATGCCGCCGTGCTGGTCTTCCAGCGGCTTGAGCATGCTTTCGCAGACCACGTCGACGCCGCAGATGTGCAGACCGATCATCTGGGCGGCGGCCACGGCCTGGGCGGCGACGGCGGGGTGCACGTCGTCGGTGACGTCGGTGGCGGTGCCGCCGGTGCTCAGGTTGGCGTTGTTGCGCAGGATGACGCGGCGGCCTTTGTCCGGCACGGACGCGGGCTCCAGGTCTTGCAGCGCCAACCGGGCGATGGCGATGTCGTCAAAGCGGATCTTGGTCAGTGACGTGGCATGGCCTTCGCCGCGTTTGGGGTCGGAGTTGACGATGTTGACCAGCTCGCGCACCGTGTGCACGCCGTCGCCCAGCACCTGGGGTGGGTCGCGGCGGGCGGCGGCCACCAGTTTGTTGCCCACCACCAGCAGGCGGAAGTCGCTGCCGGGCAAGAATTTCTCCACCATCACTTCGCCGATCTCGGCGGCCGCCGCGAAGGCGACATCCAGGTGCGCACGGTCCACGATGTTGACCGTCACGCCCTTGCCCTGGTTGCCGTCTTGCGGCTTCACCACCACGGGCAGGCCGATTTCCAGCGCCACTTGCCAGGCTTCTTCCAGCGTTTCCACCGGGCGGCCCAGCGGCACGGGCACACCGGCGGCGTGCAGCAGCTTCTTGGTGAGGTCTTTGTCCTGGGCGATGGCCTCAGACACGGCGCTGGTCAAATCGAACTCTGCCGCCTGGATGCGGCGCTGGCGTGAGCCCCAGCCAAACTGCACCATGCTGCCCTTGGTCAGGCGGCGGTAGGGAATGCCCCGGGCCACGGCGGCATCGACGATGGCCCCGGTGCTGGGGCCCATGCGCTCGTCTTCGTCGGTTTCGCGCAGCTGGGCGATGGCGGCATCTTTGTCGAATGCGGTGTGGTCCAGTGCAGCCTGGATCAGCGCCTGGGCCAGTTCCAGCGCCTGGCGGCCTACGGCTTCTTCGCTGTATTCCACCACCACCTGGTAGATACCGGTTTGCTCGGTGGCCGCGGTGCGGCTGAAAGTGACCGGGCAGCCCGCCTGGGCCTGCAGCGCCAGCGTGGCGGCTTCCAGCACATGGGCCAGCGACACCGAACCGTGTTCGCGGTTGGGGCGCAGTGGCCCGATGGCCGGAAACAGGGCGCGCAGGGCGACCTCGAAGCCCGGGAGCTGGGCGATGGCTTGCTCGGATTCTGCGCAGGCCACCACGGCTTCCACGGCGGTGTGGCGGCTCCAGAGATTGGGGCCGCGCAGGGCCCGGATGCGTGAGACTTCCATCAGTCGGTCTTTCTATCTTCTTGTTCGCTGCGGGGGGCGGCAGGGGGCAGGGTGGGGCGCACCGGGGGTGTGGGGCGGGCGGTGGGCAGGTCCAGCTCGAAGGTCTTGAGCCCGGCCACGATCAGGTCGGGCGAAATATCCATCGCCCAGGCGGCGGCAATCGAGGCCAGGATGGGCTCCAGCTGGGCCGGGGTGGTCCAGTTGGCGGTGAGCCGCTCCAGGTTGACCAGTGGCACTTCGGCGCTGCCGGTGGCCAGCATGATGTGGCCCTTGTGGATGATGACTGCTCTGCCTTCAGTAGCACGGTGTGCAATGGTGGCGGGCAGTAGCGGGTCAATACCATACAAAATGGCAGAGCCGTCACAGAGCTCGGCCATGGCGGCCACGCGCTCGTCCACGGCGTTCAGCACCGCCACGCCCTCGGCCAGCACCACGTCGACCTGGGTGCGCAGTACTTTCACCAGTTGGTCTTCTTCGGTGATGTCGAATTCGGCCAGCGTGGATGCGCCGCCCAGGTCGGTCACGATGCCGACGATGCAGCGGTCGTAGGCCAGGCCGTCGCGCAGAATGCTGGCAGCACCGTTTTCGATCACCGCGGCTTCCATGGAGCGGTTGATCAGCAGGCGGTGGGCCGGTTCCCAGTGGGCGCAGTCCTTGGTTTCGATGCGCCGGGTGTCCAGGAACAGGCCGTCGCGGCAGGCCAGGCCGACGCGCTTGCCGCTCAGGTGCAGCAGCCAGGCCACCAGCCGGGCGATGGTGTGCGTGCCTTGCGTACCCGCCACGCCCACGATGGGGATGCGGCCGGTGGCGTCTTCGTCGAACAAGTGGTCCACGATGGCGCGGCCCACCGGGCGGGGCGAACCCTCGGCGGGTTTCAGGTGCATCAGCAGACCGGGGCCGGCGTTGACCTCCACAATCGCGCCACCCTGGGGGCCCAGGGGTTTGGAAATGTCTTCGCACACCACGTCCACCCCGGCAATGTCCAGCCCGACGATGCGCGCGGCCAGCGACACGATGTGGTCCACCTCAGGGTGCATCAGGTCGGTGCAGTCGATGGCGACGTTGCCGTTGCGCTGGATCAGCACCTGTTTGCCGGCGGCAGGCACTGCGTCGGGGGTGAGGCCCTGGCGCTGCAGGTCGAGCACTACGGCTTCGTCTTTGTAGACGTCGATCAGGCCCAGCGGTGCGTCTTCGTGGGTGCCACGGCGCGGGTCGGTGTTGATGTGCGCATCCACCAGCTCAAACACGGTGGACTGGCCGTTGCCCGTGACCCATGCCACCGAACCCCGGGCGGCGGCAACCACACGGCCACCCACCACCAGCAGGCGGTGCTCATTGCCGCGCACAAAGCGTTCCACCAGCACCTCGCTGCCGTGCTGCTCGGCCACCAGGTAGGCGGCTTCCACGTCGGCCTGGGTGCTCAGGTCCAGCGCCACACCGCGGCCATGGTTGCCGTCGGAGGGCTTCACCACCACCGGCAGGCCCACGTCTTGCGCGGCCTCCCAGGCGGCTTGCGGGCTATCGACCACCACGCCTTCGGGCACCGGCACGCCACAGGACTGCAGCAGCGTCTTGGTCAGGTCTTTGTCGTGGGCAATGCCCTCGGCGATGGCGCTGGTGAATTCGGTCTCGGCCGTCCAGATGCGGCGCTGGCGGGCACCGTGGCCCAGTTGCACCAGGTTGCCATCGTTCAGGCGGATGTGCGGAATGCTGCGGTCGGTGGCGGCGGCCACGATGCAGGCGGTGCTGGGGCCCAGGTAGCAGTCGTCTACCTCGGCGCGCACGGCGGCCACCGCGGCGGTCACGTCAAACGGCTGGTCGTTGATGGCGGCCATCAGCAGGCGGTGGCCCTGGGCCAGGGCGCAGCGGGCGACCTGCTCGTCGCGGGCCCGGAACACCATGCGGTACACGCCGCGTTGCGAGGTGCTGCGGGTCTGGCCAAAGCCGGTGGGCATGCCCGCCAGGTTCAGCAGCTCAATGACCACGTGCTCCAGCACATGGCCGGCCCAGGTGCCTTCTACCAGCCGCTGCAAAAAGCCGCCGCGTTCGCCCACGCCGCAGTGGTGCTCCACCAGGGCAGGCAGCAGGGCGACCAGACGGTCGGTAAAGCCAGGTAGCAGGTTTGAGGGAAATTCTTCCAGTTCCCCCAGGTCGAGCCAGACTTCGAGGGCGGGCCGGTAGGTCCAGATGTTGGGGCCGCGCAAATAATTGATGCGCAGCAGTTGGATATCGTCCTTGAGGCTCATGTTTTTGGCGTAAGTAGTGTCCGGGCGGCCCGGCTGCTGGTGGCTAATGTGCGCAGGTGCATATGGTAATTAGAAATGGACTTGGCATCGGCGAGAATCTCAGTCCCCGACGAAGCACCGGCGCTGGGCCAAAATCTTGGGGTCTTTAATCAAATGCAACACCATCATCCCGTCGAACTAAGCAGTGGCTTGCAATCGCAGCTCCTTCCCCACGAGAACGCCCTAGTCAGTCTGTCCGTTGACCTGGACGCCCGGCTGCGCTTTGCGCCCGGCCTGCTGTCCCTGACCGACCAGCGCCTGCTGAGCCACCAGGACGGTAGCTGGCAAGCCTGGCCGCTCACGCCCGATCTGGCCCTGCGCCACTTTGACCACGCCGGTGTGGGCACGCTGGAACTGCACAACACCCACACCCGATTGGCCCGCTGGCGCTACACCCTGGCGGCCGACCCGCAGGCGCTGCGCCTGGTCAAGCTGTTCGAGCAGCGCGCGACCCCCCTGGAGCTGACCCTGGACGAGCCCGGCCAGTGCCCCACCTGCCACGCGCCCCTGCCGCCCGACAGCGAAGAATGCCCGGTCTGCCAGCGCGAGCTGCACACCCCGCCGTCCACCTGGGTACTGCTGCGCCTGTGGCGCTTTGCCAAGCCCTACCGCAAGCAGCTGG